>DATLXX010000016.1:0-159090 GCA_035575435.1 Candidatus Nitrosotenuis sp.
CCAACATTCATTGGGGTTGCCGGTGTCGATTCCGGTTCCCCTTGTTACGTAGCCGTCCATGCCATCTTCGATTTGCTGTGCGTAGGCAGTGGACAGTACGCCTGTAGCTGTTGCGGCAACTGCTACCACAAGTAATAGAGCATACTTGTGATTCCTGTTCCTCATTGCACGTTTGAATAGGTGAAAATTATTTAAGGTTAGAGAAGTTTCGACTCGAAAAAATGTAAATTGTTAAATACGAATATTCTAAGATAATAACATAAAATCAAAGAATTATGTTACAACTGAGGCAGGGCGGACAAGACTTGGTATCTTTGAGACATTCAAGACGAAAGACGAACTTACTGGCGAGGCGCTTAGGCAGCGTGCGATAATTGTGAGTCTGGCAACTCATAGCAATCCGGCGCAGACAACGAGGACCGCCATAGCACAGCGGATTGCACAGGAAAGCGGCACAGTCTGGAAAAACATCTACTCTGGGATATTTCGCGACCTCGACGAGATATTGATTCCTCTTGGGGTTGTGGAGGAGGCAGGCCGGCTCCCGCTGAAGCGTGGCCCAAAGGCGCTGCAGGAAAAGGGCGTGCCATACTACCAGCTTACAGTCAAGGGGTTCCTCGTAGCACTCGCTCTGGACGAGATTATTGGCAGGGAGAAGATTCTGGAGAGATTTTTTGCGCAATACGGCGACGCAGATGCCGAGTTTGTGGAGCAGATTGGAATTCTGGCAAAGTTTGCCTCGCGTTTTGTGTTTTCACTTTTCAAGAGCTATGTCAGGGCTTATTGCGACGGCAAGCTTGAAGACCTTCTGCCCTTTGACAAGAAGCGCTTCCTCCAAGTATCAGACGAATTTATCTTGACTCAGAAGGAGTTCCTTGAGAGCTTCATGGAGATGTCAAAGTCTGAAAAAGAAAAAACGCTCGATTTTCTCAAAAGTGTCGGCTGAACTGGCAAAATCTCCAAACATTAAAATCCGTTGCAAATTGGAGCCAGACTAATGGGTTCTGGTGGCTCACAAAGGGTTTTTGCCTCAGTCAAGTCGTACAGCCAAAGAGGCAAGCTGCTCTCAAAGGCTGAATTGCAGACTTTGGCAGAGTCACGCGATCTGGACGAGCTAATAACAAGAATAAAGAACACCAAGTATGCGGACGCCGTTTCGAAGATAAACAAGCCGTTTACCGCGGCAAAGATCGAGTCCGCTCTCAGAAGCGAGCTTGCAGACATCCATTATTCCATTTCAAAGACTGCGGGACGATCCGAGGTTCTTGACGCGTACTATCTCAAGTTCATAATTTCCAATTTGAAGATGATTCTAAAAGGAAAGGCGCTAAACAAGCCTCAGGAGGAAATAGAGCAGCACCTCAATTTGCACGCAGAAGAGCTCATTGGCCAGCGCGACATCGTCCTCAAGGCCCTTGTCTCAAAGGATTTGGAAGAGGCAGTGGCCAGCCTGAGTGCGATCGAGTTTGGCGAAGAGATGGCAAAGGCAGTGGCCATATACAACGACAAAAAGAACATCCAGGTGTTTGATGTCTTTTTGGACAAGATCCTCTACCAGCAGCTTGGCCGTGCAGTGAGGAACACGAGGGACAGGGAGCTTATCAGGCTAGTCGGGATGGACATTGATTTTTACAACATACTTTCTATTCTGCGTGGCAAGTTCTGGGGACTGGATGAAGAACAGATACAGCACCTCATAGTCACTCACACGCCAAGCATACCGCGCGACCTTCTGGGAAAGATGATCTCGTCTGATTCGGTGAAAAGCATCTTCGATGAGCTTGCTGCAACCAGATATCGCGACTTGGTTCCACAGACAGAAGACGAAATTGAGGCAATCTCCCAGTTTGAGCACTCCTTTGAGATGGCAATCTACAAAGCGGTGAATAGGTCTTTTACCAAAATGTTCAACTTTTCCACTATAGTTGGAATTACAAAGCTGACTGCCTACGAGGTAAGAAACATAGCTGCAATCGCATTTGCGGTGGAGCAGAAGATCCCGCCTCAGACCACAATGTCTAGGCTCATAGTGGAGCAGGAATGATTCAATAAATATATGGAAGTAGCAGCCAAAGGCCATAAATGATAAAACTCCCCAAAAAAAAGACCGAGATCACAACTGAGACGCTGGTAAATACGGTCTGGGTGAGCACGTTTTTGGCTCTAATCATGACATTGCCTGCTCTTGGTCTGTTTTTGGGGATTTACTTTGCCACCTCAAACCTTGTGGTTGGCGCAGTGGTTGGCTTTGGTTTGCATTTTGTGACTCTTGCGTTCTCAGATAGAATATCGAGATTTTTGACGGGGCTTCTAAGCTAGGCGGTGTTGCGTCATGATGGGCGACAGAGATTATCGGAGAATCATCGGCGCAGCAGCAGACGCACTCGCAAAGGAAATCGGCTTTGGAGTTCCCGACGCTGCAGACAGCAAGGTAATCTTTTTGCACGAGGTGGTCAGATGCATGAGGAGGTCGTACTTTGACAGATTCGACAGACGAGAGGAAGGAGACAGGAGCTTCACGGAAATGGTGGGCGGCCTCATAAGGAAGCTGCCATATGGTGCAAAGACTGGTGAGTTTGCAATTGAGGACATCAAGCTAAAGGGCCAGGCAGACATGATAGTAGACGATGTTGTATTGATTTTCAAAAAGGCTCCAGCGCAGCCAGAGACACCTGACGCCTCCGACGTATTGTACATAAATGCGTGCATGTGGATCTATAACAAAACCGACGGCGTCATAGTGTACCTTACTGACGAAAAAGAGTCCTCCTTTGTGGTAATGCGTGACAAGAAAATGTTCGAGGAGACGATAAGGAGGGTTCGTGTCTTTTCGAATCTAATAGCGGAGAAAAAGCTGCCCATTTTGGAGCCGTCCGCCGAATGCTCTGGGTGTCAGTATTACGAGCGGTGCTACATCAAAAAGCAGCAGGGCAAGCAGTTCTCGCTTGCAGAGCTGTTCGGCCAGAAAAAATAGCTTCTACAGTAGCAAAAATAAGTAAAAAAAGATCTTTTGATCTTATTCTAGTGGTTCTGGGTGGCCCTTGCCCCGTAGTGCAAACAACACTACAGCTAGTGCAATTGCCACGCCGATAGCTGAGCCATATGCTGCCAATGATGCTTCTGCCATTTGCTTGCAATCTACCCCCAAATCTTATATAATTTTTCCAAAATTTTTTTCATATAGACAAAATATCATAATTTTACCATTTTATGATACAGTGAAGCGGCCCTTGAGTTCTGCAAATGCCGAGTCCAACTCATCAAGTTCGTCGTTGAAGAGATCCGCCATTTCTTTGAGGAGCATCTTTTGTTGCTGCGACTCTCTTGTTTCCGCCCTGATTCTCTGGGCGATTTTTTCCAGTTGTGGGATTTTCTGGTTTAGCGCAGCGGTAAGCTCAATTAAGAATGCTTCGTATTGTTTTAGCTCTTTTGCTATTGTCGAGTCTGATTTTTTTAGCTCGTCTGCGTCGTTGTCGACAAACTCTGCAAGTCTGCCCCTCAGCACCCTCAGTTTTGTTTCCATCTCGGACAGTTTTTTGAGGTTGCCGTCAAAGGAGAGATCGGTATTTTGCAGCTCGATTCGGCCTAGCTCGTCGCTTAGGTAATTGGTCATTTTTTTTACTAATTGACCTTGTTTGTGGGCTTGTTTCTGTTGGGAGACTACTTCGTCTTTGAGTTTCTGCAGCGCCTGTATCTCTGTGTTTATCGACTTGGCTAGGTTGAAGAGGTATTCTGCTGCGTGGGTCAGATTGTCTACAGAGTATGGGCTGAGCATGTATTATCTGCACCTAAAATGCAAACTAAAGCTGTGTTTGTTTGATGTGAACAGGCTATTGCGTGAACTCGAATGGAATTATGTTCTCATGGCCGCTTGTCATGGAGCTCAAATTAAAGTAGACTTCGCCCTTGACACGCCACTGGATTTTGTCGGCTGCCAGAGCATCCCAGAATTGTGGGTCTGTGCCGGTGTTTTTGATGGTGAATTTGTCGCCAAGTATCTGTGGGTTGTCCCTAAGAATTGTGAAGTAGTTGGAGCTGTCTATTGCGCCTTCGGCCCTCTCCCCGATTTGGCCCACAAATACGCGTTTGCCGTCGTGATATAGCTCGTATTTGATTAGCTGGAGAATGACTGATTTGTAGTTGGGGTTGGTTATTTTAAAGTCGATCTGCATTTGGGCCTCCGAGTCGGTCACGGAAAGAACGGACAGGTTGGCAAGCTCGACCTCGATTGGTATTACCTTGATTGGGGACGACGAGATCTTTCCAAACCCGCCCTCTGTGACGTCGTTGATGATTTGGGAGCCGGAGAGCCCAATGAACCCAATGACACCTGCGAGTCCTGCGGCTATTGCTGCAAGAATTATTTTAGAGTTCAACAACTTGTTTGTGTTTTTCTGTGTCATAAATGTTGAGAGGCCTGATTTGGGACTAAACCTTAAAGTGAGATTTGGTTTGAGGTAATCAGTTGCAGTATTTTCAGGCAGTCAAGATAGGAAAAGAGCGGGCAGCAAAGTCACAGATGACGCTGTTCAAGCTTGCCGGCTTTGCGATGCTGACTCTGACTACAAAGAAAAAGGACGGACAATTCGTTCCTGTGGGGGAGGAGGATCTGGTCGCAATAATAAAGACTGCCGATGGCTACGTGACGATCTTAGTTGACGAGGAAGGGTACACAAAGGCCCAGTCAAAGGCCCTGCAGAGAGATGCCGCACTCGATATTTTCAAAAAGGCTATAGAGTCAGGCATCAGGGAGTATCCTGGCGACAAAGTTGAGATCTGGACAGACCAATACCCTACCGTACAAAATGAGTTAAGGTAGGACTATTTCGGTGCCGACCGGTTGTCCCCTGATTGCCTTTTCGATTGTTGGGATGTCTGCCTTGATCACGCGGGTCTTGATTTTTGAGCGCTCTATGACTTTGAGTGCCACTATATCCATTAGGTCGTAGCCGCCTGCAATAGAGTCCTCGCGCACAAGAAGGCTGCGCAGGTTCTTGAGTTCGATTCGCTTGAATTTTTTTGCCTTTGGGTTTTTGTTTGGGTCGGAGTCGTATATGCCGTCTACGTCTGTTGCGTTCAGAAATTCCGCTGCGTGAACCTTTTCAGCAATAAGTGCGGCTGTGCCGTTTGTGCTCTGGCCGGGATGGAGGCCGCCCGCTACCACGATGAGTCCGCTATCTACTGCATGTCTTACCTCTGTGAGCGTGACAGGCGGATGTGGATATGCTTTGCCTTTGAGGGCGTAGATGAGGAGCCTTGCGTTGAGTCTTGAGACTTCGATGCCAAGTTCGTCAAGTGTCGATTCGTCCGCACCAGATGATCTTGCGTGTGTGATGTAGTGTCTTGCGATTTTTCCACCACCTGCGACCACTATTGGCTGGCAGATCTTGCTTATTTTTACTAGGAACGCTGCATAGTCCTTTAGAATCTTTGTGCTGTTCTCCATGCCAAAGATTTGGCCCGACAGTTTGATGACTATGCGTTTTTTCATTCTATTCACCAAGAAGCGATTTTGCTGCAATTTCAACTTTTTTTCTGTGTTTTAGTGTCGTGTATATTCGAAGTATGTTCATGGATTCGGCCATAGATGACACCACAGGTATTTTGGAGAAGGGAATCTCATGAGCTGAACGTTTTGTGCCCTCTATGAGAATTATTGACTTTGTCTTTTCTTTTGAGGGCGTCAGAGGTAGCGAGGAGGTGGTTGATGTGTCTACAAAGATCTCTGCAATGTCAAGCTTTGCCCTGCTTGCAATTTTGTCTCTGAGATGATCCTGAGTTCCGAATTTGCCTGCCATTACCTTTTCAAAGACGCATTTTAGCAGACGCCTGTCTTGGTAGTCCTGCGCAAACTGTTTGGCGCGTCTCAGCTCGGCTGTATGAGACGTTAGGCCGAGGATTTGTGAGACCACAAACTCGTCAGTCATCTTGACATAATTGTCCAGATTCAGCGCAGTAAAGTCACATTCGTCGTCTGCGAGGCGTATTGCTTCAAGCATCATTACCTCGGCTGAACGCACCGTTTTGTGAAAGTAGACTGCCTTGAACATCTGGTATCTGGACAGTATCATGGACTCGAACGAGTACAGAGCAGATCGGTCTAGCGCAAGTTTGCTTTTGTATACGTCAAGGGAGCGAATGATTCTCTGGTGGTCTATTTTGGCGTGCTCTGCTCCTGTGAAATATCCGTCGCGCTGCAGATAGTCCATCATGTCTGCAGAAAGCGAACCGGAGATTATCTCGTTGACGAAGCGGTATCTCGAATCGCCAAAGGCAAGCTTGGTTACGTGTTTTTTGTTTATGCCGTTCTTGTCAAGGATGTCGCCTATCTCTGAGTGCAGTATGAGCCGTTTTCCGATCTCCTCGTGTGAGATCTTCTTTTTTGTCTGAAGCACTTCCTCAAATAGGTGCGAGAAAGGCCCGTGTCCTACGTCGTGGAGGAGCGCTGCAATCCTTATGTCTTGGATTTGCTCTGAGCTTAGCAGTCCTTTTTCCTTTAGGGCGCTGGCTGCCTGCCCTGCAACATGCATCACGCCTAGTGAGTGTTCAAATCTAGAGTGTTGGGCCCCCGGATAGGTAAGGTGCGCCCCCGAGAGCTGCCTGATTCGTCGAAGTCTTTGAAAGATCGGTGAGTCAATTATTTTCCGCTCTGCTTCATAGACTCGGATAAAGTTGTGAATTGGGTCTACGATGTCGAGGAACTGTTTTGTCATAGTCTTGCAAGCTTGCTTGAGAGCGTCTTCATTATTTCTTGGTGAACTCGATCTTTTGTTTGTGATGCATCGATTACCTTCCATCCAAACTTCTTTGCCAGAATTCTGTATGTTTTTGAGATTTTTTTGAGGAATTTGGTGTTTTTTTCAAATCTGTCGCGTTTTGTCTTTTTGCGCAAAAACGAGATTTTTTGTGGGACGTCGAGCACTATTACAAGGTCTGCCTTTGGGAGTCCCTCGTCTAGGCCTTGGAGCCAGCTCAGATTCAGGCCGTTTGCCACGCCGTATACCAGATTTGATTGGTAGTACCTGTTCATTATGATGACGGAGTTTTTCTGGTGCGCCTTCTGGATTTCTGCAAGTTTTTCCCACCTGTTTGCTGCCAACAGACAGTGGATCACTTGTGGGGGAAACTTTCTTTTGCCGTGCAGAAACTTGTTGATCTCTTGTCCCAGCGGAGTGGTGTAATCTGGAAAGCTGAAAATCTTTGTTTTTATCTTACTTTTTTTGAGCGCTCTTGCTAAGAGCTGCGACTGGGTTTTTTTCCCTGCCTGATCAGCGCCCTCAATTACAATGATCATTGAATGTATTGGGTTTGGTCGTTGTTTTTAAAAATCTATCAAGACTTTTAATTAAGAATGCTGAATTAGACGTAATGGGCATAATAAGACACATGGCAAAAGAAATGATAAGGGAGATAGGCAACAAATCAAGAGAGTTTTACGAGTTCGTATTGCCGCCGGTTGATATGTATGTAGATGGTGATTCTTTAACGGTTGTAATCGACCTCCCCGGATTTGAAAAAAAAGACATCAGACTCACCTTGCACAGAAACATACTTTCAGTCAAGGCGGAAAAACAAGAGCAGCAGAAGGGAGATATTGTTTGCAAGCAAAGACCAAACATCATAGACAAGAAGATTCTGTTGCCCATTCATGTCAAAGAAGGCGATGATGCGACAATCTCCGCCAAATTTGCTCAAGGAGTTCTCACAGTCAGGATTCCGATGGCACAAAAAGGAAAACAGATCGCAATAGAATGATCACTTTCTGAATATTGCAAATATTCCCATCACGACAAGCGAGCCGATCATCCCTGCAGCTCCAGCCACTTCGTTTGACTGATAGATCAGAGCAGATCCAATAAAGATGGCAGAGGATAGGATGCTTCCTGCAAGGAGTGTGTTTGTTTTTGGTTTTGCATTTAGGAGCTGAAGAGAGCGGTTCTCTTCTAGGAATTTTTTGAGCTCTGGCGCAATGGAGATTGTGGCATCGAGAGATTTTGCAAATCTTGTGAACGAGTACTTGAGCTCTTCAATGTATGCGTCTTTGATCAGTTGCTCCTCTTCTAGAATTTGTTTTAACACCTTGACGAACTTGAAGTCAACTTTGTGTGTTTTGTAAATTCCCTCTATGATTGAGCTCATTCTTAGGTAGAGTGCAAGGTTTTTTGGCAACGTGAATGGAAATTTCGACATCGTCCTGTTTGCAAGCTCCAAGAGTGCGCGAACCTCCATTTCGTCTGGCTTTTTTCCGTGCATGGTGCGGATGGACAGGTCTATTCCCTGCTCTATCACCGAGCGGTTAAAGTCAGGAGTTAGCATTCCAAGCTCGCTCATTGCGTTTACTGTCCTTGATGGGTCTTTTTCAACAAGCGCCAGATAGAGACGCACCAGCCTCATTCTGGTCTCGTTGTCGATTCTGCCCACCATCCCAAAATCGTAGAGGATCAGCGAGCCGTCATCGGCAATTGAGATGTTTCCGGGGTGAGGATCCGCGTGGAATATCGAGTCACGCAGAAGCATCGTAAAGAAGACCTTGTGTACATCGATCACAATTTTTTGCCTGTCTATTCCTTTGTTGTCTAGCTTTTCGATGTCTGTTATCTTGATGCCTGGAATGTATTCTAGGGTAAGAACGTCTTTTGTGGTGTGGTCGTCAAAGACTTGGGGCACAACTACATTGTCGTGACGCATCAGATTTCTTTTGATTGTCTTTAGGTTGGCTGATTCCTTTGTGTAATCTAGCTCTTCGTGAATAGTTTCTATGAATTGGGCAAGCATTGACTGTGCGGAAAATCTCAGGTTTGGATCAACGAATCTCATCGCAAGCGGCAGGACTTTTTTTAGAACCTTGATGTCCTCTTCGATTACTTGTTCGATGCCGGGTCGCTTTACCTTGACTATGACGTCTTTTTGCTGTACTTTGGCAAGATAGACCTGCCCCAGTGATGCACCGGATAGCGGTTTTGTCTCAATGAATGTAAATGCACGATCTAGTGGACCTAGCTCTCTTTCCAGTATTGGTTTTACTTGCTCAAATGGTGCTGCAGGCACATCATCTTGGAGCTTTGCGAGCTCCTCCATGTATGGTTGTGGTAGAATGTCAGCCCTTGATGAGAGCCACTGCCCAAGCTTTATGTAAACTGGCCCTAATGACACAAAAGTGTCAAGAATTTTTTTCGCATTTTTTGAGAATTTGGCATAGTCTACATTTTTTCCTTCGGTCTTTACCCACTCGCGCCGATCACGCCGTAGTGCGATTATGAGTGGTACGAGCTTGAAGAGAACTTTGATTGTGCGGGCAGCAGTCATGATGCCTCCTTATTGGCCCTTGGCTTTTTTTGCAAGACGATAACCAATGTAGCCGATTGCAAGCGACGATGCCATCCCTGCTGCGACTGCGATCTGTTTGTCCAGTTTCGTTTTTTTGCTTTTGTTGTATAGATATGATGCCACCTTTGCTCCACCAAGTGCGCCAGCTGCGAGTCCTACCAGAATCTCTTGTGCGTCAAAGATCAGATGCCCCAGCGGATCTTTGAGCGGATCCACCCTGTCTGTATGCACAAGGTATTTGTCATCATACTCTCGTATGTGCAAGTTGCCATACCTGAACTGTCTTATTGCGCCGTTTCTGTGGCCCAGTTTGGTTTCTTTTGCAGCCTCAAGCATGAACGGCCGCAGTTCCTTTGGGACTTCAATCTCATCCCCCTGCATGAAGTGGGATCTCAGTCATATGATATAATTTGTTTGGTTTGATGTGGTGGTTCCATTAAGAATAAGAAGTTCAACCCCTCCTTTCTCAACTATGCTTGCGTAAAACCTCGATCATTGCAGAAATCGGTTTCTACGAGCAGAAGTTAACTTGCTGCGGGAGCTGCCGCTTTCTTTCTTTTCTTTTTGTATATGGCAAAGCCTCCCGCTGCGGCCGCTGCGCCAAGTATGACTGGCATGTAATCTGCCACAGTGGGCTCTGGCTTTTTGGTTGTGTCTTTGAGGGTGATTGTGGTGTCGTAATTTATGAGATGCTCATTTCGCAGATCATCTTTGTATCTTACTGTGATTCTGATGTCGTGATCTCCGAATCTTGGCTCCCCTTCAAATTCCACCGGTATGTTAAACGGGACTGGCGAGTCTATCTCTATTTCGTCAATGAATTGCGTCACTTTTTTTATGTTAGAGCCGGCGCGAGGCTCCAGAGTCACGAATGCAAAAAGCGCGTTTGTGTTTCCTTCGTTTATTACCTCGCCAATTATTGTCTGCTTGCCAGAAAGGTCGATCACGCCGACATTATAGATTCTTGCGTCAATTAGTCCGTGGATGTAAAAGTCCACCGTTCGGTTGTCCGTGATTTTATCTCCGTGCGCATTAAAGTAGGTTATCTGGAGCGGCGTATGCAGAGTTTCGGTGCGCACGTTTTCTGGCACGTACACATTAAATGTGAATTTTTTAGATGATTTTGGATCTACTGTTCCTATGTCCCACTCGTTTTGATCAAAGACGACATTTTCTACGTTTGTGATTGGATTTGCGGTAGCAGAGACCGACGTCTGGGTGTTTTGCAACACGATCTTTACGTTGGAGAGCGGTGCGGTGCCTGTATTGGATATCTCCACTGTGACCTCATTGTTGTTGATGGATGCCAAAAATGGGTTCAGCGCCTTGAGGTTGAGGATGCTTTCTCCAGTCACTCTGAATTTGAAATCATGAAACGACGTTCTCTGTCCCGCTTCTCTGAGTCTGGAGTAGTCGAGCTTTACGGTTGCTGGGTATTGTTGTATTGGGATGTTTTTGTCAATGTTAACAAAAAATGTCAGAGAGAAATGCTTGCCTGCAAGGGCTTCCGCGTCGCTGTCTGCCAAGATAAGCGCCCCCTTGCCATCGGCTGGTGAAAACCCGATTGGCATTTGCAGTTGCCCTTTGATTCCCGTGATGTCTTGCGAGCCAATGTTTGCAAACACCACAGTAAATGGGACGTTTTTGTCGCCTGGCGTCACTTCGATTTTCTGGTTGAGTGTTCCAAAATAGCCATCAAGGAACTTGATGTCTTGGAACTGCCTTTCAAATGGGGAATCTCCCTTGCCGAGCTGTGCACGTACATCCGATGTGACAAACTGCACCACAAAGAGGAGCATCATTGCAAGAATCACGAGTCTCATATAGCGACCTCCATTTTGTGAGGCACGTCTTCGCCTTCAAATGCGCGTCCGTCCTTGATTGTTATAACACGATCTACGTCGCCGAATTGGTGTCTGTCATGTGTGACTACGATGAACGTTTGGTTGAGTTTTTTTGCCATCGACTTCATGAGCTGGATTGTAGTTTCAGCAGTTATCGAGTCGAGGTTGCCTGTAGGTTCGTCTGCCAGCACTATTGCGGGCTTGTTGATGAGTCCTCGTGCTATGGCTGCCCTTTGAGCCTGACCGCCTGAGATTTTGTTTGCTCGCTTGTGGATCTGGTTTTCGAGTCCGACGCCTTTTAGCAGATTTATGGCGTCCTGCATTGCGGTTTGGACACTTCCTTGTATGTTTCGTGGCAACATTACGTTTTCAAGAACCGTAAGATCGACTAGGAGGTTTGAAAACTGGAAGATGAAACCGAGCTTGGAGTTCCTAAAAGACGATATTTGGTTGTCCGAAAGATTTGTGGTGTTTACGCCGTCTATGTATATCTGGCCGCTTGTCGGCTTGTCGAGAAGGCCTATCATGTTTAGCAGTGTCGATTTTCCGGAGCCGGAGCTTCCCACGATGAGAAGAAACTCTCCCCTCTTGACTGAAAACGAGACGTCGATTAATGCGTGGACTTGGGTCTCGCCTTCACCGTAGATTTTGTTGAGGTTTTTTACTTCTAGAACCAAATCAGACATATCTCATTGCCTCCACTGGCTGAAGCTTTGTTGCCTTGAATGCCGGGTAAATCGAAGCCGCAACCGCAAGCGCAAAGGCAGTCACCGCGGTCTGGATGATTTTAGGCCAGTCGTAGCTTACCTGCAGCGGGATGCTTCCCTGAAATGTCATTTTGGTCTCTTTTGCGTAAAAGGTGTAGGTAAGGCCAAGTGCGGTTCCTACGCTTGCACCTAGCGCACCGATCATCATTCCTTGCACTATGAAGAGCACCAGGATGTCCTTTCTTTTTGCGCCTATTGCTCGCATGATTCCGATCTCGCGCGTCTTGCTTGAGACAAGCATCATCTGAATCGTGACTACCGCGAATGCAGATGACATCATTCCAAAGTATCCTATCATGTTGATCATGGCAATTCCAGATCTGAACCCACGGAGTGCGTCTTCTGCTGATTCTTCTATTGTCTCAGCGATGAAATCATCATTTGGGAACGACTGCAAAAAGAATTCTTTGACATCAAGTGCTTTTTTTGGATCGTTTAGTTTCACCAAGATTTGTCCTGTTTCGCCGTCCCTGTCCATCATGTCACGCAATGTGTCTATGTGCATGATCACGCTTGTATCAAGGCCTTGACCGCCTGGCGAGCTGACAATTCCGGTAACAACGAAATTCCTTATTTGATCAACTCCATGCCTGTCTGTTATTTTGATTCTAAGATTGTCCCCGACTCTGATGTTGCCAAGATCCCGGGCAACCGATGAACCCACCACAATTGAGTTTCTGGAGAACACATACTGGCCTTCAGTTACCGTCTGGTATACTGTGGAGACCCTGGTGTCTCGGAATGGATCGACTCCGACCACGGGCACACGGAACTCCTCTATTCTTTTGCCGTTTTTTGTCACGTTGATTGACGCAGAAGAGTCTATGCGGGGAGCGGCTGCCTCCACGAAGGGAATTCGCTCGAACCAGTTGACAAGAAAAATGTCGGATTTTGTGATAAAGCTCTCTTCGTCTGTCACTCTAACGTCGCCAAACCTGTAGCTTGAGAGGTCTCGGACTATTGCGTCGAACAGACCTTGAAATATTACAAAGTTGACATGAATTACCAGAATTCCTATTGATATGGCCAAAACCGCGCCGATGAGACTTCCTTTTTTGTTTGCAAGCATCCTTTTGGCAAGCTGAACGCGATAGTCCATACCATGATAAAAATAGTCTGATATTTAATGTATAGTGTATATATTATGATTATAGTAGACAATTTTATTAAAAAATAGTATTATTTAATAAGAAAACAGGGGATAACATTAGCAAGTTGGACAAATTAGATCTCAAAATCTTGAGTGTGTTGCTTGATAACTGCAGGGAATCAGACAGAAAGATTGGGAGTAAAATTGGGATCTCTGGCGCGTCAGTAAAATCAAGAGTGGAGAAGATGCTCAAAAACAAAACAATAGTGAATTTTGCGCTAAAGATAGAGCCGTCCGTTTTAGGGTACAGCGTTTTGTATATTGTAACCTCTGGACAAGACATAGATGAGATCCTCAAACAGGTGGAGCTGATTGGAGAGCCGTTCTTTGTGGTTCCCTGCGTGGGCGGAGTTACTGTATGCGCAATAGTAGTAAGAGAAAACGTGCTACAAAAAATCGAACTCGCGAAAAATCTGATGAGGGAGGTACGAATCCTCTCCATGTTTGAAGCTGAAAATCCCGGAATCAGATCGGATCTCACTAAGACAGATGTGGAAATAATCAGTCATCTTTTAAAAAACCCGCGCATGAAGATCGATGAGCTGGCAGAAAAAACTGACCTTTCGACAAAGACGATTGCAAGGTCGCTTAAAAAGCTGCAAAACGACGAGGCCATTCAGTTTACCTTGATTTATGACCCTGTGAAATTTGGCCAGTATATCCCGTTTGCAGTTTTGGCATGGGTTCAAGGAAGCATGCAAGAAACACTCAGACAACTAAAAAAAGAGTTCTCGTCTTCGTTTTTGCAAAAACCATTTCTAGCAAAAAACCAAATTGTTTTGTTCTTGCATAGTGACAATATTTTTGAGCTTGACAACATTACACAGCAAATAAGGCAGACAGAGGGAATTGCTGGTGCGGATCTTTTCATACCAAAGAAAATTGCATTTCCGCAAAGGTGGGTCATTAATGCCATCAAATCTGCCAGAGCATCCACAAGGCTCCACTTGGCATATCAAACACATTAAATAACATCGCCAAGTAGAACAGCAGATGAAAAAGAAGACCATCTATGATGGCAAGATTCTAGGCCTTAGCATCTACGATATCACTGTACGGGGCAGAAAGCTAAAGCGTGAGATAGTAGAGCATCGTGGTGCTGCTGCGATCTTGGCGTTTGATGAGGATGGGAAGGTGATTCTTGTCAAACAGCATAGATTTGGGCACGGCTACATACTGGAGATTCCCGCAGGCACGCTCAACAAGGGAGAGAGCCCAAAACGATGCGCATTTCGTGAAATTCAAGAGGAAACCGGCTACAAAGCCACCAAGCTTGCGCATCTTCTTACGTACTATCCGTCTGTAGGGTATAACAAAGAGGCCATTCATTGTTTTGTCGCAAAGGGGCTCAAAAAAGTAAGTGAGCAGTCATTGGACGAAGATGAAATAATGTCTGTAGTCAAAATTGACCTAAAGAGACTCATCGGCATGATCAAGGCTGGCAAGATAATTGACTCCAAGACAATCTGCGCTGTCCTAACATACGCTGCAAAAAACAAGATCCTCTAATTGTATATCGGCTTTACCAGATCTGCAATGTCCACCCAAGACTTGGATACACCTTCAAACATGTAGATGAGATCCAGCAAGTCAATCTGCAATTGGTTTGTTTGCTCAATAGAGGAGCGTATGTCTGATATTTTTTTCTGAAATTTTCTATGAGTAGATATAGCGTCAATTGCGAGCCTGCGGTTTTGTTCGATGAACGCGTCAATGGATTTTTGATGAATCAGCTCTATGTCTTTTGTCAGCTCGTATATTTTTCGCAGCTCGGTTTTTGAAAGTTTTGAGTTTGAGATAGAGTTTGCAATCTCGACCAGAGTGTCACTTGACGTCTCCATGATGTTTGCAGCAATTCTGTAGTCGATGACATCGATGTTTTTCAAATTAAACATGGAGGCGAGTCTTTTGTCGTTTATGGTGCTTCGAATCAGTCTCACCAAAAGAAAGTACTGCCTGTCTACCTCGTCGTCACGATTTGAGAGCGTCTGGAGGTTGGATTTGTCGCCTGTGCTCAGCGCAAGCGAGATATCGTTGAACATGCCAAGCGAAATTGAGCTGATTCGCTTTAGGATCTTTTGGGGGTTCAGTGTTGCCGCATCCAAAAGGAACTGCACGTTTACGTTTGAAGAGTCTTCTTCTACTATCTCCATCCCCACAAGGCGCCTCATTGAATTTCTAATTTTTTCACGGTCTTCGATTGGGATGCTTGTTTTTCCCTTGATCCGAATTATGTCGTATCCAAGAAGGTAAGCTCCAATTATGTCTGCGACAATGTTTTCCTCCTGTGGAAGCGGGTATGAAATCACTACCTCCTTTGAGGGTCGCTCCGACTCTACTGTGATTGAGATGGTGTTGTCCGATGTCTCCAGCTCGACTTCGGCGCTTTTGTCTAGGTTGTTTGCCTCAACCCATTCTTTTGGGAGCGATACCAGGATGCTGCTACCTATCTTTTGGAGGCGTCGAATGAATTTAGGCAATTTATATTGATTTAAGTAGTTTAAGCCATATTCTTATATTTTTCGTGAAATTTAAACTCGGATCAGATGAGGGGAACCGCATTTAGCCCAGCGCACATCACCGGCTTTTTCAAAGCTGAGCTGGATGAGAATATTCAGCCGGAGCTTCAGGGCTCAGTTGGAGCTGGGTTTTCAATAGAAAAAGGGGTCACAACCACAGTGGAAGTAGAAGACTCGGATTTTACTGATTTTAAGATCAAAGTAACTGGGTACCAGCCAGACAACACACAGGTCTCTGAATATGTGTTGAAAGAGTTTTTGCAAAACGTAGAAGGCAGTTATTTTGTAAATGTGCACCATGAGATCAAGATCCCGGTAGGATATGGCCTTGGTTGCTCTGCCGCCGTAGCGCTTTCTTTGGCATATGCACTCAATGAGGCATTTGGAACTCGCTACTCAAAGGAACGTCTTGGCAGGATGGCGCACAACGCTGAAGTGGTGTGCAGGACAGGCCTCGGCGACGTTCTTGCTTCATATCATGGCGGCTTTGAGATCAGGGTGAAGGGTGGCGCCCCAGGCATAGGCGAAATTAAAAAAATTCCTATTGAGACATATTCTGCAATTATGATCTGTTTTTCTCCAATTTCAACAAAACAATTTCTAAAAGAAAGACTTGCATCAATTAATGGTCTTGGTGGCAAGATGGTCAAGAGTCTAATTCAAACACAAAATATCGACCAGTTCCACGATTTTTCAGTCGAGTTTGCAAATTACGTCGATATAATCACACCAAAAATGAAGGCAGTAATAGATGATCTTGCATCACATGGTATCAAATCCGGCGTTGCGCTCTTTGGAGAGACCATATTCACCCTAGTACCAAAAGAACTCGAAAACAAGGCTATTGAGATTCTGGAAAAATACCAAGACGGCATAATAATTAGATCAAAGATAGACGACATGGGCGCAAGACTAGCTAGTTAAATGAAATCACAAATTCCAAAGACACATCCGCGTGCAAAGTCTCTGTACATCAGAGAGAGACTTGTACACGCATTTGATTCCGGCCTTGTGGCAAAAGAAGGATTGATGGCGCATGGGAGGGGCGAGGCATTTGACTATCTGATTGGCGAGCGCACATCAAATTCTGCCAAAAAGGCAATCAAGGCTGCTGCGGCCACGTTACTTTCGGCAAAAGCGCCAGTAATTTCTGTAAACGGCAACATTGCAGGTCTGTGCCCAAAAGAGATAGTCGAGCTTGCAAAAGTGACTGGTGCGAAAATTGAGATAAACCTGTTTTATGCAAGCAGCAAACGAAAGGAAAACATCCTGAAGATTTTGAAAAAGAGCGGCGCAAGTTCTGTACTAGGTATAAACGGCAGGAATTCAGTCAAACTATCAGGCCTTGACAGCGCCAGGAGAATCGTAGATAAAGATGGTATCTATGCTGCAGATGTCGTGGTGGTTCCACTGGAAGACGGCGACAGGACACTGGCACTAAAGAAGGCTGGGAAAAAGGTGATCACATTCGACCTTAATCCGCTTTCAAGAACAGCGCAGACGGCAGATATCACCATAGTCGACAATGTGGTTCGCGGCATCAGGGAATTGATCGCAGCGTGCAAGAAAACAAAAAACCCAAAAAATACCCAATTCGATAACAAAAAGAATCTGGCACGCTCAATAATTGAGATAAGGGACAACCTGACGCGGAGGGCACAGCATGCATAAGTCAGTCATGGATATAGTGGACAAGAAAAAAGCTGGCAAAAAGATCTCCGTCATCACAGCTTATGACTATACCCTTGCGTCGTTGTGCGACAAGGCCGGAATCGACATCTTGCTTGTTGGCGACAGCGCAGGAATGGTGATGCTTGGGTATGAGAACACCATTCCGGTCACCATGGATCAGATGGTTCTTTTTACAGAGGCCGTCAGCCGCGCAAGGCAGAATGCGCTAGTTGTTGCAGACATGCCCTTTATGTCGTATCAGGCAAGTGCCTCAGACGCAATAGCAAATGCTGGGAGGCTGATCAAGGCAGGTGCTGACGCAGTGAAGCTTGAGGGCGGCAAAGTCATTGCGCCAACCATTCGTGCCATAGTGGAGACCGGCATACCTGTCATGGGACATATTGGATTCCAGCCGCAGACTACGACTTTGGCTCAGGGGTATCGCGTTCAGGCAAAGACAAAAGAGGCGGCCCTCACACTCATCGAGGATGCCAAGGTACTTCAAGAGGCTGGCGTGTTTAGTATCGCGCTGGAAATGGTGACTGCAGAGGTCTCAAAAATTATCTCAGAGAGTGTCTCAGTTCCAACAATCGGAATAGGTTCTGGGAAGCACTGCGACGGCCAAGTTTTGGTTGTCCATGATGTGCTCGGTATGTATGATAAGATCAAGCCGAAATTTGTCAAACGCTATCTTTCTTTATCAGACGACATAACAAAGGCACTAACAAATTATAGACTTGATGTGGAGGCTGGCCGTTTTCCGACAAAAGAGAACTGGTTTTCAATGGACAGAGCTGAGCTTGAAAAGCTCTTGAGTGAAATTGGCAGTTAGAGCCAGACACCCGTCATTGGACATTGTAGAGTCGTATGGTACGGAGCTTTCAGGCAAGAGGATAGTTTTGTGTGTGGCCGGGAGCGTTGCAGCTTACAAGGCAATAGAGCTTGCAAGACTTTTGATGAGGCACGGCGCAGATGTCACTTGCGTTGCAAGCGATGCAGTTACCAAGCTGATCCAGCCGGATTATTTCAAGTGGGCAACTGGAAACAAAGTAATTACAAAGCTTACAGGGGAGCTTGAGCACATCAAACTCGCAGACTATAAAAAATCAGACCTCATTGTTGTGTATCCCGCTACAGCAAACACACTTGGCAAGTTGGCAAACGGAATTGATGACACTCCTGTTTCCACGGTTCTTACAGTAGGCTTTGGTGCAAAGATCCCTATCGTGATGGCGCTTGCGATGCACGAGGCAATGTACGAAAACGCCGCAGTCTTGCGAAATGTCGAGTTTTTAAGAGGCAAGATCGAGTTTATCGAACCGAATATGATCGAGGGTAAAGCAAAGGCCGCAGAACCAGAGGACGTTCTCAACTACATCCTAAGGAGGTTTGGACGCTCTAAGATCCTTGCTGGAAAACGTGTTCTCATCACGGCAGGGCCCACAGTTGAGCAGATTGACCCAGTACGAGTAATTACGAACACAAGCACTGGCAAGACAGGTGTTTTACTTGCGGCCGAGCTTGTTTCTGCAGGATGCAAAGTCACCATGGTGTATGGTCCTGGCACTGCCAAGCCGCCAAAAGGCGCCAAGGTGATTCTAGTGAAAACGGTGCAAGAAATGCTGGATGCGACCATAAGAGAACTCAAGCGAGAAAGATTCGATCTAGTCATCATGGCTGCCGCTGCAGCTGACTATACAGTACAATCGCAAAGTAAAACCAAGATCAAAAGCACAAAAGAAAGACTCGTCATCAAGCTTCGCAAGGCGCCAAAAATAATTGATCAGATCAAAAGATTGCAGAAGGATGTTTTTCTCGTAGGGTTCAAAGCTGAAGCAAATGTATCAAAACAAAAGCTCATCGAGTCTGCAAGAAACAAAATGAGGGAATCTTGCGCAGACATGATAATTGCAAACGACATCGGAGCCAAGTATGCAAAGAACCCGGACTACAATGAGATCCACATAATATATGACACAAAAGTGATCAGCTCTGGAAGAAAGACCAAGGATCAGATAGTAAAGCTTATCGTAAGACAGCTTGAATCAAGACTCGCTTAAAGCCAGACAGCTCGCACGGATTATTTTTGCGAACAGATGTAATTCTTGAAGACTGGTTTGTTTTTATTTTGTTACATGCTAAGTAGTTCATGGAACACCACATCAAGATTACGCCTCCTGGTCCGATTGCCTCCAAAATAATATCGACGATGAAAGCTCACACTTATGATTCCACATTCATGTACCCCCTCGTCATCAAGGGAGGCCACGGCTGCATCATTGAAGATGTAGATGGAAATGAATATCTGGATTTTACATCGAGTGTGGGCGCCTGCCCACTTGGGTATTCCCATCCAGATATTTTGGAGGTGCTAAAGGAATACTCGACAAACGGGGCACACAAGATAGCGGGACAGGATTTTTACACTGAAGAACATGCCGTCCTTGCAGAAAAGCTTGTCACAATTCTGCCCCCCGACTTCAAGGTGTTTTTCATAAACAGCGGGGCCGAGGCGGTTGAGAACGCATTAAAGATAGCATACAGAAAGATGGGGCCGCTGGTGGGAATTGGATGCAATAATGCATTTCACGGAAGGACCCTGGGAGCTCTTACATTTACCTCAAGCAAGCCACTCTACAAACTCAATTTTCCTGAACTGCCAGTACTTAGGATCAAATTTTGCACAACAGACGACGACCCAGAAATTGATGCTGCCGAAAAGATTCTCAAAGAGAACAAGGCGGCCTTCATCATAAGCGAGGTAATTCAGGGAGAGGGCGGCTATTTTGTTGCAAGCAAACGATTCATCAAAAACCTAAGAGAGCTTGCAGACAAATACGGCGTTCCATTGATTTTAGATGAGGTTCAATCAGGCTTGGGACACACGGGAAAGTGGTGGGCCTTTGAACATTATGGCGTAAAACCCGACATCATGAGCATTGCAAAAGCGCTTCAGGTGGGTGCCACTGCTTTTGACAAGAAGCTGGAGCCGGCAGACAGGGGTGTGATCTCAAGTACGTGGGGGGGCGGCGCAAGAATTGATCTGGCAGTTGGTGCAAAGATAATCGACGTCATAAAGCGCGACAGGTTGCTGGAAAACGCGACGAGGATGGGCCTGCTCATCAAGAAAGGATTTTCGGAAATTGTTGGCAAAAAAGGGATTATGGATGTGAGGGGCCTTGGCCTGATGATCGGTGTTGAATGTGAATCAAAGGAAAGACGAGACAAGGTTCTTCTCAACATGTTTCGGCATGGCTTGCTGGCGCTTGGGGCGGGCCAAAAAGCTATGCGGATAATCCCCCCACTAACAATCACCGAGGAACAGGTCAACGAGGGAATTTCAGTGATGCATCAAGCGTGTGCTGAAGCTCAGTAGGCCCTGTATTGATCGCCCAGTTGGTTAAGGCCTATCTTCAGCTCTAGCACTTCGTTTGCGCCTTCATAAATGATGATTGCGCGTGAATCAAGAAAGTGTCTTGCGACTCTGTTTGTTTTTTTGTAACCTTCTGCGCCAAATATTTGAACAGCTCTGTTTGCAGAGTCAAACGCACAGTTACTTGTGTGAAATTTTGCAATCGAGGTGAAATTGTCCGCTTCTTTTCTTAGCTGCGAGTATTGCTTGTTGTCGCGGTTTAGTTTTTGCTGCCATTGTACTGTCTTTTGCTTGAATTTTTCGACATAGTCGTGTAGTTTCTGCCTTGCATTACAAGTCTTGTAGACTAGCCAGCGCGAGCTTTCCATGTTTGTCACCATGCGTGCAATGTGTTCCTGAATTAGTTGTTTTTTTGCGAGCGGTCCGCCGTGTTGATGTCTTTTCTTTGAATATGAGATGGATTCAAAAAGACAGTCTTCCATGACTCCTATTGCCCCTGCGGCCACGCTCAGTCTGCCATCAATTAGTGCGCTAAATGCGATGCTGAGGCCCTGACCTTTTTGTCCAAGGAGATTCTTTTTTGGGACTATGCAATCCTCAAGCGTGATCTCTGCATTCTTTACTGTCAGCAGGCCCATTTTGTTTTTCATTTCTTTTGCTTTGAAGCCTGGCGAGTCGGTGTCCACTATGAATGCGGAGATCTTTCCGTGAGAGTCTTTTGCGAAGGTCGTAATCACTTTGGCAAAAGTCCCGTTGCCGACCCAGTGCTTTTTTCCGTTGAGGACATAGTTTCCTCCTTTTTCTTCAAATTTTGTTTGCATTGATGACGGGTCGCTTCCGGCTGCAGGCTCTGTGAGCGCAAATCCCATGATTGATTTTCCGGATGTGGTCAGTGGGAGGTATTGTTTTTTCTGTTCTTCGTTTGCCCACGACTGTAGAACCATTTGGCCGATAGAGATGTGTGCAGAAAAAAACGTCCTCAGCGAGTTTCCCTCTCTGCCTATACGCTCCAGCGCGAGTGCATAGGTAAGAATGTCATATCCGAGGCCGCCATATTTTTTTGAAATCGGGCAACCTAGCATGCCAATTCTGCCGAATTCAGGGATTACTCTGCTGTTTAATTTTTCTTGGAGGTAGGATTTTTCTTCGTTGTCTCGAATTGAACGGCATACTCGGTCTACTTGGGCCAGGAAGCTTCTTTGTTTTTGTGATATCTCAAAGCTCATCTGCGAGATATTAGAATACACAGATCACGTACTGGCTATAATTATAAAAATATCCGCTTGTTTTTCAGGGACTAGCTTTCATTGCAGATTGTCTGAGTTTGCTCCCGTAGAAATTGAGTGAGATAGTATGGACCACCTGCGCCCTTGCCTGAAATCCCTGAGCTCTTCCATCCTACAAACGGTTGGGCCTGCACCATTGCGCCCGTAGTTGCACTCTGGGCACGGTTTGCGTAGGTGACGCCAGCCTCTATCTTGGAGAAGAACTCGTCGATCTCCTTTTTGTTTTGGCTGAATATTCCTGCGGTAAGACCGTATTCAGAGTCGTTTGCTTGCCTTATTGCATCATCAAAGTTTTCAAATTCTTGTACGCATAGAAACGGCAGGAACAGCTCCTCTTTGACCAGCTTATGGTCTTTTGGCAGGCCTGTCACAATGGTCGGTTTTACATAATAGCCGTTTTTGTAGATGCCATCGTCAAGTGTCTCTCCGCCAAAGATTATCTTGCCGTCTTTTTTTGCCTGCTCTACAGCTTGCAGGAATTTCTTTTTTGCAGCTTCGTTGATTATTGGCCCAAGGTATGTGTCCTTTTCCCACGGCAGGCCGATCTTTAGGTTTTGGACTTTGGAGACGAGTTTTTGCGTGAACTGGTCAGCAACCTTTTTGTGTACATATACTCGGGAACAAGCGCTGCATTTTTGACCCCCGTACCCGAATGCGGCACGCAGCACGCCGTCTGTTGCTTTTTCAAGATCCGCAGAATCTGTAACTATGACTGGGTTTTTGCCTCCCATCTCTGAGATGAAGGGTCGCGGCGCCTTGCTAGTAAAGGCCCTATACCCAGCCATTCCTACCTCTTTTGATCCAGTAAACGCAATGCCGCTGACATGAGGGCTTTCAATTATGGCTTGGCCCACGACTGAGCCTTGTCCTGTGACAAGGTTTATCGCACCTGGGGGAACTTTTTTGTAGATCAACTCTACAAATTTGAAGGCGGAAAGTGGTGTGTCGCTTGCCGGCTTTAGAACTACCGTGTTTGCGGTAATTAGAGCGCCGCTGCTCATCCCGATTGCGATTGCAGAGGGAAAATTAAACGGTGAGATTATCCCCCAAACACCGTATGGTTTTAGGACGCTTTGAGTCCTTTCGTTTGGGTTTGCGCTTTTTGTGGGTTTGATGAACCCTTGATTTGACTCCAGCTGGTCTGCATAAAATCTCAGAAAATCAATGGTTTCATCTATTTCCCCCATTGCTTCGAGTCGGTTTTTGCCATTTTCCATGCTCACTATGGCAGCCAGGGTGAATTTCTGCGCCGAGTACTGATTTGCAACCTCCCTGAACAGGCCAACGCGGTGCTGGTACGGAGTAGCGCTCCATTCTGGAAACGATTCCTTTGCAGCTTCGATGGCCTGCTCTGTTTGCTCCTTTGTTGCAAGCGGAAATTTAGCCAAAACGATTGTTGTGTCAGACGGCGATTTTACTTCAAATATCTTGTCTGAGTGTACTTCTTTTCCACCTATTATGAGCGGGTATGTCTTTCCAAGATCTTTTTTAAGCGAATCTAGAGCTTGATCAAATTTTTTGTGGAATTCGTCTGTTGCGTTGTTTTGTACCGCTCTTGCCCAGGTGTTTTCGTTTTCAATCAAGATACATTATATGTCATCTCATCAAATAAAATGATTTACAATAGCTCCTTTTTTATCCGTAAATCTATAATCAACCGAGTTTGATTTCAATTAGTGTGTCAGATACGATATTGAAAGAACCATTGCGGCGAGTAAGGTCTCCTTTACGTTATCCTGGTGGTAAATCAAGAGCCGTGAAAATCATTTCAAAATATTTGCCGCCAAAAACAGCTTCATTATGTTCACCATTTTTTGGCGGAGGATCTTTTGAGATTTTTTGTGCGCAAAATGGCATCAGTGTTTATGGTTATGACAATTTTCAACCTCTAGTAGATTTTTGGCGGCATTTGTTAACAGACCCAGACCGGTTGGCAGATAGTGTAGAAATGTATCATCCCCTAACACGCAAAAAATTCTACGAGTTGCAACAGGCTCAGCTAGAATCAGTTGACAGCCTTGAGCGTGCAACTTTGTTTTTTGTTTTGAATCGGGCGTCGTTTTCAGGCTCTACACTTTGTGGTGGCATGGCATCTGGAGGCAAGGACGGAAATCCAAGATTTACCAAGTCATCTATTGATAGATTGCGCAGCTTCAAAATCGACAATTTGACTGTGGAGCTTGCTGATTTTAGGGATTCAATTTCCAAGCATAAGGATACTTTGCTGTACTTGGATCCGCCCTATCTGATAAACAGCAGGCTTTATGGTAGAAAAGGCGACTTGCAAAAGGACTTTGACCACCAAGAACTCTCAGAAATACTCAAACGACGCGACAGATGGATTTTGTCATACAATAACTCAAAGCAGATTCGTCAGATTTATTCGGATTATGTGATTTTATATCCAGACTGGAAGTATGGCATGTCAAATGACAAGACAGCAAGAGAAGTACTGATTTTTAGTCACGATATCGCAAAACTGAACGGCCTAAACTAACACACTCCCGACCCTGAAGGGTTCGGGCTTTTCCGCTCGCTATTTGTAATGAATCTCTCATGCATGTCAGATTCTTTGTGTTTAACAATACGTGGTTCTTCACAGACAGAGTTCCGACAGAACCGTCTAAAGTAACTCTTGCTCCGGTGCGCAGTGTTTGTGAACCCACTTTCCGTCCTCGTTTTTTGCTATTTCCTTGCCGGGTGTGATTTTGTCGCCGCATGCAATACACGAGGTCGCAAACTTTGCCTTCATGTTGTTTATGAACACCCATCAAGATATCAAGGATTTCATTGATCAAGTGTTGATTACAGGTCAGCTCAAATTAATGCGGATTCTACAATTATAAACACTGAACATTTGGAGTTCGTGTTGCAGTTTGACTCATTAGGTAGGCGCGTGCGCAGCAGCTACCCACAAATCGATCTGAAACGACCGAGGGAGCCAATATCGCTTATCGAGGCACTAGATCTAGTAGGCCAGTTCGCAGGCAAAACTCCCACGCCAAAACAGTATGAGATAATCAAAAAGATCCAGCACGCAATCGAGTCCGGCTACAAAAAGATCCTGCTTTCTGCGCCAACTGGGACCGGGAAAAGCTGGATTGCCGTTGCGCTCTCGCTATACATGAGGTCCTCCACCATACTCACATCGACCGTATTATTGCAGGACCAGTACAAAGACGAATTTGGGTTTTTTAACACTGTGCGTGGGAAAAAGCGGTTTTTGTGTGAGCAGACAAATCGTGTCTTTGACTGCACCCATGGATATTGCAACGACTGCACCTTCAAGCCCCAACCAGAGTCTTATACAGTGTCAAAAAAAGGAACGGTCGGCGAGGTCGTCGTCGGCCAAGACATGCCAAGAAAATGCCCCTACTACGACCAAATCGAAGTCGGCAAAAAATCAAGCTTTGTTGTTTACTCGTATGCGTCGTATCTTTCGCATCTATTGTCAGGCGAAGAGATGCCACAGAGAAAGCTTCTTGTATGCGACGAGGCTCACGAACTAGACGAGGAGCTGGCAAACCAGCTTTCAACAAGTCTCAATGGATTCTACGGTGAGTTACTCGGAGTCGAGATGCCCAGATTTGCGGTTGATTCCGACATCAACCAGATAAAAGAATACGTTGCCTCTTTTGCAGAGGCGTTCAAAAAGCGCGAGGCGACAATCAAGAAATGCGCTGAACACACCCTCTATCTGCAATCAGAAGAACACATCAAAAAACACGCCCACTGCATAAAGCATGGCATCAAGATCACAGAGAACTGCCCCTCATGCAGCAAAGTAAAGGAGTACATCAGAACCAAGGAGTTTCTTAGATGCAAAGAACACACAGAATGCAAATTCGATCACAGATACATCAACCATTTTGTACTAAACGATCTCAAAAACTATTCAACCAAGATGAAGATTCTCCAGAAGGGCCTCGAGTCGGCAGACCAAAACTACATCATAACCGACATACAATCAAAATTCCAAGACGACAGAAGAGGCCACAACTTTGACGAGGTGACCATAAAGCCATGGCACATCCACTGGTTCATCGAGGAGCTGTGCTCAAGATTTGATGTGACTTTGTTCATGTCTGCCACGATAAACCTTGAATTGTTCTGCAAGGAGACCGGCTTTAGAAAGGACGAGGTCTATTTCATCAACGAGGACTCTAACATACCTGTCGAGAATCGCAAGGTAGTATTCCTCAAGACCGACTATGTGGAATCAAACTCGGAATCCGTACTTCCAGACAAGATAATATCACAAATCGAGGCTATTTTGAAGCTTAGAAGCAGTCAGCGCGGAATAATTCTTCTCACAAGCTACTCACAGATGGACTATATTTTGGAGCACATCTCCCCCCAGCTAAGGCCAAGACTGCTGCCTCTCCAGAAAGGCCAAGACAAATCAGAAGCAATATCAGCCCACAGAAAGCTTGCAAATTCCGTTCTCATCTCCCCTGGCTTGGAGTCAGGCGTCAACCTTCCAGACGATGACAGCAGGTTCCAGATAATTGTCAAGGCGCCATACTATCCCACAGTCGACGACCTCCGTATGAAAAAGATCTACAATTCCGAGCCAGATCACCGAAGATACTACCTCAAGTCCGCATACAGATTATTGCAGATGGCAGGGCGAAGCATCAGGCATGTAGGGGATCATGCGATGACGTATGTTCTTGACGCCAAAGCGGAGCGGATGGTGTACTACCAAAGAAACGACCTACCAAGATGGTTTATTGATGCATGTGACGGGATATCTGCCTAGAGATCCTTTCTCATCAGACAAAAAAGCATCCTTCTGTCAAGCTCCTTTGCGTCGAGTTTGATTTTTTGCCGCATCAGTACCTGAATTCTCTTTGATTTCATCTGACTTGCCTTGTTTTGCATGTAATGCAGGATCATTTTCATCCCCTCACTTGTGCCGTTTAGGTAACCAAGCTGCAGAACCCCCCTGTCCAGATCCGATTCATTCCATATCCCGACACCGATGGGCCTTTCGCCTTTTGTAGCTACAATCACACGCCTTTTTTTGATTAATTTGTTCAAAGTCGGTTTGTCCAGTGGGAGCCACTCCCAAGACTCTGAGTACGTGCTCGAGTTTGCCAGACCACCTAGTTGGCGCATATTTGTTGCAATTAGTACAGGAACTTGGTGTTTTTTTGGGCGCATGTTGTACAGCCAAAACTTGTCTTCTATTTTGTAGCCAAGAGATCTTGCCAGCATGAGCGACCTTGTGTTTCCTTGCGCAATCAACATCCTTGAAATCCGTCTTCCCTTTTTCTTTGCGATGCTTTCTATGTGGAGAACCAGCTTGGTTGCGTATCCTTTCCTTCTGAATTCTGGATGGATCCTGAGGCCCTCTATCCAGACTTGATGTTTTGAGAGTGATGCATTTCCGATTCCAATTGGCTTTTTGTTTTCTTCAACAGTGAGGAGTGTTTTTCTTGCCAGCCACATGTCCCACACACGTTCGATGTAATCACCCCACCTGAAGGTCTTGTGCAAGAACGAAAGGATCGGCTTTTTGTCACTCGGCTTGCTTCTTCGGATTATCAACTGAGTTGTTCGTAGATTTGGCAGTTATTTTTCTATCGTATGTTAGATATAGAATTTTTTACTGTGTCATGTTTTGTTTGTAGCTTGGTTTTCTGTGAGTCTTTTTTCGGTTTTTTCTTTATTTGCTCAAACTTCTTTTTTAGATCGTCGCTGAGCTTTTTGGAAGACTGCTTTTCCTTTTTTACTGGCTTTTTTTCCTCTTTTGCTTTTTTGGCCGACTTGGCGCCAGTGTCCTTTTTGTCCGAGGGTTTTTTGTCATTGCTGTCCATGTTGAGAGACTCCTTCAGATTTATGGTGTAGCTAGTGGTGCGCTTTATTGTGGTCTTGCTTTGACAATCATGTCCAGTGTCACATTCAGATAAAACAACAAGAAGGGTTCCTTGTGGCGCTTTAGGAGAGAATCCAGATGCTGCCTGCCCAAGCAGACACGCCGATGCCAACACTGCAAGAACCGCAAGGGCTATCTTCATCTGACCACTTTCCCTAGAATCGTTCCCAGTAACACCTAGTGGTATGTTCCGCTCACCTGCTTTGAATCATGCGAAATTTCTCTCATAAAAAGAACAGGTAGAAATTCTACGAGATTATTAAATACAAAATTTAGGCTTGCACAGCTGATTTGAGCGTCAAATCACTGCTCATTGTCTTTTTAGTTGCGCTTTTGCCGTTGCCTGCATTCGCGGATGAGGCGTGGGTGGTGGTTGCAACCGACAGGCCCAAGTATCATACAGGCGAGGACATGGAGGTATTTGGCTATGTTCTGGAGCGCAAGATGCCCGTCATTGCAATGAGCATCTATGATCCTGATGGTGCGATACTTTCTGCAAATAGCGTCGAGCTGCAGGAAGACGACAGCTTTGCCAAGACAATATCCCTTGACTCTCCATTTTATGATAAATCGGGAATCTACTTGATTGAGCTAGATTATGGGAAAAATACAGACGCCCTTACCTTTGAAGTAATCGGAGCTGCTCCGGAGCCCGAACCCCAGCCACTACCGCAAACAAAACCCGAGGTCGTTTTTTTGGAGACTGACAAAAATGTGTATTTTGATAACGAGTTCATCACAATTTCTGGGATAGTTTCCGAGATTGGCGAGCCTACAATTCTAATTGGGGTTTATGATCAGAATGACTCCCCGACCGGATTTTACACCCCACAGATAAGCTCCGACTTGGAGTTTTCTGTTTCTTTTTTGGCAAAAGCAGGTGTGAATTTCAAGACAGATGGCAAGTATTATGTAAAAGCGCATTATGGTGCATCAAAACAACAAGTCGAGTTCCAGTTCGCAGGCTCGCCACAAATACAGACCCCTGAGAATTCGGCAGAGACCGCACATCCACAGATAAATCAAGTGCGGCCTTCCAAGAATGAGCCGAGTGCTCAGATTGTGCCTCAATTGTCAGCTCAACTACAGGTAACACCAACTCGAGTCATCGATGATGCCAGTCCACAGGTTATTTCACCAGAAAATAATTTGGTGGAAAACTCGGATAACCTGACTGTAGAAGACCAAGAGCTCGGCAAGATGCTAAACGAGATAACACTGGACTGCGATGTAAGCAGATATTCTTACACCATACTTTATTATGATGGAATGGGTCCTGCGCTGATGCGGCTGTGCAACTACGAACAGGCAATCTCATATTTTGATGATTCACTAATAAAAGAGCCAGACAACATCGAGGCCCTCACAAACAAAGCTACCGCATATGCCAAGCTTGGCGATCTTGATGTTGCAATCGAATATTACAACATGGTACTTGAGGCGAACCCTGATTTTGTACCCGCATTGAACAACAAGGCAAACGTGCTGGCGCAGCTTGGCCGCTTTGATGAAGCCATTTCAATCTACAAGTCGATCCAGAATCAAGACAAGCAGGTGGAAGCTAACCTGCAAAAGGCCGGCGAAGTTCTAGCTCAAAGTAGTGAAAAACAGCACAAGCAAGATGCTGTCATTCCGGTGATCGGAGCATCCTCTCAGACCATAGTATTGGAAACAGACGAACCGTCAAGATCTGGTAGCTTGGCAGACCAGATCGGGAGCATATTTGCGAGCTTGTTTGGGTTTTTCTCATGATATGCTTGTACCCATATATGAAAAAGCGAAAATTTAGCCTCCGGATCTATATTTTGTATTCAAAAAACTGTGTGTTCATTTTAAAATCATAATACGTTATAGATTATCATTTCCCGCAAACTGCATGGGAAAACAATATTGTAAAAAATGTGGAAAAGAGCTGGACAATGCGGCTCCGGATTCCATATATTGCTCAATAGAGTGCACTTATGGCTTGACTTTGTTCAAAGAAGATATTGCAAGCTTCCCATGAAGCCTGACTATTTTATTGGGATTAAGGATCAGTTTGGGATCAAACTGTTTTTTTAATTTTGCAAATGCTTTGTAGTTTTTTGAACCGTACTGGAGCCTGACATAGTCTGTTCGCGCTATGCCGTCTCCGTGTTCGCCCGTTATTGTCCCTCCAAGCTGAATCACTCTGGAAAAAAATGTCTTTGCAATTTTTTTGATTGTGGATTTGTTCTTTTTTTGCATGGCAAGCCTGATGTGTATGTTGCCGTTTCCTGCATGACCATACATTACGAGTCTGGCACCGAACATTTTTGACAAGCTTTGTGCGGCAGAGACCAGTTCTTGCAGTCTTTCTATTGGTACGGCTGCATCCTCAATTATGTGTGGCAACGATTGGCCTGTAAGAAGGTTTTTCAGGCTGAAATATAGCGCTGAGTTCCTGTAATTCCACCATTTCGCAATCGAGTTTTCGTCATCTAGTTTCCACAGTATCTTTCCGGCCGAGGTCGCTTTGAGTTTGGAGACGCTGCTACGTATTTGTGAATCAAACTCCACGTATAATAGGCAGTTTATCGCTTTGGGAAACTTTGCCTCGAAATTCTTCATTGTGGAGTGATCCACAAATTCAAGTGCCGATGGGCGTAGCTTTGCTAGATTTACACAGTCACGTATTGCCGCACTGACAGAATTATAACCCAGAACCAGCAATGTGCGGTTTTTTGGCAGCTTGAAGATGCGCAGTTTTGCTGAGACTATGACGCCAAGCGTTCCTTCTGAGGCAGCAAGTATTTTGTGCGAGTCGTCGTGATTCGATATAGCATCAAGCCTGTATCCACATGAATTTTTAGAAACCTGCGGAAATCTGTTCTTATCAATAGATCTTGCAAGATGAAGAACCGAGTTTGCAAGATGCGATTTGGAAGGCAGCTTTGCTATCTTGCCTTCTCCAGTTACAATCGTGACTTGAAGCAGGTTGTCAATTGTACTCCCATACTTGATTGACCTGCTCCCGCTTGCATTTGTTGCTATCATGCCTCCCACAGTGCAGTAAGGCCCAACAGAGGGGTTCGGACCTAGGAATTTTTTGCGCTTGTTTAGTTCTTGATCCAGCTTTCCTTTTGTTACGCCAGCTCCAACGCATACAAAATCTTTTCCGATCTTTATTTTATCAAAATTCATCATGTCGATTATTATTCCGTCATTTAGCGCGCTGCCCACCAAACCTGTGCCGCCTCCTCGAGGAGTGACTGAGATCTTGTTTTTTGCCGCAAACCTCATTGTCTTGATTACATCTGAGATGTTCTTTGGAATGACTACTGCTTTCGGCCTTACTCGGTAAAAGCTAGAATCAACAGAGTAATAGTCGAGAATGTCCTTCTCTGTGAACACCTGGCCCTTGATTGAACTTTGTAGTTTTTGCAATTCCATGCAGGATCTAAGCGACAGCCCTATTCAAGATTTGATTTCAATGATGGGCTCATCCAAGACGATCGGGTGCTAGATTTCAAGATCGCTTGCCCTGAGTTTTCGAGTAAAGATCTGCAAGGCGCAACGGTTCTGGAAGCCATTGGTCATGCCTTGTCGTTTCCGCCACTATACTGGCTGCTGTTTTGAGGCTGATTTTGTGGCCCACGCTTACAAATACGGGTTTTTTAGTTCTTATAACAGCTCCAAGTATTTCGCCATCGAGTAGTATAGATTCATTTTTTATCTTGCCGCAAAGAAGGTTTTTTGCTATTCCAATTGTGGGTTTGTCCAAGGCCAAGCCAAGATAGCACGCAAGGCCGCATCTGCGAGGATGCAGCTGTCCGTGCCCATCCACCATCAAAAGATCATAGTCGTTTTTCAACGATCCTAGCGCCGCTAGGGCGGGTGGGGCCTCTCGCAAAAACAAAAACCCTGGCACATAGGGTGAAGTTGTCACTTTTTTCAGGTCGACCCTCTCGATGACTTGGAATGTTTTGTCAACAATCACAGCTGAGGCAAATGCGACATTGTTTTTGTATGACACATCCACGCCGCATATCGTTTTTATTGATTCAAACGAATCTTTTGTCACGACTTTGCCAGCAAGCCTTTCTTGGAGTTTTAGGTATTGTGTGTGCATTTATCTTAATTGCTTGTTGACTACAAAAATCTTTTATCGAAAAGCGACGTAATTGTTTGCAATAAAAATGAAACATGGTTCCAAGTATTTGTTTGCTGGTGTTTTAGGACTGGCATTACTGAGTACACCATACACGGTCTACGCGTATTTTTACCAGCAGGGAATCGCAAATACAGGCACATACACCGCCCTAGTCAAGACAAACAAACTAAGCTATGGAGCAGGCGAGCCCATTGTGATATCTGGCGAGGTAAAACCATATGAAAAAGGCAGGGACTTGCAGATTACCGTACTTAGTTCGGCAAAAAAGATTCTCTTCCTCAAAATAATTCCCGTAAAAGATGATGCCACGTTTTCTGTTTCTATATCAGACACCTCAAAGTGGAGCAAAGACACCTACACCGTAATAGCACAATACGGAACAAGCGATGTAGAAACTGGCAGTACGTCATTTTCATTTGATCCCGCAAAGGTTGCAGAGCCTGCCAATCTAAAAGAAAAAGCCAAGAACGACAAGAAGGAACCAAAAAAAGTAAAACCGGCCAAACTCACACCCAAGAAGACAGTGAAAAAATGAGCACAGTCCTGCTTTTAAAAATCTTTTATAGTTAAATCGAGTAATTAATTGAGTTGGGCCTATTTAGTCGCAACAAAAACGTTTGTGAGGACTGCAAGGAAAAATTCGAAAGTTATGCCGACCTGATCAGCCATGCTAGGCGTGCACACCGCAGAACCATTGTCAGATGCAGCGGTTGCGGCAAAGAGTTCATCCACGAAAAGGACAGATTGCATCACTCAAGAGAGGAGCACCAACAAAAAATAAAGAGCCGCTACCAATAGCACAAGTCTTTTATCAAAATTCGACGTTATTATTACCACTCATGGAGTTTGAGCATCTTTTGGACAGAGTGATGGATCTTGACGAAAACATACGTCATGCAAGGGTGTGCGATATGGAAGGAAACGTGGTCTGCTCAAGGCAGCGCAAGGGAGTGGTGAATCTGCTAACGGAAGATGAAACACGAGAGTCGTTGAAATATTCTGTCAATTCATGGAAGGTCAGGGCACAGCTAGCTCACAAGATAGGCAAAGGCAGGTATGTGCTTGCAGTTTATGAAAAGCTGAGAAGAGTCACAATGCCGCTTGGTGCAAACCACCTCCTCTTGGTAAGCTTTGACAACAAGGGCGGCCAAATGGATATAGTAGAAAAACTGGAAAACGAGCTGCACGGGGACTATACCCATTACTAAATCCCCATTTTTTAATTTGGCAAAGCTCTGAATTAGGTTTTTTTATGTTCTGTTGATTATATTGATGATTTCGGAGACAATTGAGTTTGTGGAATTCAAAACCAAAGCTTAGACATCAGCTTACAAGCTGAAAAAAATTTTTAAAAATTTTTGAAGAATGTTATACCATGATCCAGATCCCCATTAAGAGTCTAACAGCAAAATGTGTTGTTGCCGTAATGGGGGCGCTTTCGTTACTACTGCTCTCATTTGGCTACACATCAGCTTTCTGAATGCAAAGGCGCCTAACGCGCCTTCTTTTTTATCGTCATCAGAAAGGGTTTTCTCTCCTCATAGGCATGAAAACCTGACGCACGAATAATGCGCGTTATGATTTGTTGTGGAGTTTGAGTTCATAATCGATTAAAAAGAGATGCTCATAGTAAGAAGCGATCTGGGCTTTTCTTTGAGATATGATTTACACATAAAAATCATTCAGAAATTAGCTCAGCTAGAGCTCAGATTAGCTTATTGAGCTGTTCTTGAATTCAGATCTAACTTTTTCTAGTATAATTGTCTTGAGATTTTAAGAAAGAGCATGGTATGCAGCCATAACTATGTGTATACTCAAGGATATTTTGTATGTACAAAATGCGGAAAAAAGACTTATGGTAGATCTTATCGAAAGAAAAAGACAAAAACCACAGGATTTGGCATTGCCTGTATAATAATTGCAAGCATTGTGTTATTTTTGTTGTTCGCAAACAACATGATTGAGATAAACCAAGAAAATATTCAAAAAACAATACAAGAGATTCCTCAAGAAATTCAACAAACATCTGAAACTACAAAAGATATAGTTACTGAGACTTCAGGTAAAATCAAAGAAACAATCAACAAAAACTTAGAAAATCCTCCCGTAAAAACAGACGATATCACCATCGACAAAAAAAAGGAAGTCCCAAAAAAGATTCAAGAATCAAATCCAATAAACCAAAAACCAACTATAGACACCATAGAATTAGAAAAGAAGATTCATCTTTTGATAAACCAACAACGGCAATACTACGGACTTTCAGCACTTGTCTGGGACGACAGATTATCTAATATTGCAAGAATTCATAGTGATGACATGGCATTAAGGAGCTATTTTTCACATGTCACTCCTGAAGGACTAGACCCAACAGCAAGAGGGTCAAAATACGGATTTAGATGTGAAAAAACCGTTGGAAACCTGATTTATTCAGGAATTGCTGAAAACATCTTTCAAAATAACCTATACAACAGAATTTGGTATACCAACGGAATACCTACATCTTATGAATGGAACAACATCGATGATCTAGCCCAATCAACTGTAAGCGGATGGATGGAATCTCCAGGACATAGACAAAACATCCTGACACAGACTTATGATAGAGAAGGAATCGGAATTGCAATCTCGTCTGATGACAAAGTGTACATTACTCAGAATTTCTGCTAGAACAAAATGCTCGAAAAACCGTTTTTAATTGAAATTCGTCTGACGGGGGGAGTTAAACATACTACTAGGCAGTTAATTTATGATATTTACAATAAATTCCATGTTAGAAGAGCAGTAAAACATAGACCAGTACCTCACATCTCATTATTTGGCCCATTTCGATGCAGATCAATCAACGATGTGGTCAATGCAATCGGTCAGGCGGGCTCAAAGTATTCTGGATTAAGATTCCAAATTGACGGATTTGATTATTTTGAGCTGAAAAAGAAATTTCTCTTTTTTACAACATCAAGTAAAAAGAATGTAATTTTTTGAAAATCATCCCCAGTGAGGAATTAAAGGAATTTAGATACGAGCTGGCAAAAAAATTACTAAATATAACAGATACTACCGACATAGACAAAGATTCTAGGGATGGATTCAAGTTTCATGTTACCATAGCGCTAAAGGACATTGACAGGAAATTTGATGAAATTTGGGATTATCTTGAGAATTACAAAATTAAATCGGATGAGATCGCTTACCGAATAACCCTGCTAAGAAAAGGAAGAATTGTGTATGAATACGACCTGCGAAATAAGAGATTGCTTACTCGTAGGCAGTCTTTAACTCGAAGACGTATTACTAAAATTCCAAATTAGAAATAATTTCGTCAGGTTTCTACGAGAAAATGTACTTTAGTCTCTAGAAAGAATATTAATTTTAATTTTGTCCGTACTTGTGTTTCCAAGTTGGTCTTTGATAGTTAAACGAAAAGTCAGGATCTCTACTTGTCCTTTTTTAACATCGGGTGCTACAAACGATAGTTCTGCAATTGTTGTGGACAATAGTTTAACTTTTGGGCCAGAGATTTGCTTCCAACTAATCTTATCACCTGATTTAGTATTGGCCAAAAGCGTTACAATATCTCCTTCATATGCAAAATTAGCAATTGGGGGAGGGTTTTTCTTTTCTTTCTTTGGCTTTGTATCAGAGTTTTTCATTGTTTTTACTTCATCAGATTGGGATTCGATGTTGTTTTTTGTTTTGGTTTGAGATTGAACCTGTTTTACAAATCCTTTTTCTCCATAAATTTCTCTCACCTTTTCAATGTCTATTTGTTTGATCTCCTGTTCATCATACAAATCTGGCGCAAAAATAGTCATAATTGATGGAGCTGGAGTCGTTGAGTCTTTCCAATACATATTTGGATCGTCAGCAAAATAATAATGTCCAAGACCTAATGCATGTCCAAATTCATGTCTTACAGTATTTCCAATTTGTACTGCAAGGATAACGTCGTCCACATAACACGGTTTATAGTATATGTAATGTTTATCCACATGAGATATACACGAACCTATTTTTTGATAATAAACATGGATCAAGCGATGATCTGCTGTTTGTGTATCTCGATTTTCTGTTATTCCTAGTATACGATACATTTCATTAGTTCTGGAGGGAGTCGGAACAAATTTTATGACAATGGAACACGATTTCTCATCAAATGTTTTTTGTTGTTCCAATGTAATTATCTTGTAATCAAAATCCCAGTTTTTTTGGGCATCTCTGCTTCTCTCTCTTTGTTTTAGTAACGATTCCCATGTATCTAGAGCTGATTTAGTTTCTTTTAAAATAGACTCAGAAATTTCTTTGTTTAGGATTTTCTTATATTCTATAGAACTTTGAATAGGATCTGCACCTGCGTAATAAGCCCAATCGTAGAATGTCACAACTTCGATTTTTACTGTTTCTTCATAATCTGGCTCGAGGATACATACTTGTGGACTGCCCCATTTGAGTGGTTTGAGTATATCATAAGTAGATTTCAAACCAGAAACTGGATTACATAATGTGAGTGTCAGTAATACTACAAAAATAGATGTGAGTAGAATCTTCAATTAGTGTGAAATGATCTTAAAATAACTTAACTTTTTCTAGAAATCATAACGTACTATCTAGTAGTTGTGTCGTATTCTATGAACGAAAAGTGAGAAAACCCTTTTTACCATACGTCGTCTACTTCGTCTAGTTCCTTATAGTCAACTGGTTGATCCTTGCGCAGAATCTTGAGTCTAGATATGTCCCTATCAAAGATCAGATCCGCAGTCCAGTCAAGTAGTATCCTCAGCCTTTTGTTGAATTTTGGGATCTTTCTTAGATACACGGTCCTCCAGATCCACCACGCCACTATACCGTAGATGTTGAGGCCGGAGATCTGCGCAATGGCAGTTCTTTTTCCAATTATTGCCATCTGCCCTTTTGAGACATAGTCTATCTTCTTTTTTGGCCTGCCTGATATCTCCGCATAAAGATTGTAAGCTGCGATCTTTGCCTCCGCCTCCGCGTTTTGTGCAGTGGGCGGATATGGTTTGTTCGTCCTTGGATCAATGGTGAGACTGCAGTCACCTATGACGTACACGCCTGGAAATTCCGGCACTTCGAGGTACTCGTTGACAATCACCTTACCGCGGTCTGTTTTGAACATAGAGTTCTTGATGGTATCAACAGGCGTGACACCTGCGGTCCAAACAAGTGTCTTTGTCTGTATGGCGTCAAGCTCTGGCTGCTTGACTGGATTTTTTGTCGCGTCCACCACGCTTTTTGTAATGACTTCGGAGCCATCAAAGCTGAGAACCGCGGTATTTAGCCTGATCTCGATACCACGCTGGATGAGCTTGTCTTTTGTGAATTTTGCAAGTTTTTCAGAAAAACCTGGCAGAACCACCGGCAGGGCTTCAAGTATTATCACCCTGATGTCTTTTTCAGAAATCTTTGGGTAGTGTTTTCTTGCGTCAAGCAGAAAATCGTGTATCTCTCCCGCCGTCTCAATTCCTGCGAATCCTGCGCCTACGATCACAAATGTCAGCAGGCTTTGTTTTAGAATCGGATCCGTCTCGTTTTCTGCCTGCTCCAGCATGTCTATGACGCGGTTTCTCAAGACCACCGCGTCGTTGAGCGTCTTCATCGTGTACGCGTGGGCCTCGATTTGTTGGTTGCCAAAAAAGTTGGTCTGCGAGCCCAAGGCCACCACCAGATAATCGTAGCTTAGCGATATCCCCCTTTTTTCACGGGTTCCATAGAATGTGACTCGTTTTCCATACGGATCGATGTTTTTTACCTTGTTTTCGTAAAATACCGCCTTTTTGCATATAGTCCTGATTGGTATTATGATGTGTCTGGTCTCGATCATGCCAGAGGCGACCTGTGGCAACATGGGTGTGAACAGAAGAAAGTTGTCTTCTGAGACCAAGACGATCTCGATGTCAGGGTTGTGTTTAAAGTAGGATTCTAGCTTGCGCGTACATTCTACGCCTGCAAATCCACCCCCGAGCACGAGGATTCTTTTCTTTGTCACCTGGTTACTGCCAATTTAGCAGTTATAATGTTTAGTTAACTAGATTCAATGCAATTTTTGTGAATTTCGCTACGGTTAAAGTAAAATAGCACAAAAATCAATGCAGATCACATGAAAAAGGAATATGTTGTAGTCCGGATCGATGCGGCACCAGATGGCGCGCCATACGTGGTTTTGTCGTTGTCACTGACAAAGGACTTTAAGGAATCCCAGTCGTTCCCCCAGTCTCCTTTTGGGGCAGGAGTGATGGGCTTCTCAAACATGGACGAAATGATGAAAGGCCTAAACAAGATGCTTTCTGGAGGCCTCTATGGAATGCCGGGAGGCGTAACTAGCATCAAGCTTGACATGCGCGAATACAAAGAGCTTGGCGTTTCGGTTGGAGACAAGGTATACTTGGACATATCCAAAGCCGAGAGCTTGGGCGTCTAGTTATCTTGAGATCTCTGCCCTCAGCACTTCGTATGCTTTTGATGCGTCTTCTTCTTTGAGAACCAGCACTATGTCGTCCTGAGAAAAGAATGCGTTTTGCAGCTCGATTCCGTTGTTGTGGAGCAGCTCTGCCACATATGAAACCACATCTGAGCGGTTTTTATCCTGTGGTATCCTTATCTTTATTTTGGCCAAGCCGGCACTGAGAAAGTTCTTTGCGGATGGAAAAGACTCGAAGATCCTTCGTATATCTGCCAGGTCCTCAGTCAGTATGCGAAACGTAGAGTCAGCCAATCTGAAAAACTCGTAATCGGAATCGTACTGCTCAAATTTGTTGAGAAGTGACGCAGCCTCGTTTTTGTCTATGTCGTTTGCGGAAAACTTGATGTCCAGAATTCCGTCAGTAAGAGAGAGTCTGGCGTTTTTGAGGATCGACTCGGATTTGACATCCTCTTTTTCCGTAAAGGAATCAGCGTAGCGTTTTATGGCCACTACGATGGTGTTGAGGTTTACAGGGTTGCCAATCTGCCTTTCTACATCCGGCTGTATCTTCACCGCAAGTGCAGTATAGTTGATGATGTCCATCTTCATGCAGTCATAAATGGAGCGATTCCGTGTTATTATCTCCCTGACTACCTCGGGGACGGAGAGGTTTGCCGTTCTCACAAAAATTATTATACTATGTCATATATAATAGTCTTATGTCACTTTTTATAATAATCTACAAAATCTTTATATAATGTCATGTATATTACATATACTGAGTGAATATGACATTGTTCTTTGATGACGAATTTGACAGACTCTTCAAAAGGATGTCCAGGTCCTTTATGGATCTAGATGACCTCTTCGAAGAGGCTGCAAGACACGGCGGCACCACATTTGGGCCATATTATTACGGTTATTCAATGACCGTTGGTCCAGACGGTAAGCCGCACATAAGGGAGTACGGAAATGTCCGACCAGGTTTGCTTCCAACTGCAGACACAAGGGAGCCGCTGATTGACACCATCGTAGACGAAAAGGAACAGATCCTAAAACTGGTGGCCGAGATGCCCGGAGTCGAGAAAAAGGACATCAAGGTCGTAGTTGAGGGAAATGTAGTCAAAGTAGACGCAGAACACGGCAGCAAGAAATACCATGGAAGGGTGCCAATCAGAAACAAGATCGACCCAGATTCTGCAAAGGCCACATACACAAATGGCATCCTTGAGGTCCAGTTCAAGCTTAAGGAAGACAAGCCGAAGGGCAAGACCGTGGAGGTTACCTAAACCTCTATTTTTTTGGTGATGACATATGAGCGAGATTATACTTAGAATTGACGAGATATCGCAGCGCCACGTAGGCAAGGGAATTGCCGTAATAGATCCCAAGGTGGTCAAGGAAAACAACTGGCAGACAGGCCAGATAGTGGAGCTTTTGGCAAACAAAAAGACCCATGTGAAGATATGGCCTGGTTCGGCAGAGGACTACGGTTCCGGCATCATACGAATCGACGGCCTCACAAGGCACAACATCGGTGCAGGAATAGGCGAAAAGGTCTCACTCAAACTGGTAAATGCAGTCGAGGCAGAACAAATAGTCCTTTCCCCTGTCGAAAAGATCACAGTGGAAGGACTCCAGGAATACATGTCGACTTTGTATGAGGGGCACGTATTTACCACCGGCGACACCATCATGGTCAACACACATCTTGGTGGAAGGACACAGCTTATTGTTACATCCACTACTCCTTCAAAGCCCGTAATAGTTACCTCAAGGACGCAGTTCAAGCTGGGCTCCATGACAAAGGCGGTAGACAACTCCATACCGAGAATCACCTACGATGACTTGGGAGGCCTCAAAAAAGAGGTCCAAAAGATCCGCGAGATGGTTGAGCTTCCAATGAGGCATCCGGAGCTGTTCGAAAAGCTGGGCATAGAGGCACCAAAAGGCGTGCTTTTGTATGGTCCTCCAGGCACTGGAAAGACACTCCTGGCAAAGGCGGTAGCAGGCGAGACGAACTCCCACTTTACAGCAATTTCCGGCCCTGAGATCATGGGCAAGTACTATGGCGAGTCCGAAGAAAGGTTAAGAGAGATCTTCAAGCAGGCAGAAGAAAACACGCCAAGTATCATATTTATCGACGAAATCGATTCCATTGCGCCAAAACGCGACGAAGTGACAGGCGAGGTTGAAAAAAGAGTCGTCTCCCAGCTTTTGACATTAATGGACGGAATGAAGTCACGTGGCAAAGTTGTGGTAATTGCCGCAACGAACAGGCCTGACTCTATAGACCCGGCCCTCAGACGACCAGGCAGGTTCGACAGGGAGATCGAGATAGGGATTCCAGATGAGGAAGGCAGGCTGGAGATACTGCAGATCCACACAAGGGGAATGCCCCTTGACGACAAAGTCAACCTAAAGCAGTTCTCCAAGGTGACTCACGGCTTTGTAGGAGCTGATCTAGAGTCCCTTGCAAAAGAGGCCGCAATGAGGTCCCTGAGGAGGATTTTGCCAGACATAGATTTGGATCAGGAAAAGATATCAGCTGAGATCCTCCAAAAGATCAAAATCACAGATGAGGACTTTAAAGAAGCACTAAAGGATGTGAGGCCTTCTGCACTCAGGGAGGTTCTGGTCCAAGTGCCAAACGTGACTTGGGACGATGTCGGCGGCCTTGATGCCCTAAAAGAAGAGCTCAAGGAGGCAATAGAGTGGCCACTAAAGCACAAGGAAGCTTTCGAGTACGTGGATGTCTCTCCGCCAAAGGGAGTGCTCTTGTACGGCCCACCAGGCACGGGAAAGACACTCATTGCAAAGGCGCTTGCAAAGATGACAGAGTCCAACTTTATCGCAATCAAGGGCCCGGAGCTTCTCTCCAAATGGGTAGGCGAATCTGAAAAAGGAGTGCGCGAGGTCTTCAGAAAGGCAAGGCAGGCAGCTCCGTGCATCATATTCTTTGATGAGATAGACGCACTTGCTCCCAGAAGAAGTGGTGCTGACTCTTCGCACGTCACAGAAAATGTGGTATCCCAGATACTCACAGAGATTGACGGCCTAGAAGAGCTCCACAACGTACTGATAATTGGAGCGACAAACAGGCTGGACATAGTGGACGAGGCCTTGTTGCGCCCTGGAAGATTCGACAGAATAATCGAAGTTCCAAAACCAGATGCAAAGGGTCGAAAGCACATCTTTGAGATTCACACAAAGAAAAAGCCACTGGCGGAAGATGTGGATCTATCTAAGCTTGTGGATATCACCGACGGCTACACTGGTGCAGAGATCGCAGCAGTGTGCAACAGAGCAGCCATTGCAGCTCTGAGGCGACATGTGAGTGGCCAGACAAAAAACATCAAAGACATCAAGATAACCCAGCAGGATCTTCTAGACGCAGTAGAAAAAGTAAGGCCGCCCACGAAAAAGCAAACAGTAATCGCATAGGTCAGGAAAGGCATTTCCTCCCTTCCCATTTTTGTCATGTCATAATTTGTCCACAGGTGAGCAGTTTGTGACTTTTTTTCCAATTATTTTTTGAATCGTGAGCTGCGTTTTGAAACTTGCACATCTGAAAAAATAAGGCTGGCTGTGGAACATCTGCAATATGAAAGGCAACAGATTTCAACCGTGATTTTACATGCCAGTTTACACTAGGAGTCTGAATTAAAAAGAAATTTTTGATGACTGAACTTAGTCGATAAGTTCAGTCCAGCCCTTAACGAAGACTGAGTTCTTGTATAGAGGAACTGGTTGACCTACTGTGAAGTCCATCGGTCTCATCCAGAAGATTGCCTTTGTTGGGCAAACGCCGATGCATGCACCGTCGGAGATGCATCTTTCTGGGTAGAAGACAAATGCCTTTCCTCTCTTCCAGCCTTCAACTGGTTTTACTCTAAGTACATCTGGTCCCAAGCTTGTGCAGATTTCAACGCATAGTGCGCAACCAATGCACATCTGTTCACCAATGTCTGGTAAAATTGCTACTGGCATTTTTATCGAATTTCCTTACCTTTTGGATCTTAATATAATTTCCCTAAAAATCTCCAATTATAACGGCGTTAGGGAATTTTTAACGCTGTTATAAAATTTTGATCGCAGTTCAGACCAGATCAAGCTCGGAGAGATCTATTGATGATTTTGTGAAATTCTGATCATCGACCAGAGTCAGGTGAAGAGCTGAGTTCAGTCTTCGAACCGTAAAGTGGTTCATCCCATTTACTTCCACTATGTGTCTGCCTATTGCTGACAGCACCCACCCCTCATCTTTTTTGTATTTAGAGATACTTCCCACAAGGACAGTCGAGTCGGCTCTTTGCCCCATGCTTGCAAGCATGATCAACGCGTTATTGATGAGTTTGCCTGCGTTTTTTTGGTCTGCAAGGACGGTAAAAAAGCCGTTGAGTGAGTCAATCATGACGAGGTGTCGCTTTTGTGATATCTGATCTAGCGTCTCTGCAAGCAATTTTTTCCATGTGTCTTCCCTTGGCTGATGCACGGTTGTGTTCTCATGTTGCTGCAAGATGTTTGCTGCAAGGTACCCGCTATACAACAGATCAAAGTCAAAGTAAACTACAGGGATCTCCACCATTGCAGCTACTTTGTGGAAAAAATACGTCTTTGTGATTGCATTTTCAAACGAGATTGAGCCAAGTGGAGAGCTGAGTATCAATTTGCGGATTTTATCCGTGCCGACTGGATTTTTATCCAACAAGGATTAGTTGAATGTGTGATATAATAATGAATTTGGATGATGAATTTGTTTCACAGTCATTTGTAAAGGGTGCTCGTATATACCTCAATAACGCCTCATCCTCACTCATTCCCATCAACACAATGAAGGCAATGACAGATTTCACCATGCAGTACAACACACTCGGTCCTGATTCGCTGGATTTTTCAGCCTTGCTTGCAGAAAAAAATATTGCACTTCGAAAGGCCCTCTCGAAGCTTCTCAGATGCAGACCTGAGGAGATTGTCTTCACACAAAGCACCACAGAAGGAATTAATGCGGTTGCAAATGGAATGACATTCCCAAAAAACTCCAACATAATAATCCGTGGAACCACCCACGAGCACCACTCCAATTACTATCCCTGGCTTCGATTGGCAAAGCAGGTACGCCTTCGTAGCCTGCCAGTGGATCAAGACGGCTTTTTTGACATGGCAGATCTTCAGAGGATCATCGACGGCAACACAAAACTTGTTGCACTAAGCCATGGCCTCTACAACACAGGTGCAATTCTTCCTGCAGAAGAGATCGGCAAACTGCTCAGAGAGAAGGGAATCACATACTTTCTTGATGCGGCCCAGACTGTGGGCTGCATAGGAGACTATGATTTTACAAAGACTGGTGCAGATTTTATCGCGTTCAATGGTTACAAGTGGCTTTGCGGCCCAATGGGAATAGGGATTCTTGTATGCAAAAAAGAATCTGCCGGCATGCTTGAGCCAATGCAGCTTGCGGGAGAGTCGGCAATGCTGTATGACACAAACAAGCTTGCATACAAGGAACCGCCAGACAGACTCCAGGGCGGATTCAGAAACTTTGTGGCAGTTGCAGGCCTAGAGGCATCCATTTCGTTTTTGCTGCACTTGGGATTAGACAACATAAGAGAGAGGATAATAAGCCTTGCAGACCTCTTGCGGCAGGAGCTTGCGAGAATTCCCGGCGTCACCCTGTATGGACCGTCAGACCGACAAAAGAGGACAAGTATCGTGTCGTTTTCGCTTGCAGACAGAAATCCACAACAGCTCGTAGAATCGCTTGAAAAACAAAAGATCGTTCTTGCGGTGCGGGAGATTTCTGATAAGAAAATTGTGCGGGCTGCGCCTCACTTTTTTAACACCGAGTCCGAGATTTTGGCTACGGTGGACGCAATCAAGAAACTATAGTTTCTCTTGTTCTTCGATTACCATCATTGTGAGCGTGGATTGAACCTTTTCTATTTTTCGTATCTTGTTGGTTATGACGCTCCTGAGGTGGTCGGCGTTATCTGCCTCTATTTTCACTACAATGTCGTAGATGCCATAGACTCCCTGAACTTCGTACTTGAGTCCTTTTTCGACTGCGAGCATCTCTTTTATTTTTGTGATTATTTCTTGGTCAGAACCCAAATCGGAGTTCAAGAGAATGAATGCAGTAGGCAATGTAGAAGTAGTTTGAGCGAGGTCTATTTAATATCTTTGATTATTGAAAAATACAAGTGTCCCACAATAATTTTGTGAAACCGTTAGATCTCACTCTGCAGATATCCGAAAAAATTCCTACCTTTCCTGGATCACCGCAGCCGCATTTCATTGAGTGGGCCGAGCTGAAAAAAGACGGATATAATTTGGAGATGCTTTTTTTGAGCTCACACACAGGCACGCACATTGACGCGCCGTATCATTTTATCAAAAAAGGCAAAAAGATTCACCAGATTCCGCCTCGCAGATTTTTGCGCCAAGCCATACTAATTAGGACAAAATCAAGACAGGCTTACGAAATCTCCAAGTCTGACATAACAAAATACGAAAGAAAATACGGAGCGATTCCAAGTGGCGCTACTGTTTTGTTTGCCACCGGCTGGAACGACAAGCTGGATAGGAAAGACTTTTTTGAGCGCAACCCAGGTCTTGGCGAGTCTGCAGCAAGATATCTTGCGTCAAAGAAGGCAAACCTAGTTGGAATTGATTCGCCAAGCATCGATGTTGGAACTAATTCCAAGTTTTCTGCGCACCACATCTTGCTTGCAAACGACGTTCTTATTTTGGAGAACCTCTGCAACCTTGGCAAGATAAGAACCCCAAAGTTCAAGCTTGCGGCATTTCCGCTGAAACTTAACGGTGCCACGGGCTCGCCAGTTCGCGCAGTTGCCTTTTAGATCACAAATTGGAATCTGTTTTTCTTGTATTCCTTGTCTAGCGGACCTATGATCGGGATCTGCTTTCCGCAAGTCTTGCATTTGTTGTGGTCGTCTAGGTTCCATGACGTGATGTCAAAGCCGTATCTTCCGACTGCAATGTTTTTGCAGCCAGGACAGTAAGTGTGCTCGTACGGGTGGCCTGGTACGTTTCCCAGATACACGTATTCGAGGCCTTCCTTTTTTGCTACCTCATAGTGTTTTTCAAGTGTTTTGATTGGTGTTGGCGGGAACTCCATCATCTTGTAATCCGGATGGAATCTCAAAAAGTGAATCGGCATTTCTGGGCCAAACTCATCGTAAAGAAACTTTGAGAGCTTCCTTGCGTATTCTAAATTGTCGCCCACTTGGGGCACAATGAGGTCAGTTATTTCGACATGGATCTTTGTCTTGTCACGGATCTCAAGCAGAGTATCAAAGATTGGTTTTGGATCAGGCACGCCGATATATTGACGAGTGAATTGTGGTTCTGCACTTCCTTTAAAGTCTACTGTGATGCAATCTAGAAACTCATTCATCATCTTTACTGTTTGTGGCGTGTCGTAGCCGTTTGAGACAAATATGTTGAAGAGGCCTTTCTTGTGGGCCTCAACGCCACAATCTCGTGCAAATTCAATGAAAATTGAGGGCTGGTTGTAAGTGTATGCTATCCCATGTGAGCCGGAGTCCACTGCCATCTGTACCACTTCGGCAGGCAAGAGATCTTGGCCTTCCACCTTTCTTCTTTGCGAGATGTCATAGTTTTGGCAATACTTGCACAGCCAGTTACAGCCAGTCGTGGCTATAGAAAAGATCCTCGTTCCAGGCCTATAATGAATTACTGGTTTTTTTTCGATTGGGTCTACGTGTCCGGTAATCACTTTTCCGTACACGAACAGGTCGAGTTTGCCGTCAACGTTTCCGCGAACGCCGCAAAGGCCTATCTGGCCTGGCTTGATCTCACAGTATCTGGCGCACGCGGTGCACCGGACTTTGTTGTCAGGCAGTTTGTCATACAGAATGGCTTCTTTGTTCAAAACTACACTATTACGCTACTTGTCAATATAAAGAATCACGTCTAAATATCTGAAAATCTGAAAATCTGTTGATGAGCAAGCCGGGAAACCTTTGGCGCAAGATCCACGGAAGAATCGCAAAGAGGCCTACCAATTTTTCGTGGCTGCTTGATGACATGCTTGCAGGCTCTGGCATGCCCACGAGTTTTGAGGAAATCAACTGGATCAAAAAACAAGGAGTCAAGTCCATCGTCACAATGACTGAACAAGGGCTGCCAGACTCTTGGATTCAGGGAATAGAATACCTGCATGTCCCAACACAGGATCTTACCGCGCCGGATCTTGAAAAGATTGATGCGGCAGTAGATTTCATAGCTGAGAGAATCAAAAACAAAGAACCAGTCATGGTGCACTGCGCCGCAGGAATAGGCAGAACCGGCACGATCTTGGCAAGCTACCTCATCAAATATCAAAATATGTCCGCAAAGGATGCAATAGAAAAGGTAAGAAAGGAACGCCCTGGTTCCATCCAGTCAGAATCGCAGGAGCTTGCAGTTTCTATGTATGAGAAATTCCTGACACACACCCGACCCTGAAGGGTTCGGGCTTTCCCGCTCGCTATTTGTAATCATTCAGGAATCGAGATCGTCTCTATTTTTCCGTCCACTAGCTTGACGAACAAGAATCTGTTGTCCTTAAAGATCAGAGTGACTCCTCCCTCCGCATCTGGCTCTTCTACTTCGAGCACAGGCTGCCCCAAAAGTCCGTCGTACTTTGCCATAATTTTTTTACCATGAGCTGGCTTATAATTCCTACCTGATCGTTATCTCTATTTCTTTGGACTCTGCCTTCACACTATCAGGATCTGTAAAGTGGTGTTTTTGCCAAGAGGCATACACTTCCGCCCCAATCTTGTGTTTTCCTTCTCCGAGCTGGGATGCCTTGATTGTTATCTTTTCGTCAAAATCGAACAGCTCTGCCCGTACGTCGTCCTCTGTCAGCTTTATGAACGGTTCAAAGTTCTTTGCCACCTGCACCCAGACGCGTTTTTCCTTCATGGGGTTTACTAGTTTGGGGTTCCGAGTCCAGAACAGCGAGGCCTTTCTGTAGGTGTCTATTTCCTTGAGGGCGTGTTTTCTGAATCCTCCCGATACCAGCTTTATTCCGTATTTTAGCTTGAACAGATTATCGAATTTGTTGTATGACTCCGTCCAGTTTTTCTCGTTGAAGGCCTCCCTAAGCCCTCCTTGGATCGAGAATCTGACTCCGATCACAATGTCGTCGTTTTTTGAGTATTCATCCTTGTCTTTTGTGAGACTGATTTCCGAGATGTAGTTTTTTTGGCTTCCCATACGCACGATGGTTTATATCCACAATAAGTTGTTTTCCGATTAATGAATGCCCAAATAGTCAAATCTTCGTCAAAGGAGACCAACCTATCAATTCGCGGCTCTGACATCAGCACCCTGTACATCATACAGCACGAGCTCCTCAAAGACCAGCAGGTAGAGTTTGCAGGTGTCGTTCTAAGGCATCCGCTCACCAACGAATACTCGATGCGAGTAAATTCGTCCAAGGGCAACCCGATCAAGGAGATAGAAAAGGCAACAGAAGCTGCTATCGAGTTTGCAGAAGATCTAAAACAACTCGTTCATTCTAAAATCAAAGGTGATTAGATGCAATTTTGCCCCAAGTGTGGCGTGCGTCTAAAAAAAGGTGTCTGTCAAAAATGTGGCCATATGGAAGCCGAGTCGAAACAAGACGCAAAAAAAATGACTGCGCAGCTCGACAAGGATTTTACGGTTTTTGATGAACCGCAAGAAGACAAGTCCTTGCCCACAATCAAGATCGATTGTGAAAAGTGCGGTCATGGCGAAGCTGTGTGGTGGATGCTGCAGACTCGGAGTGCGGATGAGCCGACGACGCAGTTTTATCGTTGCACCAAATGCAGCCATACTTGGCGCAACTACGCATAACGTTTAACTGGCACTATACCAACACCACATTTAGCTTTGTTCTCGGCAAAAACTAGCGGCTCAGATGAGTGGAAGGCAATTCTTTCTGCAATATCGACGCTTGTCGAAGAGGCTACCTTTGAAGCGACCTCCGAAGGGATAACCTTTCGTGGAATGGATCCTTCTCATGTGGCGCTAATCGATATTTCTTGGCCAAATTCCGCCTTTGAAAAATACGAGTCAGACGGCGACATCAAATTCGGCGTTCGCATAGACGAGTTCTCAAAGCTGATCAAGCGCGCCGACAAAACCGAATCCATTGAGATAAGCATATCAGACAACATGCTCCTCATATTAATTGGCAAGAACAAGCAGTACAAGATGAGGCTGATTGAGAGCTCTGCCACCGACACGCCGCTGCCGAAGATACCATACGACGCAAAGATAGAGCTTGCTACTTTGTTGTTTGACAAGATACTTGGTGACGTCCAGGTGGTATCCGACTACCTCACCATAAGGACTACAGAATCAAAGGCAGAGTTCTCAGGCAAGGGTGACTCTGGCGAGGTTCTCATCTCGCTGCAAAAACAACAAGATGAGCTCACAGACATATCGGTAAAGGAGGAGAGCACCGGCACATACAGCCTCGAGTACCTAAACCCGATAGTCAAGGCAGTTGGCACTGCGTCTGGCTCCATTGTGTGCGAATACTCGTCTGCCAAGCCGTTGCGCATAGAGTTCAAGGTGGCCAACATGGGCAGGATTCACTTTTACTTGGCGCCGCGTGTAGAAAGTTAAATTATGGTCTGAGCCACAATGTCAAAGTTGAGATTAGTATTAAAGTTCGGCGGCACTTCGCTTTCCACTGCAAAGCAGATAAAGGAGGTCGCCAAGTTTGTGCATTCCACTGCCAAGAGCAACCAAGTTGCAGTAGTATGCTCCGCCGTGGACGATGTGACAGACCAACTCATTCAGATCTCTGAGGCGGTGCAAAAGGCAAACAAGAATGCTGCCGATGTAGCATTTGCAAAGCTTGCAAAACAACACATACGGCTTGCCAAAGAAGCTGTTGCAAGCTCAAAGATAAGAAAGCAGCTGGTGGCAAAGCTGCAAGCAGACCTTGCGGAGCTGCAGGGACTCTTACATGGCATGTCCCTTTTGGGCGAGGTGACCCCACGATCGTCTGATTATCTGATATCCTTTGGTGAGCGTCTCTCCATCCAGATAGTGTCCCACACACTAATGGACCTGAGGTCAAAGTCAGTTGCGCTTTCTGGAAAGGAGGTGGGCATTGTGACCGATTCAAATTTTGGATCATCCAAGCCGTTGATGGACACGACTCGACTCCGGGTTTCCACAAACTTGGAGCCGTTGTTTGCAAAAAAAATAATTCCTGTGATTGGTGGGTTTGCCGGAGCAGACCAACACGGCCACATCACTACTTTTGGGCGGGGCGGCTCAGATTATACTGCCACCATCATAGCGTCATGCATCAAAGCCGATGAAGTGTGGCTTATGAGCGACGTCGACGGCCTCATGACCGCAGATCCAAAGATAGTCAAGGACGCCAAAGTGATTCCAGAGGTTTCGTATGTAGAGGCAATGGAGATGGCGCTTTTTGGCGCAAAGCAGATCCATCCAAGGTCGTTTGAACCGCTCCTGTCAAAAAAGATCCCAATGAGGATCAGAAACACCTTCAACGTGGACAATCCGGGCACGCTTGTCACGGCAACTCCGGACGAGGCCACAAACAAGACGGTCAAGTGTGTGAGCGCCATTCGCCACAACGGCCTAATTGACATGAGGGGCGGGAGCATGGTTGGGGCGCCTGGAACTGCTGCGACCATATTTTCTGCGCTTGCAAAAGCCGGAGTCAACATAATGATGATCTCTCAGAGCCCGTCTGAGTCGAGCATATCAGTTGTGGTAAAGAAGAACGACCTTGACAAGGCAGTAAACACCCTGGAGATGAACCTACTTGGCAAGATGATAAAGAAGATCGATGTCACCGCCGATGTCTCGATAATTGCGCTGATTGGTTCTGGGATGCGAGGAACCGTTGGTGTCGCATCGAAGGTTTTTAGCGCAGTTGCACGAAATGGGGTCAACGTGATGATGATTGCACAGGGATCATCTGAGCTGAATCTGGCATTCGTTGTCAAGGATGATGACTGCGAGGCAGCCGTCAATGCTTTGCACGATGAGTTTGAGCTGGCAGACCAGGTAAGCTAAAAACGCTTAAACATCTTGTTAAAGCACGATCTTCGGTGAACAAGCTAGTAATAGTTTTTGCAGTAGGCGTTGCCGTCATAATTGCATCTCTGTATTTTTCCGACCCTTTTGTCACTGCAAAGCCGCAAAGTAAGATCCATTTTACAAAAACGGTTTCGTCGTCTCCGGATCCCGGAATAGGTCAGGCCGGGAACCAGTTCGTTCTCCTTTTGTCACCCAACCAAGGGAGCATCTACGACGGCTCTGTCACCTTTACTTCCACTGTTCCGGTGGAGTTTGTGGTGTTGCACGAGCTTGCCAAGTCAGATGACAGAGGGCAACCCACGTGGAGCGTCGACGGCAACACAGTATACGCTATGAGCGTCATAGAGCCTCCCACGAGGGCCAACTCGTTCGAGTTCACAGGAGCTGCGGTGGCTTTCAGAAGCAAGACTTCGTTTACCATAACTGCAAGCGTGGATGGCTGGATCAGGGGCCAGCCGACCGAGGTGGTCATCCAGCAGCTCAAAGCCGCGGAAAAGTCGTTCTATTTGCCCGATTCCCACCTTAGCGTCACCATACCGATGAGGTCAGGTTTGTTTGCAAAGGAGCCTGTGTACTATATCATCACTGATTCTAGCAACCAGACCCTTGCGGAGAGAGTGTCGCGCGACTGGAAGGTACAGTTTGCGCCAAAGCTTAGGTGGGCCCCTGCCTCATCACAGGATCTGCTTTATGTCTTTACGAATGGTGAGAAGGGCGACGGCATTTACGGGTACCAGGCAGACGTCTTTGCAAGCACGCCGTCGCAAAAAGACACATACAGTCCGCTGCGCAACTTGGTCTTGGTGTCATGGAAGTCAGGCCAAAAACCGCAACTCCTTGACTCAGTTGACGCAATTCTCCAAGCAGAAAAGCAAAGCAGGATCAAGCTGTCGCCCACAAACGTGACAATCAATGCACCTCAGATAGTCTGGCCTGGAGGGCAGATGGGAGTAACAAACCAGACCATCTCAGACGAGTTTGGCAAATCACAGCTTGTCAAAATAGACACGGATTCCAAAAAGGCCACGTTTGTGGCGCACAGGGGGTGGGGATCCGACGGCAGAACCATATACTATCTAATTACGGACGCCACGCCTGTAGGCCCGGCGGAGGTGCTTGGCGTACCAGCTGCACCAAAGCTTGCAAACACGCTATCATCAAATGTGTTTTCCGACATGTACCAATTCAAAAACGGCATCAAAGGTGCAGGTCCGCTTGGATTCCAGCAGAGTGTTTTGAGCTCAAAGCTTGACAGCAACTACATTCCTGTATGCAGAGTCTCAGTTGTGGAATGGAAGGATCAGGCAGATGCCTCGATTCTGGAGACTGTAAATGACATCAACAAAAAACAATCCGACGGCAAGATCAGAGTTCAGCTTGCAAGGCCGCTAAGCGAGGATCATGTAGTCAACTGTCCGGTGATCGAGTTGCCCAAGTCCAACAAAGGATAAAATATCTTTTCAAAAGACTAGGATCGCTTGTCAGGAAAACTCTACATCGTAGGGGTGGGGCCAGGAAGCCACGATCACATGACGTTTAGGGCAAAACAGGTAATTGAGGAAAGCGACACCATTGTCGGCTACGACACGTATGTGAGCCTAGTAGAGGATCTCATCAAAGGGAAAGAGGTTCACCGTTACGCGATGACCCAAGAGGTGGAACGCGCAAAGCAGTGCATCGAGCTTGCACAGCAGGGAAGAACCGTTTCGCTTGTCTCAAGTGGTGATCCAGGAATTTACGGGATGGCGGGCCTAATTTACGAGACGCTTGCTGAGGCCGGCTGGGATCCAAAGAACGGCCTTCAGGTGGAGATAGTTCCGGGAGTCTCGGCTTTGAATTCATGCGCTTCTTTGGTTGGCTCGCCGCTGATGACTGATTTTGCCGTAGTGAGTATGAGCGATCTCTTGGTTCCTTGGGAGATAATCGTAAAGCGGGTAGAAGCGGCTGCGCAGGGTGACTATGTGATTGTGATCTACAACCCCTCTAGTAAAAAGAGAATACACCAGCTCCAAGATACACGCAAAATCCTCCTCAAGTACCGCAAACCCACGACGCCGGTGGCAATAGTCAAGGGTGCATACCGCGACTCGCAGTCAATCGTGTTGACAGATCTTCAGAACATGGAAAACTTTGCAGACAAGCTCGGCATGATAAGCACTGTGATTATCGGAAATTCATCTACATACGTGTTCAAGGATCTTATGATAAACCCGCGCGGCTACACGTCAAAATACAATTTGCAGACCAGCTAGACAGAGTTCTTGATTGCATCATGAAGATCTTTGCTCAGCGATATTTTGTCCCTGATGGGGCCGATTATCTTTACCATGTAGTTTGCAACCGTCTGCTTTAGGTCGGACGGATGAAGCTTGCCTGTCGCAAAGGCAGACTCTAGTTCTGAATAACTTGCGTATGTCACATTGCCGCCGAACTTTTCTGGTCTTTCTACTGTGATGTCGGAGAATTCGTGGAATACAATGTGTTTTGCCATCTGCAGAATTGGGTTGTTTATGTTGCCTGCCTCGCACCAGCCTTTCTTGATTTTTGAGCGTATCTCGTCGTCCGAATCATGGATGAAGATGCCAGAGGCTGGCTTTGATTTTGACATTTTTGTCCCCGCCTCGTCTGAGGAAGCAGGCTCTGTCAGTCCCGGAAGTAGGCTGTGGTGGACTGCGACTGGAACCTTCCACTTCATTTTTGGAAAGATCTCGCGCACAAGCATGTGGATCTTTCTTTGGTCCATCCCGGCGTGAGCTATGTCTACTCCTATGGTGTGGATGTCTACTGCCTGCATCGGCGGGTAAAGAAGCTTTGAGAGGTCGATTTTTTCTTCGCTTTCGGTTCTACCCATTATCGTAAGCGACCTCATGGTTCTTGCAAGAGACATGTGTTTTGTGAACTGCACGAGATCCTTCCAGTATTCCTTGTGTGAATCGTACAGTTCGGTTCCGCGAATTATGTTTACGCCTGGGCAGACGATCTGAAACGCCTTTTCATAGTATTTTGATACTTGGGAGACAGTTTCCCAGCTCCCGCCCAGCTTGTCGTTGATCACTGTATGCCAGTCTGCCAAAAAGACGTTGCATTCTACTCCAGCCTTGAGGAAGTCATTGATTTTGAAGCCGGTGCTAATCAAACTGCCAAGATGTAAAAATCCAGAGATCTCAAGGCCTATGTAATGTCTGGGCTTTGAGTTTGTCTCAAGTAGTGTGGTAAGCTCTTCTTTTGTTACAACCTCTTCTGTCGGAGGCCTTAGTATCAGTTCAATTTTTTCTGTGACATCCATTCTAGTTGACTTTGCTTCGAACTGCTATAAAGTTAATGAAAAATTTGAGAGGTTGTCGTATCTGCATCGTTGGCGTATCGCTATAGTGTATTCCCCTACCTCCAAGCGACCGGGAGTGACCATCTGGAATTTTGTCATTGAGTATTTTCGGATTTCTTTTGGTCACAGCTCGTCAAGCGATTTTCTTGGCCTTGTGCTCAGGTAAAACGCGTGGGCTGAGATCAAAAATGCCGCAAGAAATATTTTTGTTGCAAAGATGAGATTCCAAGGCCTGTTTGGATCTGGGTATGCTATCGTCAACGAGTCAATGTCTGGCACATTGCCGTCAACTATGCCTGCGGATATCTGGGCGGAAAGAACTGTAAAGTTGTACAGTACCTCGTACAGCGTGATGATGCAGAATCCCAAAAGCATAAGCTGTAAGAGGGACATCTTCCATGAGTAGAGGCGTGTTGTTTTTTTCCAGCCGATCCTTGAAACGCAATACCAGCCAATTATGATTGAGAAAAACAACCATGTGATCAGCTTGGCAAAATGAGGAAACGGTACTTCTGTCTTGACCAGCACTTCGCCCATTACATATGTGCCCTTTTGCCTCCATTCTTCGATCATCGCATAGACTGCATAGGCGGTAATCGATGTCATTATGAAAGCGCAGACGTAGAATATGTAGAGAAATATTTTGTACCCTCTATCGGTTTCCTGGAGGTGTTGTACCTTCATGTATCCTCCAATTTTTCTCTCATGGTATAAAAATCAATAATGGGCCAAGCAGTGGATTGACGGGACGGGCATGGATGAGGTTTATTAGAACACTCCAAAAAACCAATTCATGAAAGTTCCCGTGAATCTGCCTTTTTTGGGAAAGGAGGAGGTTGCCGAGGCAACCAAAGTCCTTCGTTCTGGGGAGCTCACATCTGCGGCAAGCTTGGGCGGAAAGAACGTCCAAGAGTTTGAGAGGCTTGTCTGCAGATTTGTCAAATCAAGATACGCCGTGGCAGTAAATTCCGGAACCGCCGCTCTCCAGGCCGCACTTTATGCGGCTGGCGTCAAGCACGGTGATGAGGTCCTCCTACCCTCATTTACTTTTGTTGCAACAGCAAACGCCGTAGTATCTGTTGGGGCAAAACCGGTATTTGTCGATATTCTAAAAGACAACTATACAATGGATCCGGCCGATCTTAAAAGAAAGATAACTAGGAGATCTCGAGCTGTGATCCCCGTCCACCTTTATGGTAACGTGGCATACATTGATGAGATCTCTGAAATCACAAAAAGGCAAGGCCTAGTTCTCATAGAGGACGCCGCACAGTCGATGGGCTCCACATACAAGAAAAGGCAGACTGGAACCTTCTCGGATCTTGGTTGCTTTAGCTTGTATGCAGCAAAAGTCATGACAGCGGGCGAAGGCGGGGTTGTAGTCACAAACGACAAAGGCCTCAGGGATAAACTTTTGATGATTCGGAATCACGGGATGGTCCACGGATATGACACCAGAGTTCTCGGCCTAAATCTAAGACTGCCTGAGATAAATGCGGCAGTAGCCAAGGTGCAAATCAAAAAGCTTCCTAGATTTTTGCAGTTGAGGCAAAAAAACGCAAGAATTCTCACGGAGCTTCTTTCCGGACTAGATTTAATTCTCCCAAAACAAAGAAAGCATGAAAAAGTCAACTGGTATCTGTATACGGTTGCAACCGCAGCCAGAGACAAGATCCTCAAAGAGCTTAACTCGGGCGGAATAGGCGCCACAGTCTACTATGGCACACCTGTACACAGGACACCGTTTTACAATAAGAGGGTCAGCCTGCCAGTGACAGAGTGGGCTGCAAGAAGCGTTCTTTCTTTGCCTGTGCAGCCAATGGTGACGCAAAAACAACTGGAACTCACGGCAAAAATAATCCGCAGTGTCATTGTATGAGGCTAGTTGATGTCGCAGGCGAGATTTGCAGGATACTCTTGCCAATACGCGAGGAGGTCTTCTATGGCAATCCAGCCTCACATGTAGCTGTATGCACTCTCGCGAGCATGGACTTGCTAAAAGAGATATCAGGCTCTGGCCTTTTGGGCAAAATTAGAATAGCCGGAAGACTACTTTCAGAGAACAAGGGCATCGACGCACTGCTTTCTTTTGTGTCAAAGAACCCGACGCTCAAGACATTGATTGTCTGTGGCAGGGAGGTGCCCGGCCACCTGGCAGGTCATTCTCTTGTGTCCCTTTACAAGTATGGCACAGATCGGCACAACAGAATAATTAATTCTATCAGCCCAGAACCAGTTCTCACATCGACAAGATCGCAAATAGAGCAGTTTCGTAGACAAATCGTGCTCGTGGACAAAATAGGCGAGACCGACATGGAGAAGCTAAGGAAGCTTATTGATTCTATCTAGTAGCCGTTCCTTTGTCTTTCACGGTTTATCTCGTTTTTCCTTTTGTACTCTGCAACAATGTCGTCTGGACTCAGATTGAGCTCAAGTGATGCTTGGACGACAAAGTGCCAGATGTCGATAAGCTCCTCTTTTGCATGGTCTGTGTTGAATGGTGTTGGCTTTTTCCACCACTTCCAGCTTGTTGTCCGTTGCAGCTCGACTGCCTCTTGTACTATGGCAGTGCAGAGAGCTGCGATTCTACCTTCTACGTCTTTTGGGTATCTATCAAGATTCATCATGTCTGCAAGACCTTTTTGCAATGAGAAGATCTCTTCCATTCTGTCCATGGTCAGAGTTTTGCCGCTGCATTCTTTAACTTTTCAGAAATTGATCATCTTTTGGTACTGCCTTACTCGGTTTTCTATTTTGGATCTGGATAACGCAAGAAGGCCGTCAACTCCATACTTTTCCACCGCAAATGAGCCAAGGACGTTGCCATACACCACTGCCTTTTTTATCTCCGAGAGGCTGGTGCTCCTTTTGTTTGCCAGGTAGCCGATCATGGCGCCTGCAAACGAGTCTCCCGCCCCAGTGGGGTCAACTATGTCTTCAAGTGAAAACGCAACAGACGGGAATATGACATCATCAAAGAATAGCAGGGAGCCGTGCTCGCCCTTTTTGATTATGACGTATCTTGCACCCCACCCCATCATCTTTTTTGCGCACTTGATTAGGTTGTGCTCTTTGGTGAGCAGCTTTGCCTCCTCGTCATTTATGACGATTCCGTCTACTGCCTTTATCATCTTGATAACGGACTGCCTCTTGGTCGCAATCCAGTATTCTATAGTATCGCACATTGAGAACCTGACTTTGTCGAATTCCTTGATGAGTGAGGCGTTTTGATCCGGGTCGTTGTTTGCCAAGTAGACAAACTCCGATTTTCTGTATTCGTCTGGGACGTGGGGTTTGAAGCCGGCAAGGACGTTGAGTTCTGTCTTGTTTGTGGTTCTCTTTGTGAGGGCCTCATCGTAGCTTCCATCGTAACGGAATGTCCTGCCTTTTTTTGTGACAAGGCCCTGTAAATCAAGATGGTTTTGTAGGATCTTGTGGTATTTTGCTGGAAAGTCGGTGCCAACTACTGCGATGAGTCCAGTCTTGACAAAAAAGCTTGCAGAGATTCCAGCAAACGTAGCTGCTCCGCCAAGCACGTCTTTGAGGATCCTAGTCGGGGTTCTTATGGTATCAAGCGCAGTAGATCCGAAAACTGTGAGCATTACATGAAAAGCTATGCGTCGTGTATAAATTCTCTAGTCTGTTCTTGCGTGGGGTAGTATGTGAATGGCACTTCGATTGAAGTAAACAAGAGCTGGTATTTTGTGACTCCGGAGATCTTCACTTTTGCGTTGTCTGATTCTGCACTGTGCTCTTTGAGCCACAAGCCGCTGGTAGTAGCCTTGCCTAGGGCTGGCAGCATGAACGGATCCAGTGTTCCTTGGCCTAATGCGTCGTCATCTGCCAATATGGTGAATTCCGTATTGCCTGCTGTGAGCACAAGGAGCGACGGGTTGTGGAACTGGAGCTGCAGGTTGTACAGTGAGCCTTTTTCTGATTTTTCCACAAGTTCGCTGTTGGTGATTGTCGCGCTTATCTGCGTTGCTGACGCGTATTGTGTGTATCCAAATACCGCCACGCCTATTACGGCCACTATCACTGCGATTATTTTTTTGTTCACGCTTGGTAATTAAAACTGGCTTTTTGTGGTACGATGCGAAAAATTTTCTGATAATATGTGTAATAATTTTGATCCGATCTTTAAGCTACTTTAAGCTAGCAGGATAAATCAAAACCTACGCATTTTTATGTGATTGGCAAAGATCAGACTTAGATTCGGAGAAAATGAGGTAGAGATCGAGTCAAGAGACTTTTACATAGACAATGACACTGCGGCCGAGGTCATCTCAGAGCTTGCAGCAAGGCTTGGCGAAAACAAGGCAAGGGTCATCCACGAGGTTCAGCCAGATCCGTCAGAGCCAATAAGGCAGGCGTATGAGCAGAATCTGGATTATTTAAGAATGCTAAACGACGCAGAGGTTCACGAGCCAGAATTTTCTGCACCCACTCCCGTTTCTGCGGACGAGGTTCCCTCCAAGATCGAGATTCTGGAGCGGGACATGTTCTTTTCGAGCCCACGAACTGTTTCCGAGACTGTTGAGAGGATGCGCGAGTACGGTTGGCTTGCAAGCCCGCTCGATGTCTCAAAGGCATTAGCAAAGATGGCCTTTCATAGGGAGCTTGCAAAGAACTCGCAGGAGAACGGAACCTGGTACTACAAGCAGGTTCTCAACTAGTAGCTACATTTGTGGCACGTCTCAAATATTGTGCCGTCCAGATGGTCAAAGTGTGCATTGCATTTTTTGCATGTGTGGTGCATGTCAAAGTAGCCGTCCGCTTCAAGTTGTCCTACCTGAAAGGATTCAAGCTCCGTGCTCTTGCACCTGATGCAGCGGCATCCGCAGTCACACTTCATATGGGATGCGCGAACCTCGTGTAATTTAATTCAAAACCGAGACTCCAAATTATATACCAAAGAAACAAACTGGTTTTGTTGACTAAAAAACGCATCATTCCGCTTGAGATAGATGATCATTACAGGTTGTTTGGCAAGGAGCCTTGGGAAGTCGATTACGGCGAAAAATGTCCCATGTGCAATGTGAGGATAGATGAATACGGCTTTTGTTCGTGCGGCTCTAGCGGCGATTGAATTTGCCAAATTTTGCTGCGAGGATCATCGCAACGCCTAGAATCATCACACCCATAAGAGGAAATTCTGGTACTGCCGAGACGCCGACAATTTCTATTGTACCAGCCTTGGTTGGCTTGAAGTTGAGCCAGACGTTGGTCCCATCTGAGAAGAACTCGGTCTTGTGGATTTTCTCGCCGTCCAAGAACACCTCGTATGGGTTCCAGAGCAGTTCTAGTGGGATGATCAGTGTTATGTACTCGTCTGTTTCTGTGACCTCAAAGCTGAGCGACTTGGCTGGCTGGTCGAACTTGATCTGCGGGATTTTTGCCTGAGAGATTATCGTGAGATCGAATTTTTTGTCTTGCCACTGGATCTGCCTTGTGGTCTGTGTAGTTTCTAATTCATATTCGAGTTTGACTTGGCAGCCGTGGCAGCTTATTCCTTTTTGATCTACAAAGTGCAGGGGGTTTTCGTTTAAGAACACCAGCTCAACCTGCTCTGGCAGGTAGAACTGTGTGGTTGCCAGATACATATAGTCCCATGTCCACATGCCGTCTTTTTGGGTCACTGCGCCGGCAACATCATAATCAACAAACACCTTGTCATCCGTAGGAAAGATGAGTAGTCCATACCTCTCAGTGCCTGTTTCTGCATATTGCGGCGAGCCACCATTCTCGTCAGTTACCTGAAGATTTGTAAAGTCGTCTCTGATCAGGTCAAGGTGTCTTGACTGCTTGCTTGGCTCGACTACGTGCGTTACGTGGGCGTCGCCGTTCTCACTAATGGTGATTTTGACTATCTGCACTGCTGGAGTTCCAAAAGAGATCTCTTGGGAAAAAGCGGCTGCGGGTATTGCAAGCAGTGCGATAGTTAGTGCGCCTAACAGGATTTTTTGCAACTTATCACCTATTCTGAAATTGAGACTTTGAGCATCTTGACCTGCTCTAGAGGGCAGTCGTTTCTATCTCTTGGCTGGTTGACTATGATGTCGGCAACCTCGATTCCTTCGATTACTTCGCCAAATGCGGTGTACTGCCTGTCAAGGAACGGACTGTCTGTGGTAACTATGAAAAACTGTGAGCCGGCGCTGTTTGGATCCATGGCCCTTGCCATTGAGACTACGCCTCGGAGATGCGACTTGGGGTTGAATTCTGCCTTGATTGTGTAGCCTGGACCTCCAAAGCCCCATTTTGACTTGTCTGCGGTCTTGGTGTTTGGGTCGCCACCTTGGATCATAAAGCCCGGGATGACTCTGTGGAACAGTGTGCCGTCGTAAAAACCGTCTTGCGCAAGCTTGACAAAGTTTCTGACAGTTTCGGGTGCTATGTCAGGCAGTAATTTAAATATGATTTTGCCGAATTTGGTTTCTATTGTTGCCGTAGTCAATTACAGCCTAAACCGCCCCTTGGCATAAGAGTCTTGCTATTGAATTATTTTCAAACCAGTTTGTAATTATTTCAAATTTTGTTTTTTGGCCAGCTGCGAGTTTTCAAAATTTGTTTACTATTTTTGGGGCAATAGCCTTATGTGATATTATAATAATTTTTTGTGGGCCGTACAGAACAACATTGTTTTCTGAAAAAGTTATAGTCTTATATAGAACGAGAAAAATTACAAGTTGTGAATCGCACAAATCAAAGCACCGTCATTAAACAAGCAATCAATTCTTATCTTGAAAAAGGGCTGACTGACAAGCAGGACATTTACAGCAGAGTTGTCGAGGAGCTGGGAGTTCCAAGACCAACAGTGCGAAGGGTTGCACGCGATCTCAGAAATGAATTGCTGGCAAAGATTAAGATTTTACAGTCTGAAAGCCCACAGGCAGATTCATCTGCAAGACAAGAAGACGAATAAACTTCGTTTATCTTTTCTTTTATTCCCACCACCAAAAAACAGCATTAACGTTATATTCGACTTTTTTTGGTTTAAGACATGGGATATTTGCGAAACCACCTAGCAACGGTCGTTGTTGGTTGTTTTGCGGCATTTTTGACTGGCATGTACTTTTACATGCCTCCGGCATTACATTCTTTGCTTCTTGTTTCAGCAGGCGTGACATGGTTTTTGGTGTTTATCTGCTGGATCGCGCAAAAGAGCGCCGACTATGTGACCAAGCACGGCCACACGCACGGGCACACCGAAAAAAAAAGCTCGAGTAGCATAGTTGCGCACTCGCACGGAACCCAGAGTGTGAGTGAGCTGGCAAGGCTTCGTGACATGTTTACGGCAGAGTTAAACGGTATAAAGGACGAAGTGAGGCTCAAGGACGACGAGATAAGCAAGCTCAAGCAGCAGATCGCGAACTTGGAGACCCAGGTACAGATCGAGGCGCTCAAAGCAGAGCTGGCCAATCTCAAGGCGCTAGCGGCAAAGGAGCGCGCAAGAAGGAGAAGAGATTAGCTGCAGTGCTTGCAGCCGCAGCCTCTGTGGTTTTGTTTGCACCCAGGACAGCTCACGGCTCCTCCAAAATGGCATTTGCATTTGCAGTTGTCGTTTAAAAGCTCTTCATCCACGATATAGATAATTACTACGTCATCTTAATATTTGACTGTAAGGCGAGTTCACCTAATGTTACAAAAGCTAATTGTTGCGGCCCTACTTTTTGCGGTTGCAACTTCGATCAACTATGCATTTGCCGAGACAACCGTAACTCCGCTGGATGCATCAACAGGCCTTGAAAAAACGGTGATACCATTCCATGCACCAAAGAATAACAAGCTTCCATGGGGTTTTGTTGAGGGAAAGATCGCAAATCCGGTTGAGGGCCACCCTGTGATAATTCAGATCTTCAAAAATGGTGAGCCGGTTCACTTTGCACAGACCGACGTCAAGGAAGACGGCACATACGAGTACAAGTTCAGAGTCAGAGATGTGACAAACGGCAAGGTAACAAGAATCTTCGAAGGCGACTACACAGTGAAGATCTTCAAAGTAGTTTACATCGACAGAGACTCTACTTCGATCTAGAAGCAAGTCGGATAGTTTCATCAACCATTTCTTTCAGTCTTGTTTTTGCGTTTTCGTCAATGATTGCGCCGTCTTTTAGCATGTCTACGGTCATAAAGACGGCCTTTGGGTTTGTCACCACTCTAAAGTAGCTCATGAGCTGCGTGAGCATGGTTTGCACGTCGATGAATCCTATGTTGCCGGACGCCAGGATTGCAAGGCCGGCAGTCTTTCCCTCTGTGTTTTTGTAGTTGATGAATTCGAAGAGATTTTTGAGTGCAGAGCTGAAAAACGAGTTGTAAATTGGTGTTCCAACAAGCCAGATGTCTGCCTCCGTGATGTCTTTTGCCGCCTGCGTGGTGGACTGACTGTAAATTTCGTTTGGGCCGCGGTAGTAGTCTATGCCGCCGTCTGAGAGGTTGATGAATTTCGTGTCGGCATTTTTTGATTTTGCATAATCGTAGACAAACTTCATCATTATCTGGGTGTTTGCGGCCTTTCTTGGGCTGCCGGAAATCACAACTATTTTCACAAATCTTGTCTTCATACACCGTATTTAAATTGAAAACTGTAGCTGGGATTTAGTGAAGATGAGGTAAGCGGGTTGGAGGTTCCCGCCGAGTCTGCTGTGCGAAACACATCTCTATTTTTTAACAAAACGTGAATTTAGTGAAAAAATAGGTTCAGAAGGTTCCGCTATACCCAGCTTATCGAAGCCCAGATAACGGCAGAAAGCGAATTGGTGTGCTTATAGTATTCCTACCTCGATTTTTGTTGAACGAAATCGAGGCTACATACACAAAATACGAAGAAACATAAATAATAAAAAAAATATTTAATTGTCAGATGTCTCTGTCAGGATTAGATAGTATAATAGATGATTGTTCATGAATATCTTTCCGTACCACATAAAATTGTTTAATCATTAAAAAGAAACTTATGCAAAACTCCATTACAACATGCTTAATGTTTGATAAAAACGCTGAAGAAGCAATTCATTTTTACATTGAAATCTTCAATAAGGCTTTCGGAAATGCGAAAGGAGGATCTAAAATTCTAAAAGTAACTCATTTTGGTAAAGAAGAATTAAAAGACCTGTTGGAAGTTCCTGATGTTCCTAAAGACATGATGCCGGGACCTGTTGGAAGTGTTAAAACCATTCGTTTTTTACTCAACGGACAGGAATTTGTTGCTGTAAATGGAGGTGGATACTTTGGTAAATTTCACGAAAGTATGTCGTTGTATGTGAGTTGTGACAATCAGAAACAAATTGACATATTATATGATGCGCTTGCTGTTGAGGGAGAATTGCAACCTTGTGGTTGGGTAAAAGACCGTTTTGGAGTATCATGGCAAATAACTCCAGAATTTTTATGGCAAATAGATGAAGATGATGATAAACAGCGTTCTCAAAAAGTAATGAGCGCTTTGTACAAAATGAATAAAATTGATATTGAAAAAATTAAGGAAGTGTGGAATAGTTAAAAGTTTCCGCGCGTCCACGGCCAAGGCAACGGATTCAAGAAACTAATTGCAGAGGGTGACAATACGTCGAAACTTTACCAAACGGAAATGTCGTCCTAAAACAGGGCCCACCGAATATGTAGAAGTGGGCCCAAAGGTCTTTGCCACTCACAGAATAACGAAACCACCCCCATTTTTGTTTCCATCGAAGAATTTCCTAAGTACAGAGTCATCGTAGAAAGACATGTTTCGTACAGATAGAGAAAGCGGGCTTGGAGGGCTTCGATCCCTCGACCTGCAACTTAGGAGGCTGCCGCGCTATCCATGTTGCGCGTCAAAATTGACTCTGCGCTACAAGCCCTTGAAAAAATTCAACAGGCGTTCATTTAAAAGGGTAATCAAGGTTGCTTCGAATTAGCTCATAGATCTGGTTCCAGTTGGGAATGTTTTCTGTACGTCCCCATTTTTCAAAATACACGACGTCCTTTAGCTCAAGCCGTGGAAGCCATTTGGCAGTCTCCAAGTCCGGTTTTTCTGCAAATTCTTCCACATGTCCAAGGCACAGGTAAGCCACGGGAACGATGTGTTCTGGGAGATCAAGCACTTGACGCAGTGTCTCGTTTGATAAAATGCTCACCCAGCCGACGCCGATTTCTTCTGAGCGCGCCGCAAGCCACAAGTTTTGCACCGCGCAGCAAACGCTGTATATTCCGGTTTCCGGTATACTGGAGCGTCCAATTACAAAGGGGCCGAACCTGCTAGGATCATAGGTCACACATATGTTGACATCAGATTCTAAAATTCCCTCGAGTTTGAGTGAGAGGTATTTTGTCTTTTTTGGTTCAGCCACCTGGTTTGAAGAGCGCTCTCTTTCTTTTGCAAAAGAGTCCTTGACTTTTTCTTTGGTTTTTCTGTCGCGGATCAAAATAAAGTTCCATGGCTGCGAGAATCCAACAGATGGAGCGTGGTGCGCTGCATTCAGTATTCTTGCCAGTACGTCATCTGATATTGGATTTGGTTTGAAGTGCGATCTTACGTCTCTTCTTGTGTAAATTGCCTTGTACAATCCAGATTTTTCTTGACTTGAAAATTCAGTCATTTTACTCTAAGTTGGGCAAACCAAGATTAATAATGTAGGGTTCAAGTCTTGTACGTTACTGGGCCGGTAGTCTAGTTGGTTAGGATACCGCCTCGACACGGCGGTGATCGAGAGTTCGAATCTCTCTCGGCCCATTTTTATTCACCAGATTTATCTTTGCTGTGATATTTCAAACTCTTTTTCCACCAAGCTCCAGGCCGATTCCACTACAATCTTTCCCTTTGCGCTGAATTTGACTGGCTGTTCGCCCACGATAGCCTGGTATGCATCAGAGTTTGCATCAGAGTGGATCAGTTGGAATGTAGTAGGCAGAGCAATCTCCGCACCCGGGTAGAAGGCTGCGCGTCCTGGCAGCGGGATGTCCTCAGTGGAATACTGGCCTTTACCAAGTGAAGTACCGTCGGCAAATAGCTCGTAATCTATGAGGGAGACGGTAAATGTTTTCTCGCCGGGGTTTTTCACAAGAAAATCTACTTCTAGATTAGCACGACCTTCTATGTTGTTTACGCTTTGAACCGTTACGTCTGCCAACTCGATTTCTGCCATAGCAAGCTGCGGGTTGTCAAGGCTTGCATACCACGTAATTCCGCCAAGTAGTGCTAAGAGTGCTGCTATTGCAATGTAGAGTATGCTCTTCCCCTGGCTGATCAATTATCTGTACGCAAATTTCACAACTAAAAAACGTTCTTTCAGACAAGATAATATTTGAACACAGACGCGATTATTTGATGGCACTGGAGCAAGCATTCATCACGTGGATCCACCTCATAAGCTCAGCCATCTGGGTTGGGGGCTCGCTGTTTATCGCGGCTGTCATTGCCCCCGTACTAAAGACGATGTCCACTTCCGTAGAGGAAAGGCTACAGATCATGATCAGGGTGGGAAGGAGATTCAACAAGATTGCAATTCCGTCGCTTGTGATTTTGATTGGGACTGGGATCTATAACGCGCATCAGATTTTGATCCGGCCTGACTTTTTAATTTCCACTGGATACGGCGTCATGCTCATCATAAAGATGATTCTGGTCGCAGCACTGCTTGTTTCGTTTGCGATCCATGTGAGAATAATCAGAAAAGACGTAGAACAGAAGATAATGGAAAAACAGCTTACGGAGACCCAGGTCTTGAAGCTACGAAAAAAGATCATCATATTAGGTGAAATTACCGTTGTTCTTTCTGTAGCAGTTCTGTTTTTTGCCGCTTTACTGGATACCGGTGTCTGAGCCTTCGATTCTTACCTCAAAGCCGCCTTCAGTTTTGCCCACACCATATTTACAGCCGGTGATCTTTGAGGTAATGTAGAGGTTTGTCTCCAAGTGTTTTGAGATTCTCTGGACGGTGAACATAGAGAGGCCTTTTGTGAGGCTTAGTGGTGTTACAAGCATATCTGATAGGTTTACGTCGACGGCAAGAGAGCTGACAAAGTTTGCTGCCGCATGTTTGCCAAACTCGGCTTTGTTGTCAAACAGTTCGTCTGCACCTACTACAGAACCAGAGTCAAACGAGTAAATTAGGACAGATGCGCCGCTGTTTGGCGCGTCTTGTTGTGTGATTTCCGTTTGCGCTGCAAATTGATTTTTTTCCAATGTATTTCTGATGGTGTCAAGAGACTCTGCTATCTTGGTTTGCGGCAATTTGGAGTAATTGCAAAGGATCTTGGCGTTTCTTTGGTTTCTTTTTGTCAAAGAGATTGGTTTTGTCTTTTGCGCCGGCTTTACAGTCAGCTCCACCAGGCCGCCACCTTTTGGATAGTAGCCGCGTTTTTTTATGTCGATTGAAAAGTCGATTCCAATCCTGGAATAAGCCTCGCCCAAGACGAATTTTGTGTGGTTTGATGTTGGACTCCACGGTACGTCTGTTCCTCCCGTGATTGAGAGTTCCAGATGCTTGTTTGCAAGAGACACTGCCGGGATCAGTGCCTGCAAGATGAGCGGAATGCTTCCTGCGGTGCCGACATTTTCTTTGAGGCGCATGTCTTCTATTTTGCCAGGCAGGAATTTGAGGGACGTAGAGCCCACATTCATGCCTTCGACCTGTGCTTTGCAGATTTTTGCAAGAAGCCTGACTGTTGCAAGATGGCTTGGCTTCAGGCCTGGCGGCTTTCTGTTGTATCTGATGTTTTCTATTTGAATTGGTTTTCCTGTTATGCATGAAAGCGTCAGTGCGCTGCGGAGTATCTGGCCTCCACCCTCCCCAAACGAACCATCAATTTTCAGTGTCTCCATGTTGTAATCTCACAGCAATTGTTTAGTTTTTAAATCAACTGTGGAAACAAAAAACATGCGCGGCCTCCTCATTGGTAGATTTCAGCCGTTCCACCTAGGACACCTTTCAGCAGTAAAGTTTGCCTTGCAAAATGTGGAAAGGCTTTCTATTGGGATTGGCAGTTCCAACCGCTCCAATGAAAAAAGAAACCCGTTTACCGCAGACGAAAGAAAGGAGATGATCCTTTCATCACTTGATGATGACGCAAAAAGCAAGATCGAAATTTACTACATTCCAGATGTCGACGATCACGAGAAATGGACGTACCATGTAGATTCGATCGTGCCAAAATACGACGTGGTATTTTCAAATGACGATTTTACACACGAACTATTCAGAAAGCGGGGAATTCGGGTAGTTGCCGTACCGCTGGAACGAAGGGAAGTTCTCTCTGGCACCGAGATTCGAGCTAAAATTCAAAGCGATCAAAACTGGAGTGATTTTGTGCCGGAGGGAACTCGGAAGGTTTTGCTGAAAATAAATGCAAAAGAGAGATTGAAGACCTGTAGTTATAAATAAAGCCGCCAAAACAATCCTTCAGGCGAAATTATTTGGAATACCTAGTCATGCTGCCGGGGCCAACCAATGTCCCAGAAAGAGTGATGCGGGCCATGATCACCCCGATGATAAACCACAGAAGTGACGATTTTGTTGAGCTTTACGAGGACGCCGTCGAAAAAACAAAACAGGTCTTCCAGAGCAATGGTGAAGCGGTGCTTCTTTCAGCATCCGGAACTGGCGCCGTTGAAGCAAGCGTTGTCAATCTAATTAAGAAAGGAGACAAGGTCATAATCCCCACCAACGGCGAGTTCAGCGGAAGGCTGGCGCAGATGCTGGAGTGGGCTGGCGCAAACGTCGTAAGACTGGAAACTCCACCAGGCCAGAATGCGACCTTTGAGCAGGTAAAGGAGGCCTTTGATAACAACAAGGACGTAAAGGCGTTCTATTGCGTCTGGAACGAGACATCCACTGGAACCATGATAAAGTATCTTGACAAGGTAAAAGACCTGACCTCAAGAAACGACGCGTACTATGTAGTAGACGGGGTGTCCATAGTGGGCGGTGAAGAGCTGAAAATGGACAAGTGGGGAATCGACGTGGCAATGACTGGCGCTCAAAAGGCCTTTGCGGCGCCGCCCGGAATCTCACCTATTGTAGTCAATGCTCGTGCTAAAAAATACATGAACGAGAACCCGCCAAAGACGATGTACTTCAATTTAGCGAGATACTTCAAGTATTACGAAGAATCAAAGCACACCCCATTTACACCAGCACTGCCTCTTTTGTACGCATACAGAGAGGCAATGAACATCATACTAGAAGAAGGACTGGACAACAGAATAAGGAGACATAGGATTTGCTCCGATGCTCTCTACTCCGGCTTGAGTGCCCTGGGTCTGACACCGTTTGCAAAGGAAGAGTCACGCTCCACAGTAGTTGTTGCGTTGAATTATCTGCAAGGTCTCGAGGACAAGACCTTTAGAAACACTTTGGCTGAAAAGTTCCGAGTTCTTGTTGCCGGAGGTTTTGGTAACTTGAAGGGAAAGGTATTCCGAGTTGGATGCATGGGTGAGGTGCACAGATACCACGTGATGAGGACGATTTCTGCCATAGGCTCCACACTGGAGATGATGGGCTACAAGACAAACTCGATGGATGCACTCAAGACGGCCGAAAACAAACTCAAAAGCCTCTAAATTAATATTAGGAATTTCTGGGACGGATCGCGTTGACTTTCAATAAGGGTTCATTGATCTTAATTGACTACACTGCAAAGGTAAAGGACACTAACGAAGTCTTTGAGACCACAATTGCGGAAGAAGCAAAAAAGCACAACCTCTACCAGGAAAACATCAAGTACCAGCCAAAGCTTGTCTCAGTTGGCGAGTCCTGGGTAATTAAGGGGCTCGACGAGGCGCTTTCCAATGCAAAACCTGGAGACAAGCTTACAGTGGATGTGACCCCTGACAAGGGCTTTGGCGAACGAGACCCAGGCAAAGTGAGGATGATTCCACTCCGCAAGCTGGGCGAGGACGCAGAAAAGGTCTCAGTTGGCGACACCATCGAAGTTGACCAGAGGACGGGCGTTGTCAGATTCGTAGGTTCCGGGCGGGTGCAGGTCGACTTCAACCACAGATTTGCAGGAAAGACGATCGTCTACGATGTTAATGTCATCAAGGCTTTGGAAACAAACGATGACAAGATAGCTGCCATACTCAAGCGGCACATGCCTGTTGAGGATTCTAAGATAGTATCAAAATTAAACGGAAACACGCTCGACGTTACAATACCTGAAGAGATTTTTGCCGCGGAGGGCTTGCGCGTGATCAAATATTTCATTCAGGCCGACATCTTCAAGTTTGTTCCTACTTTGGAGAAGATCAACTTTATTGAAACATATACAAACAAAAAATCTGAAAAGCCAAAAGAGGCAACGCAATAATAGACAACATGCCGCCTTCATCAAAATTTAAGAGACCCCCATAGATCGTTGAATTGTTGTCAGCGCTCACTGTGATTGGGGGAAGGACATCAGAAGATTTAGCAAAAAAGCTTGCAAAAAAGCTCAAAGCCAGATATGTGTCGTCTGAGTTGAGGGTTTTCCCAGACGGAGAAGGCAAGATAACGATTTCTGCAAAACCAGCAAACGGTAAGATCGTAGTTGTAAGCTCGACTCACCCTCCGGTTGACTCGAATCTCATGCAGACCCTTTCACTAGTTTCAAAGGCAAGAGAGTTTTCAAAGCATGTGATCTGCGTCATTCCGTATATGGGATACGCAAGACAGGACCGGGAGTTTTTGCCAGGAGAAGTGGTCACGTTGTCAGTCATTGCAAAGCTCATCCAAGCTGCCGGCGCTTCAAAAGTGGTAGTTGTTGATATTCACAGCAAGCTTGGACTGAAGCATTTTCGCATTCCGATCACCAACGTTTCCGCAGTAAGAGAGCTTGCAAGATACTTCAAAAAGATGCGACTCAAAAATCCCCTAGTTGTTTCTCCTGATGCTGGGGGTGCAGAGAGGGCAAAAGAGTTTGCGGACTTGTTTGGCACGTCTTTTATTGCACTACAAAAACAAAGGGATAGGAGGACTGGCAAGGTAGAGATCAAGACTGCGGACTTGGATCAGGTCAAAGGACGCGACTTGATTCTAGTAGACGACATGATCAGCACTGGAGGAAGCATAATCAAGGCTACGGAGTTTCTAAAAAGGCAGAAATGTGGGAGGGTGTTCGTTGCATGCACTCACGCACTCTTGATCGGTTGTGCGGAAAAGAAGATCAGAAAGGCCGGTGTATCAAAGATTGTGTCAGCAAACACCATACCTGGCAGGACCTCCGTTGTTGACGTGTCTGGTGTAATTGCAAAGGCAATCTAGATGCCGGAAAGTTTTTTCATAGTTTCAAAAGAATACCCCGAGCTGGCAGTAGATGAAGTGGTGGCTTTGGCCAAAATGTATGACAGATTCTCGAAGATCAAGGTTGTCTCAAACTTGGTCATAATACAGACTACCACGCCGTGGGAGAAGATTGCTAGGAGGGCCACTTTTGTGAGGACTGCTGGACAGCTGATCAGGAAGATGTCGAGTGTGTTTTTTGATGAAAAAAACTACTCGCTTCTTTTTGGTGCCAAATCGTTTATGTGCAAGGCAATCAACCTGTCGGAAAGACATGTAGACATTCAGGAGATAGAGCGGTCGCTTGGCAGCATGGTTTCCACGTTCTGTAATGCTCAAGTATCGCTTGAAGACCCCGATATGGTGATCTATCTTATTTTTACTGATGAGGAGAATTTCTTTGGATTTTCGACAAAAATGGATCCTCCCATGCGCCCCAAAAAGGCTGTCAAGTACCACCATGAGCTGGATTGGAAGCTGACGCGGGCCATGATCAATTTGGCAAAGATAGGCGACGATGAGACAGTCTGTGATCCTTTCTGCGGTACTGGAAGCACGCTTTTGGAAGCAGGTTCCATGGGAATCAGATCGGTGGGCATTGATTTTGACGAAAAGATGTGCCAGATAGCAAAAAAGAATCTGAGGGAAAACGGCTTTGACGACACATGCGTCTTCAATGAAAATTACGACTACATGTTGCAGTTAAAGATCGGCTTTGACGGTATTGTGACTGACTTGCCGTATGGTACGGCCTCCAAGATTTCAGAGCGCCTAGAAAGGCTTCTCCAGAATTTTGCTTCGAAGATCCCACGGAAGGCAAAATACGCCATCATGTGCAAGAAGGGACTGGAGAGAAACCTCAAGATAAAACCAACAAAGAAATATGAAATCTACAGGCACAAGAGTCTAACACGGGTGATTTTGGTCAAATGAAACTGGTGTTCTTGGGAACTTCTGCTGCGCAGCCCACAGAGCATCGGGCAATGTCGTGCACATGCCTTGAAAAGGAAGGCGAGATCCTCATGTTTGATGCGGGCGAGGGGGCGCAGGTAGCATACCTCAAGTCTGGCTTGGGCTGGAACAAGAAGATGAAGATCTTTGTGACACATCTTCATGGGGATCATTGTATAGGGATTTTGGGGCTTTTGCAGACAATGACCCTGCAGCACAGAACTGAGCCAATTGAGATTTACGGTCCTGATGGAATAGAGGAGTTCATAGGGGAGAACATCAGGATTTTGAATTTCGGCCTGTCGTTTCCTGTGATGATCTCTGCCATAAAGCCGGGCTTGGTCTGCGAGGAAAGGACGTATTATGTGTACGCCGAGGAGGCGGAGCACTCCGTACCAGCATACTCATTTCTGTTCGTAGAGAAGGACAGGCCTGGCAGATTTGATGTAGAGCGGGCAAAGAGCCTCGGCATCCCGGAGGGCAGCCTATGGCACGACCTGCAGCTTGGAAAAGAGATCAATGTGGGAAATAAAACAATCAGACCGTCCGACGTGCTGGGCCAAAAGCGGGCGGGCAAAAAGATCGGCATATCTGGAGACACCAGGCCTACAAAGAAGCTCGAGGAATTTTTCAAAAACTGTGATTATCTTTCATTTGATTGTACTTTTTCTGACAAGCTAAAGGACAAGGCTCTTGAGTCACACCACTCCACCGCAAGAGAAGCTGCAACGCTGGCAAAAAATGCAAATGTTGTAAATCTGATTTTGACGCATTTTTCAGCAAGATACAAGGATGAAACAGAGCTGCTACAAGAAGCAAGGCAGGTACATAGTTCCGTCATTGCTGCAAAAGATCTTCTGGAAATAGAGATCAAATAAGATGTTCGAGTCTCTTGCAAGGCAGATAAAAAACGCACAAAAGATAGTTTTTGTTACAGGTGCGGGAATATCGCAAGAAAGCGGCATTCCCACTTTTAGGGGCAAAGATGGATACTGGAGAAAGTATGACCCCATGCAGCTTGCCACAATAGACGCGTTCTATGAAAACCCGAAGCTTGTTTGGGAGTGGTACGAGGATCGGCGCAAGAACATATTGGCGGCGCATCCAAACAAAGGCCACCTTGCTATTGCTGAGCTTGCCAAGTACAAAGACGTCGTTGTGCTGACACAAAATATTGATGGGCTGCACCAGCGCGCAGGGAGTAAAAAGGTCTACGAGCTGCACGGAAGCATAATCAGGATCAAATGTACTGTGTGCGATTACAAGGACGACATTACTTCAAGTTTTGATGCTCTACCACCAAAATGCAGGTGTGGCAACATGCTAAGGCCGGATGTTGTCTGGTTTGGCGAGCCTCTGCCCCAGGATGTGTGGATGGAGGCAATAAAGCACGCACAAAGCTGCGATGTGATGGTGATTGCAGGCACCTCGCTTGTTGTCTCTCCCGCAAATCACCTCCCAATCTATGCAAAGCAGAACGGGGCCGTGCTAGTTGAGGTAAATCCAGAAAGAACCGTTATGTCTTCTGAGATGGATTTGTCAGTAAGGGAGACCTCGGCTAATGCGCTGCCCCAGCTCCTTTCTCTTTTTTGAGCTATTTTGTAAAGACGCCGTAGATGGTGGTGTCATCATTTCCTTGCGGATTAAATACGGAAGATGTCACCGTGCCGTATTCTGCGTGTTCGACTACCATCTCCACTATGTGTGGGCTTGATGAGACGTCATTTACGCTGGTATCAAATTTTGACGCAAAAAATTCCCCAGAGAAGAGCTGTTTTTCCGAATTCCTTAGTGTCACCGTGACTTTGAGCGTCTTGCCGGAGGTGTCTTCGTAGCTTATTGAGACTGTGTTGTCTTGGTTCTTTTTGGTCACCAGTTTGAGCGTCTCAAATACTTGAGTTTGGTGTACTGGCTCCACAGATATTGTCTGCTGGTTTGTAATGGGATCCGTTGTTTGTGTGACTTGGACTGGTTTGTGTTTTTCATACTCGCAGTTTGGCACCACTACGGTGTGTGTCAGCTCCTTTACTCCGTTTATCGTCTTTGCCATCTTGGGAACCGAGATCTTGCAGGACTTTGTGGTTTCGTCTTTTTCATACACCTGACCATAAAATGTCTCCTGGGTTGGCGGCCCAGCTATTTTTTCTTGGATTTTGTCGATCGGGTTCAGTTTTTCTGTATTGGGTTTTAGCTGGTCTATTTTGTCTTCCACTTTGTCTATTGTACTGTCAAGCTCATGGCTTACGCGCTTGACAGTGGTGTCTTTTAGGTCTCCAATATCTTCTGCTACTGCCTCGATTTTTGGGCGTTCGGAAGAAAGGTTAGCAAGCTGTGGATATAGGATTGCGCCGCCCGCTATTATGATTGCACTGATTATGGCGATCTTTAGTATCAACCATGTATGATTTTAGCAAAATCATAAAAGAATGGAAATTCATTCTAGCTGAGCAAATAGGAAAAAAAGCTGACTAGGCAGAAGTTAGCCACTCTATTACTCGATCTATGTTTTTTGAGCGTATTATGATTTTGATGGGGCCCATCGGTGACTCGTTTGCGTGCTCGCAGAGGACAACAGAATTTACAAGCGCAGCTTGTTTGTTTAGGTAAAACCATGTCTCGTTTCCCTCCAGATTGTTGTTTAGGAATCTCCAGTAGACTCGTCCCGAAACATGATTTTGAATTGACTGGCGTATTTTAGATAGTGATTCTATTTGGTTTGAGGTTGCTTTGATCGAGTTTTCTGTGATCTTGAATTCGACGCCTTCAAGGACGTTTGAAATTAGCTGCTGTATTTTTTGTGGGTCTTCAGACGGGTTTATCTCGCAGTACGCTTCTATCTTGCAGTCGACATCTGGGATCATGAAAGCCACTTTTTGATTATGTTGTACGCGGTTTCGATTAACTGGTCTATGGTGAGATTGTTGTTTGAGATCGTCTCGTCTGCGAGCGCAATTGAGGTGCTGATGCCGACACTTATCTCTCTGTTGTCCCGCTCATCAAACATTTTTCTATCCTGGGGATCATCGGATCTCTTTCGTGCGCTAAGAAAGTTAAAGCGCGTATCGGTTGATGCGTGGATCGACAAGAGCTTCACGGTAGCAATTTTTTTGAGGACTTCGATTTCTGCATTTGAACGCACCCCATCAATTACCACGACGTCTGACTTGGAGTTCAGTATTTGGTCTTTGATGAGTTCTGCCACTGCACCTTGGCCGTTTTTTTCGCGAAGCTCGAGCATGAGTTTGCCGAGGTTTTGAGATGTGGGCTCCATGTTTCTTTTTTTTGCTTCTGCGCGTACTGCATCTCCCATGTTGATGCTAGTGAAGCCCTTTTTTTGCAGCCCTGCTGCAATTGTGGACTTGCCGGCCCCGGGCATTCCAGTAAGACAGACAATCAGTTTTGGCAATCATGTTTGCTTTTGGAGCCTAATCTATGAAGCTACCGGATGCGTGTCAGGTATGGTCGAATTGGCTGGCTGCTTCGAGCTACCGTAATGCATTAAAAAGCCGAGAACTGATTTTTGTAATGCGAGCCTTTGTTGCCGTAGAGATAACAGAAGAATCGGTCATAGATTCTATAGGAAAGCTCCAGTCATCGCTTAAGATCGCCGCCAAACCTGTGGAGCTAAAGAACATGCATTTTACACTGTTGTTTTTAGGGGAGATATCCGAAGATATGTCACAAAAGGTTCTTGCCCAGCTTAAAACAATAGAGTTTTCTTCCTTTGAGATCGGCTTTGAGGGAGTAGGTGCATTTCCCAAGGCTAGCTTTCCACGCGTAGTATGGGTCGGAATTGATACGGGCGGTGCAAAGCATCTTGTGGAGCTTGCAAAATCTGTAGAAGACAAGCTTGCGGTGCTGGGCTTTAAGCCGGACAAGCCGTTCAAGCCACACGCCACAATATTTAGAGTTAAAAACAAAATTGGAGACATTACGCCCGAGTTGTCAAAGTTTGCTGGCGCCAAGTTTGGAACGCAAAAAGTATCCCAGATTAAATTAAAGCAAAGCGTTCTTACACCGAACGGGCCAATTTATTCCGACTTGGGGGTGATCAGTGCAAAATGAACAAGATCCTGCAGCAGGCAGAAAAGCTCGTCGTACCTTCTGAAAAGCTGCAAAAACAAAAGGACGCAGTGGTTGAGAGGGTCATCAGGCTTGTGCAAAATCAGATTGCGAACTATCCACAGATAACCGGAATAGAGATAGTCGGCTCCTACGCAAAGGGGACGTGGTTGCCTCAAAAGGCAGACATAGACATCTTCATCAAGTTCCACACTGATGTGTCGGAAAGAGATTTTGAAGAGCTTGGAAAGAAGATTGGTTTTGCCGCACTCAAAGGTTTTGGCCCATATGTGAGATATGCGGAACACCCCTTCGTTGAAGCGCAGATAGATGACACAAAGGTGAATCTTGTTCCTTGTTATGATGTGGTACAGGGGGACTGGAAGAGCTCTGCAGACAGATCACCATTTCACACACGTCATATGATCAAGTCACTTTCAGCCCAGATGAAAAACGAGGTGAGGCTGCTCAAGGCGTTTTTGAAGGCAAACGACATCTACGGTGCAGAGATAGCAAAGCAAGGATTTTCTGGCTATGTATCAGAGGTACTTGTGCTCAATTTTGGCTCCTTTGAGGGAGTCATCAGGGCAATTGCCGAGCTAAAACACGGACAGGTGATTGGCAAAACGACAAAAACCTTCGATACGCCAATAATCATAATTGATCCAATTGACGAGAATCGAAATTTGGGCGCCGCAATATCAGTTGAGAATGTCGGCAAATTCGTGCTTGCAGCTCGCTCATTTCTCAAAAAGCCCTCTTTGTCATTTTTCAGAAAGAGAAACCGCCAGATAAAGTCAAAAGCTGCGCTCAACAACGTGGTTGTGATTTCATTCAGGTACAGGCCAAGAAGCCCAGACATAATATGGGGTCAGCTAAAAAGAGCCGCTACGTCGCTTGCAACACAGATAGAGCAAGAAGGGTTCTCTGTGCTAAGAAAGTCCGTAGTGGTTTCCGATGAAAGGACTGCGGCCTTGCTTTTCTTGTTAAGATCAACCAAGCTTGATCACCATCGTGTGAGAGCTGGACCTGACTTTTTCACAGCAGAGCATGTAGAAAGGTTTGTCAAATCAAACAGGAAAAAAAGCGTCATCATGTGGATAAGCGAAGATGGCAAGATCCATTCACTGCAAAAAAGGCTTCATGTTGATGCGATTTCATTTGTAAAGGATTTAGTAAAAAAGAACTTGGAAAGAGCCGGAGTCCCACAAGGCCTCAGAGAGGACATTAGAAAATTCAAAATCACTTTGGGCACCAAGTCTACAAGCAAATCAATTAAAGAGGCTGCCTTGGAGCTTGTCTCAACGGATGAGACAATTTTTTCCAGTTGACAGTTTGTCTGATGAATCGCATTCTTTGATTCTTGGGTATCCCAAGGCAACCAAGTCCCAGCTCAAATCAAGGCTCAAGGAACTCAAACTGCTTGGCGTGAAGAGTGTTTCCTACAGCGGGCCGATGCAGATTGGCAAGCAAAATGTGCTTGGCAAAGGATACACGGGAATAGTGATTTTGGCAAAATTGGACTCAAAAAAAGTTGCGCTCAAGATTCGCCGAACGGACTCGCCACGGCCTACGATGGACGACGAAGCGGCTCTTCTTGCAGCAGCAAACAGGGCAGGGGTAGGGCCGAAGATCCTCAAAAGCAGCAGGAATTTTTTGGTAATGGAATACCTTGATGGCAAGAAAATCATTGAATGGATATCGGAATTGGGTGGGAGTGGGAGCGCGGCCAAACTAAAAAAAGTGATAAAAAAAATCCTCGAGGATTGTTACAGTTTGGACAGGGTTGGCCTAGACCATGGAGAGTTAAGCAACATCACAAAACACGTCATTGTTGGAAAGTCAATCAAAATAATTGATTTTGAGAGCTCAAGTCTTCAAAGAAAGGTCTCAAACGTGACTTCGGCCACGCAAGCAATCTACATTGGATCCGGCCTCGCAAAGATGGTGAATCGAATCTACAAAGTGCCGCCAAAACAAAAGATAATTTCGGCATTGAGGGATTACAAGCAAAGCAGATCGCAGGAGAGCTTTGAGAAGATTCTGGAAGTGCTAAGACTCGATGTCAAATGATGCAATAAGGTTTCTTCGCAAAGACCCAAAGCTTGCAAGGATAATTGATCTAGTAGGCACATACAGGTTGAGAACGGTAAGAGACCCTTACGAATCTCTGGTAGAGGCCATAATAACACAACAGCTTTCAGGAAAGGCGGCCGATTCCATTTCAAAGAGATTCAGGGAAATATACGGTGGGTTCCCAAAACCAAACCAAGTGATCAAAACGCCACATACGAAGCTTAGAAAAGCTGGTCTGTCAGGCATGAAAGTGGCCTACATAAAAGATCTCTCAAAAAAGATAGAATCAAACGAGATCAGACTCGGCTCGCTAAAAAAGATGAGTGACGAAGAGGTAATTGAGCACCTCACCCAGGTAAAGGGCATAGGTAGGTGGACTGCCGAGATGTTTCTTATTTTTTGTCTTGGCAGACTGGATGTTCTGCCGGTTGGTGATTTGGGTTTAAGAAAGGGTATGCAAAGACTCTACTCTCTTTCTGAGCTGCCGCAAAAAGATCAAATAGAAAGACTGGCAGAAAGGTGGAGGCCGTACAGGACTGTGGCCACATGGTACATTTGGAAGGGCCTCAGCCAGTTTGACAAGATTGGATGAAATGCAAGAATCTTTTATACGGATAAGTGGCGTCATAGATCCTATCTTGCAGACGATTCTATTCGGTTTGCTTGCCGTCACAGTAGTTTTTGGATTACAGTATGCATACGCACAGCAGGCCGAGGTGCCAAATTACCTAAAAAACAAGATCAAACTGTGGGCACTAGATAAGATGCCAGATGAAAGTTTTGTAAAGACGCTGGACGAGCTTGGCCAGCGCGGCCTCCTCAAAATAAAACAAACAACGGTGCAAAACGCATACAGCCTACCAGAATATGGCAAAACCACTTTTGTCAAGATCACAGGACGGGTAAACGACTACGGACTGACCAGTCCGGTTTCTTTGATAATTATTGAGCCTGACGGATTGAGAACAGAGTACACCGTTCCTGTACTTCAGAGCGGAGCGTATTCTACCTTAATCCCGCTGTACTTTTCCTCAACTCCCGGAACCTACAAGGTTATTGCATACCACAATGGAAAAGAGCTTCCCGAGACGTTTTTTTACGCAAAAAGAGAGACCAAGATTCCGCTCTGGATAAAGAATTCCGCAAAATTGTGGATAGACGGAAAAACTTCGGAAAGGGAGTTTCTTTCAGCCACGCAGTATTTGTTGGATCAAAAAGTAATCAAGTTAGAGCAGCTCTCATCAAAGCCAAGAACGGATCTTGATGTGGCTGTGAACGGCCACAAAGCAGTCAGGCGAGGAACCACCCAGGACATCACAGTTTATGTCAGTAATGCTGTGGGCGCAATAGAGGGAGCCACTGTATATATCCGGGTAGAAAATCATGACGAGGATGTTTTAGAAGAATTCAAAGGTGTCACGGATTCAAATGGCACATACAACGTATCTTGGGAGCTCAGCAAAGACTTGGATGATATTGAGACGTTCCTTGTCTTTGTCGACGTTACCGATGGGATCTCCTCAAAGACGAAGCTTTTTTCATTTCAGGTGTACTGTCTTTGCGGAGAACCAAACTGTGGGTGCCGTAATTGATGACACAATATAGAACTTTGATTTATGGACGCGAGGCTTAAGGCCAACAACGGTTGTTGTTTGGCGACAACCTCGAACGCCTGACTGTCTTTTTTTCACATTGGTATTATGTGGTGTGTTGTTCAAATTACACACACAGAAGAGAATCAAATTACTTGAGTTTGCATTTAAATTCAACAATTTCGACGTTTTTTTCGCCTGATGTGTCTTGTGTTACGGTAGGCTTGAAGTTTGGTTTGTCCTGTGGTGCCTTTTCGTCAGGTCCTGAGGTATCTGCATCGACTACTGCCAAAAAGGAAACGATCAGCAAGGCAATCAACACTAGTTGTATTTTCATGTGCGACGTACACAGGAGGGTAATTAAAGGAGGCTGGAATTATTTGCCAAATTTTGGTTCCAAATAGGAAGTAATCGCCTTATTTGTACCCCCGTAATGAAGGTGGGGGTAGAGATAACCCAGTTTGGTTTGACTAAACGAAAATTGTAGCTAAAGTCACTATGATACCATAAAAGAATTTCTGATCTGGTTTTGTAAAGTTAACATCGGTTTTTCTTCAACGTCTCACTTTCCAATTTTTTCTCAAAAATTCAAGGGTTTTACCCATCATATTCAACAAGTTTTTGTTTGGTTTCTAGCATCTGATTAAATTGTGAAAAAAGAGGTTATGGTATCGATACTGTAGATTACTCGCCATGCTTGACCAAGGAATCGCTAGCTGTTCTGTACTACCGCCACCTTTTAGGAGTCCATAATAGGCTCCACCTACGGGTTCGATAATTGGAGCACCACTGTCTCCATTAGTGTCCATCAGTCAGTTAACTGATTTTTTCGGTGCAAATACGGTTCTTGGAAATTAAATTACTGATTTTATTGTATCCGACACCGAAAAGCTACCTGAAAATATTCACAATCATATTTTATCACATTTTCCTTCAAGAATATTGGAAATATTCTATTTCTAGTCATCACTAAATAATTCCAATATTTTTTAAAAGACTCACTTATCTATCAAACATGCTTGTTGCAGGGACTGATGTTTCTGGTAATACAGTAGGTGGCGGACAACACAGACATATTTCATTTCTAATAGGCAGTGAGGATTCTATCAATAAATTATACAAAGACATCAATCTTAAAGAAATCCACATGGTTCGTCTAAGCGAACCTATAAGGCAACACGTCCAACAAAAACTAGACTTTAGAGGAAGTGATATCTTGGCGTGGTGTTTTCATGTTGAAAAACAACACACTGTAGACTATATCTCAAGACATGAAAGACTGCATCCAAAAACCAGACCGAAAGAATCAATCTTTCGCCATTTTGATTATTTATTATTGCAGCAGTTCAGGTTCTCCCATGTCGACTACAATATCATTTGCTGGATGAGCATCATTCATAGTGCACCGTGGCTTTCGCTATGTGGCCTGTTCTGGTCTAACCTGTCGGTGGCGTCTTTTAACGCAAGAACCATGCAGACCCTCTGCCACTATCCATCCAGTCTAAAGGATCTGTATTTGACATAGATTCCCCTCATCATCTTTCTTGCAGCCGCCATTGTTGCAATCTTGCTTTTTGACTCTCTCAAAGTGTCTTGTTATGGATGACTCTGCACCATCTTACGTGAACGTGGACGCACTGTACCAGAATCCAGCTGAGCATCCGACTGTCTGGTCTTTGGTACTGCCTGCTTCCAGACTGGTATGTGCCAGGGACCAGCCTTGCATACGAGCAGAGGTGCTCGTAATCTGCAAGCCTGCCAATGTCTATATCGGCAGATATGAGAAGGGCTGCGTAGTAAGATATGCCGGGCATGGTAATGAGGTGTTTGCCATTGTCATCTGATGCAATCTTTTCGATCCTGCAGTCTGCCTGCCGTATTTTCCCATCAAAAAACTCGATTGCGTCCATCCAGTCGTCTATTGCCTCTCTGTGCAGCGAGGAGGCCCATTTTCTTCCTGCCTGTGTGAAGGGGTTGGCCTTGGGATCAATCCATCTCTTGGCAAGCTCTGCTTTCACCTTGTTCTTGAGCATGGTCCGCATCTGTACAAAATAGTGTCGTCTCCGTCTAAGGTCCCTGAGCTGGCGGATCCGCTCATCTGGAATGCAGCACTCTGGTATCATGTCGCTTCTTAGCAGATCTGCCAACATTCTTGCATCGACCTTATCTGTTTTGACCTTTGCGTATGCGATTGCCTTTACCATGAACGGGTGTGCCACCTTTACTGTGTGGTCTTTTCTGAGCAGATCATACAGAAACTGGTGGTTGTATCCTGATTCCATTACTATTGATGCGTTGGTGTTCTTGAGAAATTCCAGTACGTTTTCTTGTTTCTTTTCAATTTTTGCTTCCTTGATCAGTTTGCCGTTTCTGTCCTTGAGGACGGCCTGTATTGTTTTTTGTCCCAGATCCAATGCAGCATATATCATTGTATTGTCTGTGGCTTTGACTTGACCTTGTTGAACATGTCACCTGTTAAACTTCGTGACCTGAGACTCTGTTACGCTAACGGAGCACGATTCTTCATGTTACCCATCAGGATATGCAATTTTGGGCATTACGCCGCATTCATGATTTCTATGACCGACAAAATGTCGCCAAAAATGCTTCTCTTAAACAAGTTTACTTTTGATTAGGTATGGAATGGATTCTGTTAATTTCGTGGGATATTCTCGATCCGTTAAGTGGTATGAGAGGCAAAACAAGTAGGGATAAAAACGTAATTTTCCGAGTTTTGATCATGGGATCAACAAAATTACACGTTACATGGCATTATGAAAAAGATTATGAAGGGATAATGAAAAAGGAAAAACTCAGAAATAATAAGAAAAAACTTGGGAAGTTATTGGATTTTTTCAAGAGTTTTGAATTAGAATCATTTGAGATTAATTTTTGGGTATTCAAGGGCAAATTTAAGAAAAGAAGAAAAGAAGGTTATTAATTAGATGTAATTGACGTTTTACCCATTCTGTCAATTAACGCATGAATTTAGTGTGAAGTTACAAGTAGTTTGCGACTATTTCGCACTACCTCGATCATCTCATCAAAATCCCAATCTGGCTCATCTTCTACTACTGGTGGGTCGAAAACTGGCGTATTTTTGTTGTAAATGGGGCACTAATGCAATTTCCTAAATTGATTCTTACCCATCTTAATGTGGTTATTATACAATAACCTGATCTTAGATCTTTTGGTTCTTATCAGCTACCTAATGATCAACAATTATCGGTTTCAGATAGAAAATGCTTATCTCCCACAAAACTTAATCTGCCATATGAGTTCGGGAGATATAGATTTCCTATTTTTCCCCAAAAAGCCGAGCCATACACAGATAAAGAAAATCACTAAAAAACAACCCAAAAAAACCCACGGTTTACTACCAAGCGGACAATCTCAACCAGAGCCAAAAGAACAAAAGCACATCAATAAGTTAACTACGCTTACGGAAGAGTTACGAAAGGCTCTAGAAGCGGCAGGATTGAAAAAATGGGAGATGTCTATTGAGGGTTACCTTGAAGCATCAACGGGATTTCTACCAGGCGGAAAAGCAGGATTCAAAGCGACCATAACCTTGTCAAGTGGTTGATTTTCAATCCTTATTTTTTAAATCAATAAAGTTTGACAAAATAACTCTTTTTATAATTAAAGATCCTTCTACTACTATGATCATTACAGGAAAAAATTGGGCTTGTAATGAGGTTTTCCTAGGCTCAAATTTCGGTATCCACGTTATTATCTACCAAAAGGATCAAATTTACCCTTCAAAGGAAACATGATATGAGTATAGAAACAAGTGTTTTTTTAAAACAAAGCTTTTTTGCAAGTAGGGTTATTGATACAATCACATCAGATGGAAGATTAGACCGTTCTAAAAGAGAGTTATTTCAACGTGTTTTAGAATATCTGGAAACTGTGAAGAACGGGGAGTCTGAATTAAAGGGAGGAAGCTTGGTGGAATCCCCTTTCAAATCTATCAGGGAGTATAAGAATGCCTTTAAAATAATGATGGGTATAGAATGCTCAGAAGAAAAAAATGAGGAGTTTTTGAACGTGCTCTTAGAGAATATTAGAAAAGAGATCCAAACCAGTCTAAACACACGACGAATAGATCCAAAAAAACTTCAAACTACAAAGGAGTTTTTCCAAGAAGCCTACAAATTATCTATGGAAGAAAGTTCCAGACAACTAATGAAATCTCAAGAACATGATAATTGGAAAATTCATTCTCTATCTTAGAAGAACTTCTAAGAGCAAATTCAGAAATAGCTAGGTTTCAAAAAAATAAGATAAGGGAACTATTAACCAAAGATTTTCCTTATTCTGGTTCAAGAACACTAGTTGATGTTCTTGATCAGATCAATGAAGAAATCCTGAAAATTTTTGAAGAATTAAAAATCATGTATAAAAATATAGCAGATAGTCCTTCTGCCGAACAAGACGGACAATATCGAGCACTAACCAACAAATTAATTAACTATTCAAAACTTGTGTGGGAACTTAATACAATACTTCATAGAGTAGAACAATCAGTACGAGAAAATGTAGCACAAAGTACAGTTTTTTTAATCTCGTATCTAGCTAGAAAATACACAAAAAACTCTAGTTTTTTCCTAACACCTACTACCGAGCATAATTTCTTTTATAGAGATCTTAAGCAAGAAATCGCTGAATTAATTCAAGATTCAATACCAACTTCTAAAAAAATTCTCAAAAAACTAGATAAAAATTTCTCACGGCTGTCTTTTCCTGCTATATATCGTGATAATATTGTTACTAATATTGTGTTAGCACATGAAATTGGGCATTTTATAACCGAAACTAAAAGCCTAAACGAAATAGTTTTTGCAAAGTCTAAAATAAAAATCAAAGAACAAGAATATGTTGAATCTGTAACAAAAATACTTGAACAATGGATTGTCGAATTACTTTCTGATATGATTGGTTTTTGTTTATGTGGACCTGTGTTTTTCTTTGCATTAGCTGAAGAAACCCTTTCTATGTTTCTTCCTACTACAGCATCAGATGATCACCCACCTCCAAAATATAGATTAGAAATGCTTTTGGATGAAATGACAAAGAAAAAATTTATTGAGAGTCTTACAGATGATGACACCAAAGATGACGTGACACAAATAATTGAACGAATAAAGAATTATCTTAAGGACACCGACTATCCTAAAACGCCCCCCTATTCACTTGCATTGAAATACATCGAATTAGCTAAAACACAAATAATCAAAATAGTAAACAATGAGATGAAAAGTGTTGAATATAAAACAACAGCTTTTGGTAATGACGTACCAAAATTATTAAATAAATTAAAAGAAATTATTCCTCCCTGCGAAATTCAAGACGGTAAACCTGCTAACATCATCTCAATACTTAACGCAGGTATGATTTACAAAATGACTTGGATGAAGGGAGGCAAATACAAATCCACAAAGAGGTCGGAAATAGACGAAGCAGAAAACACTATCAACTCAATGGTATTACGTTCTATAGAAACTAGCGTTTTGCAAGATAAAATGTTAAAAAGTCTTATTCAAAAAAAGGGAAAACATAAGAGATGAGTAACGAAACCATTGATAATAGAAACATTCCTTCCAGAAATGAAATTTTTGAACGATTGAAACCTACAACAAAGATCACTGAAAAATTAGTCATAACTCCATTGATAAATCCAGAAAAACAAATCGAGGAGGGAAGTATTGATCTAAGATTAGGGACTGAGTTTATTCTTGTAAAACGTGCAAAATTTGATTCATTAGATCCTTTAAATCCTGCACATAAAATAAAAAAGAAAATTTTAGAATATCAAGAAAAAATGTATGTCGGAATAGGAGAAAAAATAATTCTTCATCCACAGCAGTTTGTATTAGGGAGTACATTTGAATATGTTAAACTTCCTGTAGATCTAACGGGTTATGTAATCGGTCGTTCCTCTTGGGGGAGATTAGGTTTGATTATTGCAACAGCTACCTTGGTTCATCCTGGTTATGCAGGTATAATTACACTTGAATTGACCAATCTTGGTGATGCCCCGATCCAACTATATCCAGGCGTACGAATTGCTCAATTGGTATTACATAATGTAACAATGACACCAAAAGAAAAGGAAGTTGCACAAAAAAACCTCTCAAAACAAAAAACAAAGTACCAAGCATCAGTAAGTCCATCTTTTAGTAAAATCCACGAAGATTCTGAATGGTCTATGATTAAAAAATTAAAAAAACAGTAACAGGTTACCGTTTTGAAGTTTTCCTATCCATGATCGCATATTTTTGACCGATACACTTCTGATCAGATGGCACCGCTAAACCATCATTGAATAATGAAAGTGACCACGAGTATTTCCGTAATCGTTGCAACATTTTAGAGGAAGAGAGCAGACAACTCAGAGAAGAAAACATGCAGCTAAAGGAAGAGCTTGCCATGCTAAGGTAGACCGTATCCGCCCTTGTGGCAAGAAACATTGGCGCAAAACCTGACAGGAATGACAGCAGTCGAACAGAACACCGACACAAAAAGCCCGGAAGAAGAAATGGTCACGAAGGTAAGGCAAGAAAAAAACCAGACCGCATCGACGCCAACATCACAATAGACAGCAGGGAATGCGCAAGGTGCGGAAGCCGCCACTTAAGACCTAAGACTCCTACGAGAGGATTGTCGAGGATATAGTTCCTGCAAGGGTAATAGTGACAAGGTACAGAATCATTCCAAGATACTGCAGAAACTACAGGACGCAGGTGTCAGCTCCTGTCCATGACGTGCTGCCAAGCCAGAGGTTCGGCCTGAGGCTGATGGTGCTTGCAATCTCCCTTAAGATGCTTGGGCTCTCATACCAGAAGATATCGGAGCTATTCAGGATGCTCTTGTGCCTTGATGTTACCGAATCGGCAGTAAAGCATGCAGTGTTCAAGGTTGCCTGCGCATTTGGACCACGATACCTACATATGATTGACGAGCTCAAATCGGAGAAGAATATGCATGGCGACCAGACCAGCTGGAGAATCAACGGCAAGAACCATTGGTTGTGGGCGTTTGTAGGCAGATGGACTGCAGTATACGAGGTCGACCGCTCAAGGAGATCTTGTGTCCCGCAAAAGGTTCTCAGGGATTACGACGGCAACGTTACAAGTGATTCCTGGTCTGCATGGAATGGTGTTGGAAAGACCCACCAGAGGTGCCACATCTACTATACCAGAGAGCTTGGCGACACCATCCAGTACAAGAATCCGGGACCAGAGTTTGTTGCATTTGCAAGGATGCTCAAGAGAATACTGCATGACTCACATACAGCTGCAAGCTTGGGCAGGACAAAAAGACTCCATGCAAAGGAAAATCTTGCAAAAAGAGCGAACAGGCTGATCACCAAAAAATGTTCAGATTCTCACTGCATCAGGCTTGTCAAGAGGCTCAAAAGAGAAAAAGACATGTTATTTACTTTTCTTGATACTAAAACAGAATGGCACAACAATGCCGCAGAGAGGCAGATCCGTCCAAACGTCATAATCAGAAAGATAACAAACGGTCACAGAACAGAATCAGGTGCCGTATCCCACAAGATACTGATGAGCATCAAGGAGACATCCAGGCTGAGGGGACAATTTTTATGATTATGCCCTGCAGTATCTTGGTAGAATCGCTTCAAAAAGCTAGATAATTACTCATTTTTTAATTCGAATAATACCCAATTCTCATGTAAATAAGTAATTGTACCTAGGTCATAATTAAAGGATGAAAATACGCCCAAAGTGCAAAATATCAATCCTAACTATTCCCCCGTAATAAGGTGGGACCGGTGGGATTTGAACCCACGACCTCTAGCACCCCAGGCTAGCATCATAGCCAAACTAGACGACGGCCCCTCACATGGTGGGAAAATCGTGAAATTATTAAATTGTCTGAATGTGTAAAGAGTCATTGAAGATCTGCTCTATTTGCCACAAAATTTCTGGGACTGATGATGACCACACCGACTGCAAAGAAAAGCTGAGAATAGAAATGGAGGCAGAGGATTTCAAAAAGAGCATTCCGGAAAAACTAGACATGGCAAAAAATGCAACCGACTTGCAGCCGGATCTCAAGGCGTTGCTGGATCACATCTCAAAAGAGAAGAAAAAAGAATCATAACCATTTTTGGAGTCTTTCTTTCTCAAAGGCCTCTTTTTCCTGCATGTGTTCTTCTGCGGGTTTGTCGAGTCGGGTTATCGGGTTTGGTTGTGCAAACATGTCTACATAAACGTAGCCTGCCGTGTTTCCCATCTCAACAAAGCATCCTCCCCTACCTTCGAAGATTAAGCTTGTTTGCTGCTTTTTAATTTGCGCAATTATGTCCTGAGCTACAGCAATACCCTCGCCTTCTGCAAATATTCCGGCCTTTGGTACTGCGAGCTTGTCTGTGACCATCATGTTTGTCACATCACCTATTGCGTATACACCTTCAAATGGAGTCTTGCAGTCGCGCTTTACTGAAATGAACTGACCTTGTGGGGCAAGCCCCGAGTCGTAGATCACCTTTGGTGCTTTGTGTGGCGGCACCGCAATGAGCAAGTCGAATTTTTCTTCTCTACCTCCTTCGAACTTGATTGTTCCAGGCTCAACTGAGATAGTTTTGCAGTTTCCGTGGAATGCGATCTTTTCTGACTCTAGAATGTCTAGCAACTGCTTGCTTACTTCTGGGCCTGCCGCAGGAAGTGTGATTGCACCTATGCTGTAAAAATCCACGCGTACCGAGTCACGCACGCCGAGATCCTTTAGCATGGTGTTGATGATGAGCGCTGCCTCAAAGGGGGCTGGCGGGCATTTGTAGGGCATTCCGGTTATGGTAAATGCAAGGCGGCCTGACCTCATTTGCAGTATTTTTTGTCGGATCTTTGGTACGTCTTCGATGTCGTACAGAATCATTGCGTTTTCTCGAAGGCCTGGGATTTTTTGTGGGTCAAGCTCGACTCCGAGTGCAATTATCAGATAGTCATAGTGAAAATCTCTGTTTGCTGTCTTGACTTTTTTATTATTAGGATCAATTGAGATTACTTGTTCGTTGACGAACTCGATTCCTTTTCTTGTCACCGACTGCAGTGGCTTCTTTGAGGTCTCAAACTGTCTTGTGCCCTTTATGATCCACAGCTTCACCAGATCCATCATAAAATAGTCTTTTTTGTCGAGGATTGTTATCTTGATGTCGTCTGGCAGGTTGGCCCTAAGCTCGTTTGCTGCTGCAAGGCCCCCAAAACCGCCTCCGAGGATGAGAATTTGTTGCAATTTAGCGTTCTTGTGTTGTTGGTCTAATTAGGATCTCATTTACGTTGACGTGTGGAGGCGATTCAACTGCGTATATTATTGCGTTTGCAATGTCTTCGGATCTGAGGGATTCCATCTTTTTTGACATCTCTACAAAGGACTTGAGTGATTCGTCAGTTATGGTGTTTGTGAGCTCTGTTGCAACCACTCCAGGTTCAATGCAGGTGACGCGGATGTTTGCACGCTGGCTGAACTCTTGTCTTAGGCCCTCGCTGAGCGCGGTGACTGCGTGCTTTGTTGCGCAGTATACAGATCCGGCTGGAAAGACGATGCGGCCTGCGACTGACGATATATTCACTATGTGACCAGATTTTTTTGCAAGCATGTGAGGAATGGCTGCAGCTGTGCAATACAAAACACCTTTTATGTTGACATCAATCATTTGATCCCATTCGTCTACTTTGAGATTTTTGAAAAAGCTCAGTGGCATCAGGCCGGCATTGTTTACCAAGATGTCTACTGTGCCCCATTTTTTTACCACGGCGTCGACAAATGCGTCACAGTCAGATTTTTTTGTTACATCTAGTTTTTGAGTGAGAACTTCGCCGCCGTTTTTTGTTATCTCGTTTTTGAGTTCTTCGAGCCTGTCTGTGCGTCTTGCACCTATAGCTACTTTTGCGCCAGCCTTTGAGAGTGCGCGCGCCGTGGCGTGACCTATTCCACTACTCGCACCAGTCACTATTGCAACTTTGCCGTTGAGCATTACAGTTTCTGATTTGAGAGTGGTTTTATGTTTTTGCTAGCAGTTTAACAATTTATTACTGGTGGGTGTACAACGTAATTAGTGAAAATAGTAGATTGTGCGTACTGCGGCAACAAAACTGATCTTCCTTTTGAGTGCAATTATTGCAAAGATCAGTTTTGTTCAGAACACAGGTTGCCAGAGGAGCACCGCTGCGTCAAGCTAACATCGATTCGAGCCAAGCGGTTTGGTGAAAAAAAGGTGATTCGGGGACAAAAGGGTGGCTTTTTGGGCAAAGTGTTCGGCAGATTCAAAGATCAGTAGACCGATTTGCCAGGTTTTATTTTTGAAAGCCTTGCTTGGTAGAAAAGTGCGATAGCAAGCGCCACAAGCACCAACGACGTAAGCCAGTGTGCAGTAATCAGGGTAACATATGCTACTGCAAACCCGACGGCGACTGCACCTTGTGTACACAGTTTGATCCAGCTTGCAAGCTTGGCTGCGCGGCTGATTATCTCCACAATGAAAAGCGCCGTCACTGGATATACGGTGAGCAAGAGGAAGTCAATTACGTCCACATCGAGGTGCGACATCCTTTTTCATTGTGTGGATGGTCTAATAATTATTCTTGGAGATTCAGTTTCACTGTGATGTTTTTTGAGATTAGTGCCTGGGCGTTTTCGTTTGGTATTGTAGCAACATCCTCTGCCTTGAATGGGCCGTATTTTGTAAAATCTGCTCCAACAAACTGGTCAAAGTCCTTCAGAAAGCGGACAGTGATCGGCTTGACCTTGTGTTTTTTGGAAACTGACTCGAGGAGCTTGGTTCTGCCGTTTAGCGTGGCTGAAAGAATCATCTCTTTTCTTTCTAGGAGTTCCTGCTGGGATTCAAGGATGTATTTTTCTTCGTCAAGGAGGTTTGTAAAATCCATATCGGTTTGGCTTTTTTCTATCCGCGTTTTGAGGAGGAGTGAGGTTATTTGGGTTATAAGCTCAACCAGCCTGTTTTTTATCTTGTTTTCTATGCCGTCATATCCTTCGCTTTTTAGCTTGCCCAGATATTCCGAAAGTGATGTGTAAAACGCCCTATCTATTTCTTGAACCTGCTCGTTTTCAATTTCTCGGACTAGTACCGAATACAGTGAATTTAGATCAATTTTTTTTGTTTCTGACAAAGCCTTGTCCTGACTCTGTTAGGATGTCAGAGATTGATAATTCTTGCCTCCATTGAGATGCCAGTCTGGCTAGCAACCAGCTGCCAAAAACAAGTATTAATCCTTAAATGCTGGGATTTTTCGTGTAAACATGAAGGTACTGACTTGCCATACAAAGTAATTCACGGTGAAACAACTCAGATCAAATATTCTGCTGACGAGGTCTTTGCAAAAATAAAACATGAGAATATAAGATTCATCGATCTGCAGTTTTCAAGCCTGCCTGGAAGGTACCACCACACAACCATTTCGGCCGCCACCTTTACGCCGGACCAGATGCAGGACGGCCTGCCAAAGCTTGACGGCTCCTCGATTGTTGGATTCACAAGTGTTGATGACTCGGATCTAGTGCTCAAACCAGACCCCAACACGTTTGCAATCATACCATGGATGACTGAGAAAAAGACTGCCAGACTTATTTGCGACATATATTGGGGCCGCGGCAGGGGGCGCCTTGAGCGAGACCCAAGAGGCATAGCGCAAAAAGCAGAAGAATACCTAAAGACGCAGGGGTTTGATTTCAGCTATTGGGGCCCAGAAGTAGAGTTTTTCGTATTTGACAAGGTGCAGTGGGATGTCCTCACCCCATACAAAGGCCAGTCATATTCTATAGAGTCCAAGGAGGCGCCATGGAACCAGGAGGGGACAGGATATCCCATGGGCTTACAAGAAGGGTACTACCCCAGCACGCCTTCCGACACGCTGACAGAATTTAGGAACGAGTGCGTCGATGTGCTAAACGAGTATTTTGGGATTTTATGCGACAACCACCACCACGAAGTCGCAACGGCTGGGCAGTGCGAAATAGACATCAAATACGATTATCTGACAAACGCCGCAGACGGAGCCCAGACTTACAAATACGTGGCAAGAAACATCGCCCAAAAGTTTGGCAAGGTAGCAACAATGATGCCAAAACCGATTTCAATGGATGCCGGTTCCGGAATGCACACAAACGTCAGCTTGTGGAAGAACGGCAAAAACGCCTTCTATGACAAGGATGAAAAAGACGAGATAAGTCAGACTGCCCGTTACTTTTGTGGTGGCATTATCAACCATGCGAGAGCTTTGTGCGCCATCACAAACCCGACTACAAACTCGTATCACAGACTGGTTCCAGGTTACGAAGCCCCAGTCTATATTGCGTGGAGTCCAAGCAACAGATCCGCAGCAATAAGAGTGCCGGAGCATTTCAGGGGTGAAAAATATTCCTACTTGAAGAGATTCGAGTATAGGGCGCCTGATCCGTCGTCAAATCCTTACTTGGTGTTTTCGGCAGTTCTTGCTGCAGGCCTTGACGGAATAAAAAAGAAGATGGATCCGGGCGACCCAGTACTAGAAGACATTTACAAAATGACAAAGGAGGAGCGAATAAAACGCGGCATCAAGACGGTCCCTGCCAATCTGGGCGAGGCACTAGATGAGCTCGAAAGCGACCGCAAGTTCCTCAACCCGATCTTCTCCAACGATGTAATCGACAAGCTGATCGAGCTTGGAAGAAAAGATCACCGCGAGATCTCAATTAGACCCCACCCGCACGAGTTCTACCTGTATTTTGACGTCTAAGCTAGCGGCCTGCCCGTAAGCTGTAGTATGTAAAAAAGCGAGACCGCAATCAGACCGAATCCAATACCTAGGTACATTCCTCTTTTTTTGTCTGATGTGGACGCCTTGTAGACCAGAATGCCGCCCGCAAGTCCCACAAACAGGACTATGATTCCGATGATTGTGTAGTCTAGCGTGCCTCCCTGGATGAATGGATAAAAGATGCCAGACAGCAGCGCAAAAAACGCCACGAGGTATCCGTACTTGACTCCGTTGAGGATCTTAGTTGCCCCACTCAATGTGTTTTGTAAAAATTGTTAGCAAATAAACGTTTGATGTGTCAGGCTACATCTCGCCCATGCCCATATCGCCCATGCCGCCCATTCCCGGCATTCCGCCCATGCCTCCCATGCCGGGCATCCCGCCCTCTGGACCGCCTGGGGGCGCTGCAGATTTGGCAATTGCGATGACATCGTCGATTCGCAAGATCATGCATGCTGCTTCCGTTGCTGCAGAGACGATCTGGTTTTTGACTGCCAGCGGCTCTATGATGTCGCTTGTTTTCATGTTGCCCACCCTGCTTTTCATGACGTCGATGCCTGTCCATTTTTCTCCTTTTAGCTGCTTTGAGCGAAGGTTGGTCAGCGTGTCAATTGGATCCATTCCTGCATTTTCCGAAAGCGTCAGTGGTATTGATTCAAGCGCATCAGCAAATTTTTCCGCTGCCAGTTGTTCGCGGCCTTCTAGTGATTTTGCCCAGCTTCGAAGCTTGGTGGCAGCGTATGTCTCTGGTGCGCCACCGCCTGCAACGATTGAAGGGTTTTCCATGACGTCTTTTACAACCATGATTGCGTCGTGTACTGATCTCTCCACTTCGTCGACGACTCGCTGCGAGCCGCCCCTCAGAAGGAGTGTCACGGATTTCGGGTTCTTGCAGCCCTCGATGAAGACCCATCTGTCTTCTTCGATCTTTCTTTCTTCGACCAGCTGTGCAGAGCCGAGATCTTTTTCAAAGAGGTCGTCCAAGTTTGTGACAATTCGTGCACCCGTTGCCTTTGCAAGCTTTGCCATGTCGCTTTCCTTTACACGTCTTACTGTGAGAACTCCCGCTTTAGCTAGATAGTGCTGTGCCATGTCATCGATTCCTTTTTGACACAAAAGCACGTTTGCGCCTGAGGCGACCACTTTGTCTACCATGTTTTTTAGCATTCTGTTTTCTTCGTCAAGAAAAGTCTTCATTTGTTGCGGGTTCGATATGTTGATTTTTGCATCAAACTCGGTCTTGTCAATCTCAAGCGCTGTGTTAATCAGAGCGATTTTCGCATCGGAGATCTTTTTTGGCATTCCACTGTGAACTACTTCTTTGTCCAAGACAATCCCCTCGACAAGAATCGAGTCCTTCATCGAACCTCCTGCCTTCTTTTCTACTTTGACGTCGTCCTGGTCCACTGTGAATTTCCCTGTCTCTTTGTCTGCGACGGCAACTACCGCCTTGACGATAAGCTCGGCCAAGTGATCCGATTCCTTTCTGACGAGTTTTGTCTGCATTGATGTTTTTGCGATTTTTAGCAGAATTGATTTGTCGCTTGCAGAAACCTCCTCTGCGATTTCTTTTAGATAATGTAATGCTTTTTTTGAAGCCTTTCTGTAGCCGTCCACAATTATTGTCGGGTGCACATCTTGGTTCAGAAGAGACTCAGCGTTTTCGAGGAGAGCTCCTGCCAGAACGACTGCAGACGTGGTGCCGTCTCCGACCTCGGTGTCTGTTGTCTTTGAGATCTCAACCAACATCTTTGCTGCGGGGTGCTGGACATCTATTTCTTTGAGAATTGTTGCGCCGTCATTTGTGATGGTGACGTCACCCAGCGTGTCAACTAGCATTTTGTCCATGCCACGGGGACCGAGGCTTGTGTGTACTATTTCTGCAATTATTTTGGCTGCCGCGATATTGTTTTTTTGAGCTTCTCGGCCTTTGCTTTCTGTTGCGCCCTCTTTAAGCAAAACTACAGGTAGTGTGCCTTTTGGTCCCTGAATACTCATAACGAAGGAAATTTTTCTTTTCCCTTTTTATACTTTGCAAATTTTTTGGGCGCGGCATCTCAAGCAGAATGAACATTTTTGGAATATTGTTTTAAATTGGGACGACAGACTGGGAAAACATGGCTAAATCCGCATACAAAAACTCCTACAAAAAAATTCTGGCAGATCTGGTCAAGCACAACAAGTGGTTCGAACACTCCATTCCCCTAATTGCGAGTGAAAACGTCCCAAGTCCCGCAGTCCGCGAGGCGTTGCTTTCTGATTTTGGTAACAGGTACGCAGAGGGCTGGCCTGGCGAGCGCGTTTATGCTGGTTGCATCTACATCGACAAAGTGGAGATCCAGTGCATGGAGTTAGCAAAAAAGCTATACAAGTCAGAGTTTGCAGATGTGAGGCCTATTTCAGGCGTTGTGGCAAATCTTGCAGTATATTCCGCGTTTACAAACCCTGGCGATGTAATGATAGCGCCGTCCATCCCTGCAGGCGGCCACATATCACACGGCAAAAAGGAGCACTCCGGCACAGCAGGCCTTGTCCACGGACTCGATGTCGAGTTTTATCCGTTTGATGCAGACGAGATGACAATAGATGTGGACAAGACAAAAGAAAAGATAGAGGAGCTCAAGAGAGCAGGCCGCCTTCCCAAGATGGCAATGTTTGGAGGCTCGCTGTTTTTGTTCCCACATCCAGTAAAGGAGCTGTCGGATTTTCTGAAAAGCCACAACATTCACATAAACTATGACGCTGCCCACGTCGCAGGCCTCATTGCCGGCGGCCAGTTCCAAGATCCACTAAGAGAGGGCGCAGACACCATGACCATGAGTACGCATAAGACACTGTTTGGCCCGCAGGGGGGCCTTGTGCTGGCGTATGAAAAGTACGGTGACGCAATAAAGAAGGCTACCTTCCCAGGCCTTACTTCGAGCCATCATATACACCACATGGCGGCAAAAGCAATCACGTTTGCCGAGGCCCTTGAGTTTGGCAAAGACTATGCACGGCAGGTGATCAAAAATGCAAAGGCGCTTGCAGTGGCACTAAACGAGAAGGGCTTCAAAGTGCTTGGCGAAAAACGCGGGTTCACCCAATCACACCAGATAGCTGTCAACGTCTTGGATTATTCAGACGGCGGCAAAGTCGAGGCCGACCTTGAAAAAGCAAACATAATTGTCAACAGGCAGTTGATACCGGGAGACATCAAGGCTGGCCGAAACTATTTCCACCCAGGCGGCATAAGGCTTGGGGTCTCCGAGATAACAAGACTTGGTATGAAAGAATCCGAAATGAAAGAGATCGCTGACTACATAAAAAATGTAGTTATTGATAAAAAAGATCCAAAGAAGCTTGCGGCCAAAGTCAAATCATTCAGAAAAAACTACCAGAAGGTGCACTACTGTTTTGACAACAAGCTTGGCGCTTACGAGTATGTAAAGCTCCGCTAGTAGTCTGTAAGAAGCAGCTGGTCGCCTTTTCTTTTACCAAACACCAAATCTATTTCGTCTGCCAGTGTGGCTATTCGCCCTTTGATGTATGGCCCAACTTCGTATTTTTCAGTCAGCCTTTTGGCAAGTCTGAGGTATTTTTCGATTGATGGTCGGGTGATTGTCTGTATCAGGGTGTTGCCGCAGACGCAGCGCCGGAGCAGTGGCGGCCGCCTGTATTTTCTGCCGCACGACGTGCATCTGAATTTCTGCCTGCCATATGCGCGCAAATTTCCGATTATGTCTGGTACCAGATGTGTGGTGATGACGTTGGTGACGATCTCGTTTGCGTCTACTGCGTTTATCAATTCTGCATTTCTTATCTGCATGTCGAATTTGTCTAGCATTGAGCCGAGAGTTGAGTACGCACTGCGCGACCTTGATGTGGTCAGTGTTGTGGTGGGGTGCGTAAAGTAATATCCGTAAAACTCTGATCCTGTCTCAAGTCGCGATTTTATGATCTCGACGCATGACACTTCGGAGGCCTTTTTTCTTTGCAGTGTGTTCTCAAAGAATTCGAGTGGTAGCTTCTTTGTAACTTCAAAGTTGTGGGCCTGCGGCTGCGACTCGTGGGGCAGGACTATTGGTTGGATCAAAAGCGGGGCGTCCATGAGACCGCCAATTTTGTCAGAGAGAAACTGCCTTGAAAAATTCAACAGGGCGTCCATGAGCAACATTATCGAGTCGGCGTCGCCGTCTGCGTCTCGTCGTTTTGCCGAATGCCAGTTTGGAGTTGCAAAGCAGACATGGGTGTCTGTATAGCCGATGATTCTTCCCACAATCCCAACAGACGTGTGCGGGGCAAGGCCGATAATTAGGTGGCCTATCAGTTCGTCCGTGTTTTTGACGTTGTAAAAAGGCGCTTTGCCATAGAGTTTTTCGAGCTCGGTATCGACATACTTGCAGACCTGCACTAGGTATTTGGCGCTTTCATGCGGAATTATTACATCCTGCATCTTGATTTCAACGATTTGGTCTGAGCTGACTAGAGGTTTTCCGTCCATATCATGTGTGTAGCCAAGCTTGTAGAGCTTTTCAATCGGCGTGCCGATCCATGCCGGCTTGAAATGAGTCAGTGGTGAATTTGTCGCATCGAATCGTACGGTGCCATCTTTGAAGACCGTAAGATCATAGTATTGTCTGATGAGGCCTTTTTCCAACGGTTCTGCAATTCTGTCTTGGTTGATGAGTTCCATTACACCCTTGAATGGCTCTTGAACCCTGATTCCTGTGCGCTGCTGAGCAGTAATTATTCGGTCTTTGAGGGGGAATGGTTTGAATGAATGTGTCGAGGCCTTTTTTTTGCATTTTTGGCAAAAGTTGGAATCGAGGGAGGCTCTGCAGAGAGGACAGATGTACTCGGTTGTGGTTTTATTGCCACATTTTTGGCACTTGATACTAACCGATGGTTCGTTGCAGTTTTTGCAGATTCTGTTGTATATGTTGCAGTAAAAGTCTGGGGTTGAGCTTGCCTTGAGCAGATCACGCATGCTGCCGCCCTTATCTCCAACTGGAAACAGCGTGTGGACGGGGGGCTTCATGAGTCGTGGTGCAGCCTTTTCCGGCCTTCCAATCCTCACCCCAATCGAGGTGGAGAATTTGGGCCTAATGATGATGCCAGTCGATTTTGTAATGGTTTGTGGTACAGATTCAGCCGACCTGATCGGGTTTGAAAACAAGAGTTGGTAGAAGATCTGTGATTCTTCTGGGCCAAGCAACAGTTCTTGGCCTGAGACTTGGTGTGGAACCCCGAGTTTTTCCAGAATCGGTTTGACTGTTTTTTGGTATTTGATCGTGGATTCCTCTATTGCGATTGGGTGGAGGAGACGGTCCAGCTCTTCGATGGTTATTTGTTCCCAGTAAAACAGGTATTTTGGGTGCAGTGGGATTTGAAAATTTAATGATAGGTGGAGTGATTCCTCAAGGGACGGCGTCCTATTGGTAAACTCACCCAGTTCTGGATACTTGGTGGCTTTTTGCGCAAGCTCCTCGGCCCAGAACTCTTCCACATACCCTGACGGAATAAGCTGTGCGTTGTTCTCAAGAAAGTCGCCAAACGAGATCAGTATATCCCCCAAGTAGAGTATTTTTTCAATGTCGTTCTTGATTTTGATGCCGTGTTCCACGTTCTGGATTTTCACGACGTCGCCATTTTTGAGCCGCACAATTGGCGTCTCAATCGAGTCGACAAAGGCGACCGTTGCTCCCTTCCCTGGAACGTCAAGTTTTATCTGAGTGCCAACCGCAATGGTGTGATTAAGTATCTCTGCCACTACGGGATGGATTCCAACCGACGCAAATCCTGTATTGCACGCCCTTCCATATCTGAGCCTAAAGCCTCCCAGTCGGTTTGGTGTTGACAGAACCGATCTTCCTGCTATGACCTCCTTGAGCCTTTTTGCTGCCGAGTCCTCCTCGTCACCTTTTTGAACACCGCCCTTTAGCTGATTGAGCCATTCCCACCCATCGAGTTGGTACAGCTCGATTCTTTTGAGTAGTTTTTTTGCGCGTCCTATTAGGCCGTCATTTAGTACTCTGAGGGCGCCTCCCCGGACGCGATCAGTTTTGATTCTTGCCATATTTTTGTGGTTTACGACCTCGTTTGGATCTGTGTCTACTCCATCAAGCTCCACTGGAAGGTTCGAGATTACCGTGATAATGTCTTCGTCTTGGACGTGGTACTGAAAATTTCCAATATCCCTTTCATAGACCCGCAATTCTTCGACAAACCTTCCTGTTTCGTCATCAAAGGAGTTTGCCTGGTATTTTGAGAGCCCTGCCACTTTTCTGACGTGATCTGCAATTAGCATGGTTACTGCGGACTCGGTTCCCCCCGCCGATCGCATTGGTCCTGCGATTGATACGGAGAGGTAATCAGAGCCGTCTCTGTTTTTCTTTATCGTCACCTCAGAGATTCCTTGCAGCGGCGCGATGGTGACGCCTTCGGTAACTATGGCAAGGCCGACCCTTACGGCATTGTCTAGTTTTTCTTCCAGTGGGGTCTCTGGTGGGTGGTATTTCCCAAGAGCTATGTCTTTTGAGAGTTCGAGTGCTGCCAGTTCCTTCCCTTTGGTTTTGAGTAGTTGCCTGAGCGGTTCTGCAATGTCGATGTCATGCATCTTTGCAACGCGATCCGCAAGATCAAATGCGATTTTCGGCTCGATTATTCCGGATGAATCAACGAGTGTCGACTTGGCCTCTGCTGCCTTTTCAAAAATCCGATTGGTCTGTTCGGAGAGATCAGAGTAATAATTTAGATAGTAATCTGGCATCGCCACTCCCTTGAGGCGGGAGATTGCCGTGTTTTCCGACATGTCACTTCCTTGCGCTCTTGATGCTATTTGCTATTTCGGCTAGTTTCTTTAGGCTGTCTTTTTCTTGTTCAAGCATGGTTCCGATGACTAGCGCGTCGGCCCCGGCTTTGACGAGTTCCTTGGCTGTGGCAGAGTCCCGAATTCCTCCACCCACGATCAGAAAGCCTTTGTAGACCTTTCTGACTGCCTGAACCATTTTGGGGCGGACGCTCTGCTTTGCGCCAGAGCCGGCTTCCAGATAAACAAACCTCATTCCAAGAAATTGTGCTGCCAAGGAGTAGGCTGCCGCAATTCCGGCCTTTTCAAATGGGATGCCCCGCGCGGAGCCCACAAACCAGGCGGTTGTCCCCTCACCTATTATGATATATGCTGTAGGGAGTGGTTCTAGGCCGAATTTGAGGACATTTGGTGCGCCAAGTGCTTGTGCCTGAGTTATGTAGTAGGGATTTTCTGAATTCAATAACGAGCTGAACAGAATGGCGTCTGCGTTGGGCACGACGCCAGTGACGTTGCCTGGGAATAAAATTATTGGAATTTTTACTGATTTTTTCAGAGTTTTTACAACCTGGGTCATCTCTAATTGGTCGGTTGCCGAGGAACCGCCTACAAGTATGGCTGCGGCGCCCAACCTCTCCACATTTTTTGCAAGTTTGGCAGATTCTGCCAGTTTAGAGGCCTCGGAATCAATCAGGACGAAGAGAAGCGGTGATTTTTTTCGTCTCGTGTTGAGGTATTGCTCCACTTTTGCCATGAGTGTGGTTTACATGAACTGTTTTAAAGTTTAATTGGGATGTGGTATACAAATTTGTATAGCTATGGCGGAGTCTGGTAATTCAAATTTTAATAATATTATGAAGCGAATTATCAAAAAATCACTGTTTACTGAAAGACAAATTCAAATTATTTTACATAGGAAAAATCTCTCCGAGTTTGATTTTGGGGTCTCAAAAGGTGCTTATTTCAGGCAAGTCGCCCAGTCTCGCGACAAGTTGATGAGCTTCTACTATACCATAGTTCTGCTTCGCAGCCTTGGAATTCTGCTTCCAGATGACATTGATGTGATATCTAGGCTTGCCGAACAGATCTCTGTGATAAAAGATAGTGATGTTTTCCCAGAAAGGGAAGAACAGGTGCTAAATGTCATTGACAAATTGGTGCGTCAGGCGTCTGGAATGTGACACATCACGACAATTGGATGTTCGGTTTTTTGTTGATGTGATTGCGCATGACATAGTCAATGATGTAAAATGTGAAATTATGTTGGCCTATCACAATAAATCACATTATTTTTGGTATTAACGTGATGATAATAGAGATTCCCGACCCCCCAGTCATTGCGAGTGTGATAATTGCTTTTGTCGTCGGGGTCATTGGCATGGTTGTCTATAACAAAATCAAGGCTTTTTCGATCCAAAAAACTACGGATCCGGCCTACCTCTCACGCCTAGAATACTATGAAAGGCAGTTAATAGATATGAAAATACGCCTGGATGCGCTCGGTTTAGAGGAAAAGGAGGTTCCAAAGGAGGTCTTGGGTGTGCCGGAGGCTGTTTTGGAGAAAAAGGTCGAAATTGAGCCCAAAAAAGAGAGTCCTGAGATCAAAAAAGAGCCTGAAAGGCCTGCCCAAAAGCCAAGAATGCCGAATATGGACTTTAATGGGGTGGCAGAACATGTGTTGGGATTAATCACGACTCGTGAGATGACGTCACGTGACATCCAGGTCACAATAGGGAGGAGTAGGGAGCACACCTCAAGACTCATGAAGAGGCTTTTTGAGGAGGGTCTTGTGGAAAGGAACACCAAGACAAAGCCCTTCACATACAGAATTACAGAAAAGGGAAAGGCCAGATTGGGCGGGTTGGAAAAAACCGTTACTGTTTGATTTTTCTGGGCCAAAGATCATTTGATTTGGGTGTTTTCTGTCCAGTTTTCATGGTTTTTTATATAATTTTAATATATTAAAAAAACCTAAATATCTTGAATTATTGATTTATTATATGCTGTCAGACAATGAAGAGTTGGTAAAGATCACAGCCGTGGGCACCATATCCATTCCTAAGCAATTCAGGCAATATTTGGGCATTCAGAAGGGCGACTATGTGAAGATAAGCCTGCAAAATGACTCGTTGGTCCTAAAAAGGGCTACAATCTCTTAATTTGTTCTCGGTTGGACTTTGGCCAGTTGGTACACCCACTCTCTGCCGTTACGGAGGCGGTTTATCCTGCCTTTGGTGTTAAAGCGTGCCAAATAGGTCGAAATTACGCTCAGTTTGATGGGTTCGTTGAACTCATCTTCGTATTTCTCTAGGAGTTCGTTTGAAGTAAAACTGCCCATTGGGAAGTATTTATCCACAACATGCCATATTTTTGCCCCCACCGAATCGAGTTGTGGGGCATCCTCCTGATCCTCTATATTCATGAGGTTCATCAATTCGAATATCTTGAGGACTTTGTCTCTAGTGATATTACCTTCTATATTGAAGTTGTATTTTGCGCCGTCCGAGTCTTCTAGGTCTATTCGTATCCTTTTTCTGGCCATTGTGATCGATCGTGTTATCAGGTTAACAATTGAACAGATCCGGTGAGAATTGTTAACTAAGTGAGTTGTTAACATTGACTGCCTAGCCCACGCATGGTTAGTTTTATTCTATTAACAATTCAACCCAGCCACATTCAACCGGCACGGTTAAAATCACGCCTGGAGTGGAAATAAAGGGGTCAAAACCACCTTGTTAACATTGTTAATAGATATCTTCACGCCTGGAGTGGAAATAAAGGGGTCAAAATTGGCTTTTTCGTTGTCTTTCTTAACATCATGTTAACTAGTTGTGAACGCCGTCAACCCACCCCTCATATTCACCTAGAGACACACCTTTCCTTCCACTCTTTACTTTTCAAAATTTTTCAAAAATGAATGAATGATAAGATAATCAATATCATTAACTTACATAATGATTGGAAATTATGGTGTCTCTCTATTTTATAATGAGGGGTGTGTGATCTTAGGTGATGCGTAAGGTCAGTAAGGAAAAACACATGGCTGCATTAAGGGAAAAGACCAAAGAGTTGGAATCGCAAGGTTGGCGTGTAGTCGACCTCCAGGGCAAGTCGCCCGATGCAATTGCCATCAAAGATGGAAAGGTTGTCGCAGTCGAGATACTAAGAAAGATCAAAACCGAAAGAAAAAACCCAGATCTGGCAAAAAAGAAGGGCAAATTCAAATGGACTTTTGCCGGTGGTTTTACACTTGCTAGCAAAAGGTCAAATTATGATATGTTTGATGATGTTATCTTTGGCTTTTACAAATAAGGTGGTACCATGACTCAAGACGACCCAGTCGATAAATTACTGGAAAACGCAATAAAAGGAACCACACTATTCAAAAACCGGCAGGTTCTACAAACAAAATTCGAACCAGAGACAATTCTACACAGGGATCAGGAGCTTGCCAAGATCACTCAGGCCCTTTTACCCATACTAAAAAAAGCAAGACCATCAAACCTCCTAGTTTATGGCAAACCTGGAACTGGGAAGACACTCGTCGTCTCAAGAGTGCTCTCAAAAATTGAAAAACGAGTCAAAGACAGCGACTTTCCCATTAAACTATTCTATGCCAACGCCAAAGACGAAACAACCATTTACGGTTTGTTGGTGAATTTGGGCTCAAAACTAGGCTTGGAATTACCGACAACGGGCCTTTCCATAAGCATCGTGTTCACAAAAATCATAGATGCCATAAAAGAGAATTCAATAAATGCCATCTTTGTAATCGACGAAATAGATTATTTGGCAGAGCTTGCCTCAAAAACCGGAAAAGACATACTTTACAATCTCACAAGAGCAAATGAGAGGTTAAAGGCGGGGGGATCCTTGACGTTGATTGGAATCTCAAACCAACTTAATTTCAAAGAAAAGCTAGACCCACGAGTCATTAGCAGTCTCAGTGAAGAGGAGATTGTATTTACAAACTACTCCGTAGACCAAATAAAAGAGATCCTCTCGGACAGAATCAAAGAAGCCTTTGTAGCCAACACGGTGGATCCCGCAGCCCTTAATCTCTGCGCCGCAATGGCAGGCCAAGAACACGGTGACGCAAGGAGGGCAATCGACCTCTTGCGGGTGGCAGGTGAGCTGGCAGAAAGAGAGCAGGCAACAACAGTAACCGAGGATCACATAAGGCGGGCCGCACAAAAAATGGAAGAAGACAAAGAGATCACCGCACTGAACGCATACCCACTTCATGAAAAACTGCTTATTGTGGCAGTGATGAGAACCAACGGTGGCGGAACGGGGGAGGTCTATCACGCATACAAGGAACTATGCAAGACTATACGCCAAAAAGAGGTCACACAAAGAAGGGCGACACAAATCCTCAGCGACATCGAGCTTTCAGGTCTTATCACCGGCAAAATAATCCATCAAGGCATGCATGGGAGGACAAAGAAGTTCAACCTGACAGTTCAACCAGAAACTGTAAAAAAGGCCTTCCAAAACGACATAATTTTGGCGGATGTTTTGTAGTGATTATGCAAAATTTTTGGTGTAGACCTTGAACGTCTTCAGGTTGACTAGAACCGCCACACCACAAGTGGGCACAATCCCAACACCTGCCTGAAACGGCGTCTGTTGCTGCCAAGTTCCGGAATTTACCAGCAGAATGTTCTTGTACAAATCGAGCTCCACATAGTGCACGTGTCCTGTATAGAATATGTCTGGCACATCGTCAATCACCAAATGATCCTCCAACTCGGGCGCCATTGGGGTCTGGGCTCCATAAATGGGACTTAGGTGTCTTGCCTTTAGGAGGTATTGCATCACCTTGGCTGGGTGGTCATAACTCAAGCCTGGGGTTGTCTTTACGATATCATCGACGCTTTGGCCATGAAATATGAGTACCTTGACGCCATTTAGCGAGATCATTGCAGGGTTGCCGATCATAAAGAAGTTTTTTCGACCCCATAAATTGGGATTGTATTTTGCTGGCATGGCCGGCTGCGGCAGAGCCCGCCTCCCAGGATCATGGTTCCCAGGAGATATGAACACCTTGATGTGTTTTGGGATCTTGTCCAGAATCTCAAAGACTAAACGTAACTGTTCGGCAGAATCGAGAGCGACCAACTCTTTGTCTTGATTTGGATAAATGCCTATTCCGTCCACTACATCCCCACCTATCACAATAAACCTGACCTTGCGTGCTATGGGATCCGGTCCGGACAGCCAAGAAATCAACTCCAAGAACTCTTTTTCCATAAAGAACTTGCTACCAATATGCAAATCTGAGACAAACAACGCATAAGTATCGGTTCTTGAGCGGTTTGCGACATGATCCGGGATGTCAGGCAGTATGATGTCTTTGACTATAAATCCACCATTTTTGCTTGCGACTATTTTCAACATCACGAACTGGTCCATTAACAGCATGGCGGCCGTCTTTTGAAGATCCTCATCTATTACAACGGTCTCAATTGAGCCGCTTGGGTCGTCTATGGTCACCTTCGTGACGTTTCTGTCAGTTCGGCGCTCAGAAACAAGCCCGCAAACATAGACGTCGTCTTTAGATTTGAGGGTGAGTGCTGCAGATATCGGCTTGAGCATTTTTGCTTCTGGGCGATTGGACATTATTTTTTTGAGTTTTGTGTATCTGCTTGTAAACAAAGCCGTAAAACCCTCCACACCTTCAGAAGAGGTTATTTTTGTAGTGGGATCAAAGAGGATCTCGTGGTGGTCATCAAGATCTTCGTCTTCTTTTATGCCAAGAAACGACTCCAAATCCTTTTGCGAGATCAAATATAGCCGCTGCTTTTCCTTTTCCCTTACTACCTGCCTGATCACTCGCTCAAGATCCTCAACGTTGACCTGTTCGAGCAGCTTCAGGGCGTCCGGGTGGATTTGAAAGCCGCGATTCAAAGCAAAATCTAGCGCAGCACCCAAATCTCTTATCATGACAAACTTTCAACAAATCACGATTTAATTAAATCTCCGCAATGCAACAGCTCAAATAATCAACACAAAAACTGGCAGTGTTGAAAAAGAGAATCATACTTTTCTTTGTGTTTTTGGCCGTTTTTTCTGCAACTTTTTCACTTGGAGCTCAAATGGAGGTTCCAGAAGAAGATGCCAAGATATTTCTTGACGAATTCAACAAACTCCTCGAGGCGCTGCGTGGGGAGAATTTCGGCATAGAGATCTTTTTACACAACACCCAGATCGCCTTGCCGATGTTCGTGCCCGGATTTGGTGTAGGATGGGGGATATTTTCTGCATTCTCCACCGGTTTTGCTTTTGCGGCATTGGCTACGACCGAACCACTTTTGGCACAAATCCCGCCAATTGCAATGATCTTTGCAACACCCTTCGGGCTGATGGAACTAGCGGCATACTCTATTGCGATGTCACGAAGCTTCATATTGATTGTGGCCCTCTTCAAAAAACTTCCAATTCTGCCACAATGGAAGCACATTGCAATGGAGGTTGGTATTGTGGTAGCTTTGTTGCTGGCGGGAGGCATAATTGAGGCGTATATGATTGAGACCTTCTCCGGCCCAGACGTCCTCTCGGAGATAAACATTAAATGAGAAAATTTATGGGCTTTGACAAAAATAATTCATTCGCAAATTATAAACAAAATCAATTCTTGATTATATTATGAAATACGTGGTGTTTTTAGCCGCAATCTTGCTGGGCGCAGGCTTGATTTTATCAGAAGACGCCCACGCACAACTTGCTTCAAACAAGGCATTCTCACTTGTAGGCAGTGGTTTTGCGACAACAAACACACAGATCTCTGACGCAAGCATTGACCTTCTATTTCTTACCACCAAAACAAAAACCACCTCTGGTTTTAACCTGCAAAGCGGCATGATTGTAATTGATGATGTGGAGCTCAGCCTTTCGGATTTTAACGGCATCATAGTTGGAGACGGCAGAATCTTCAGGGTTATTTCAACCGCATCAGACTCCAAAAACGAGTTTGATGTAAGAATTTTGGGCAGACTGGTTGACAAAACTGCAACCGAGTCCATTTACACCATCACAGGCACCATAACTGATGCAAACAAGGCAGCTACAAAACTCATCTACACCGCAAAGGTCTCGGAGGTAACTACACAGAAAGCCCAAACTTCAACGAAGACTACAACCACCATAAAGATTCTAAAGGGCGCTGCAACCCCTGCCGAGAGAACCTACAAAGATCAAATAGCAGGATTCAGCTTCAAGTATTTTTCTGAAGATAGGCTCACAATACACCCAGGCAGTACGCTGACTTTTGTAAATGAGGACACCACATCTCATAGTCTCAAGAGTGGCACAGCGAACTATGTCTCACGACACAAAACGTTTACACCCGACGGCAAGATCTCCAGCGGTGAGATACCCCCCGGTAAATCTTGGAGTGTTACTTTTGATGAGCCAGGATTTTACAGGTTGTTTGATGAAAACTATCAGTGGATGGACATGACCATATTTGTCATAGACTCTTCAAAAGTCCAAAAAACAAAGACACCACTAAACTAGTCCTCAAAATTAACATATGATTCCAGCTTTGACTGGTTAATCACCATTACTGAGAGATCAGAAAACTCTTTGCCTTCCAGATCCTTCACAGTACCTACAAACTCTGTCTCTTTGTCTGTGGTAAGGAACTCGAACACATGCACCCTCAATGCCGAAGTGTCGAATCCGTTTGCCTTTAGGTATGTGGCAACCTCGGACTGCATAAAATGTTTTTTGGGATCCCGCGGCCACGGCCGGGGAACCAATATCACACTAAGGCCGTCAAGCAGAGCCTTTTGCAGCTCAAGCTTTTTGTCCTCAATTGGAGTGGTCACATGCATAGTGATGACCTTGGATTTGTCTAGCGGAACCCGTGCCTTTGCCGCAGCTACCTGAATCGAAGATATGCCAGGTATGATCTCAACCTCACCAAAGATCTCAATCAATCTGTCAACCACTTCGGATTCAGAAAAGTTGACGTCGCCGGTAAATGGGATTAACAGACTTCTACCCCCCAGAGTTTTTGCAATTTTTTGATAAGTCTCTTCTTGATTCTTCATAGTTACTTCATGAACTTCTTTTCCTCCAAGAAAGGGCTCAATAGTGTTCAACGTGTATTTGTAACCAATTATGACATCGGAGTTACGTATGGCTTCTTTTACGATATCTGTGACGTATTTACTCGATCCAGGACCTACACCTACTGCGTATACCTTACCCAATTTACTTTGCAATCCTATCTTTGATGTATGTGACTACCGGCGTCCAATCTACTTTGAGAAACTTTACAGCGTCTTTGATGGGGTAGCTCACCCAGTCCCTTACAATCGACAACTGGAATCTTTTTTCTTTTTCGGGAGTCTTGATCTTTAGCATCAAAACCGTACCCCAAGGTTTCTCTTGCGACTCCACATCCACCACCTGGTCAAGTGAATATTCCTCATTTTTTTCATTTTCCATATCAACCATCAAATCTTTTTCATCATAGCCGTCGTGTGTAAGCATGGTGTTGTTCGACTTCATCAAGGTGAGAATCTGTCTTTGAACTGCAGCCTTCCACCATTTCGGATTTGCCTCGGTTTTTGTTACGAACATGATGTGCTTGTCAGTAAGAAAGAACATACACTCCCGTCCTTTTGAAAACAGTTTTTTTTCTTCCTTCCACACAGAAAGCAAATGAGTCTGAATTTTTTCGGTCTGATCCATATTTAACACGACACACTGACTTGTTAAAAACCAATTCAATTAGCTTTTATTTAAGACCAAAAAAGAAATCACGTTGAAAATTATTCTTATTGCGATCTTGTTGATTTTTGGTAGTCTTGTGGTGTATGGCGTGCCGGTTTTTGCCGAGACGGAAATCTCAGATAAGGTGGTCGTGTTGCACACGCAATCAGGAGACATGGTGATAGAACTGTTTCCGGCTGATGCGCCAAGAACGGTAGAAAACTTTCTTAATTTAACCGAACATGGATTTTATGACAGGACTGTCTTCCACAGGGTGATCAAGGACTTTATGATCCAAGGCGGAGACCCAAAGACAAAGCCTGGAGCGTACAAGAAGCTTGAGGAGTGGGGGACAGGTGACGCAGGATACACCATACTAGGTGAGTTCAACACAATCAAACACAAGCGAGGAATTGTATCTATGGCAAGGGGCGCGGACCCAGACAGTGCAAGCTCACAATTCTTTATTGTACATAAAGACTCACCACATCTGGATCGAAATTATGCGGCGTTCGGCCGCCTTGCTACTGCTGCAAGCTATGAAACGCTAGACAAAATTGCAAACTTGGAAACCGGAAAAAACTACACCAACGACATTCCATACCAGTGGGGACAGGGGGAGATTCTCAAGGCTGAAGTGAAGATGCGCTCAGAAATACCTGATTTGCTTGAACAGGGTGAGCCTGAACGCGTAGCTGAAGAACCAAACCAGCCACCACAACTATACAGCAATACCAAGTTTGGATTTTCATTTGAAACACCAGCCGGATGGTTCGTTCAAGAACCGCAAAAGAGAACGCCAGAGACACCGGACGTCGTAGTTGTGGGCACAAGGGTGGGCGGGTTCACCCCGGCCATTTCAATTTCAGTCAAAGAAGCAAACGGTGCCTCACTCGCTGATCATGTAGCAGAAATCAAAAAATCAATCCAGAAGGCACTCGATGAAGGCATCCTTACAATCCTAAATGAAGAAACCACCACCGTCAACGGCTACGAGGCATTTGTCAGAGATGCGACTGGAAGATTCAACATGACTTCGGGAACAATAAACGTGAAATTCAAAGAGATCGTCCTCAAAGGACCAACCAAATTCTATATTCTCACCTACACAAATTCAGAAAACAACTTTGATGCAGGCCTGCCAAAATTTGACAAAGTCGTAAGCACCTTCAAGATAGGGGATGTCGGCGAGGTAATTGACTTGCCTGCAGACAAAAACAAGGGAGGCTGTTTGATTGCTACCGCAACGTTTGGCACTGAGCTTGCCCCCCAAATCCAGTTATTAAGGGAGGTACGAGATAGTGTGGTGCTTTCAACTACAGCAGGCGCCTCATTTATGAACGCATTTAATGCCGTTTATTACTCGTTTTCGCCCACGGTGGCAGACTGGGAGAGGCAAAATCCGGCCCTAAAAGAGGCAATCAAAGTAGGCCTGACACCCATGCTGGCCACCTTGTCCATACTCAACTACGTTGAAATCGACTCTGAATCAGAAATGCTGGGCTACGGAATTGGCATAATTTTACTCAATGCTGGAATGTATCTTGTTGCACCCGCAATCATGATTGCAAAATTGAGAAAAAAACTTAGTGCAAAAATCTAGGCAGCTTCTTTACTGCGTGCGCCACAGATATCCTGCCTGGGCCCATGGTGATGATTGCAAGGTTTGCCGCAAGCAAGATAAGATCTAGCTCGTAGCCTCGCTCACCAGTGAGACTGGCCGCGTCTTTTACATGAAATATTGCCCCAAGCATGATTATGGACAGGAGCGATGACGAGATTCTGTTTAAGACGCCGACTATCAACAAGATTCCTGGAACAGTTTCTGCGAGGGCGATTGGTATCTGCATTTCTGCCGGCAGTCCCAGGTTTGACAAAAATCCGGTAAAACCTGGGTTGAACTTGCCCATCCCGTGCACCAGGAAGATGACGCCTACTGCGAGTCTGATTCCCAAATGTGTAATGTCGTTAAATTTTGACTCCCTAATACCTGCGTCCATGCACACGATGCATATGATACAATTAAAATCTGTTTCTTCTTATTCGTACAAGTTGTCAAATTCAAAATCCACATCTATAGAATACAAAAAGAGATTAATCAAAACTTGGAACGAGATTGCGCCGCGTTATCACAAAAAATGGGCAAAGCAAAGAGTAGGCCCATTTCAGAGCACAACCAAGCTTGTTTCTGCAGCACGATTGCGCCGAGGACACAAAGTTCTTGATCTGGCTTGCGGTACGGGGATTGTAATAAACGAGATTCTCCCAAAAATAGGGCACGCAGGCCACGTAGTTGGAGTAGACAGCTCAATATCTGCAATAAAAATAGCTAAAAAATGGTTAGATGGAAACTCAAACGTAGATTTTGTATTGGCTGATGTGGAAAATCTACACTTTAATGAAAAGTTTGACGCAGTGACATGCCAGTACGCATTGTTCTTTTTTCCCGATGCTGGCAGGGTGCTTGAGAACATAAAATGCTGCTTAAAGGACGGCGGCAACCTTGCAATCACCGTACACGGAGCACGCGACTCGGTTCCGTATTTTAGCAGCATCATTGATGTCGCCACAAAATTTATTCCAGACTATCTTCCCCCCGGCGCCCCAGATCTGGACAGATTTGGAACAAAGCAACGCCTAAGTAAGGCCGTACACGATGCAGGTTTTACGGACATCAAAATAGCCGAGCTCGTATTCTCGTACAGTCCTGGAACCTTTGCGCAATACTGGTCTGATTACATCAAATACTTGGCAAAACCACTCAAAGAAAAAATAAACAAATTAACACCGGCCCAGAAAAAACAGATGCAAAAGCAAGTACGAGAAAAAACCCTACCATACACAAATAATGAGAGAATAACCTTTCCTTGGAAGGTGCTAGTGCTGAGTGCGACAAAGCCCTGACAAAAATTGTTGGGCTTCCAATGAAATCATTGGAAGCACATACCAACAAATGACTCCACTTGTATCATTTTAGCATGAATTGTAATTAGGCATGAGTGTGTGTGAAATGAACAACACCCGATTGTCACAAGCTATGCAATACTAGATGACGATCAACTCTTTTGTAAACTTGTGCAGGATTTCTGGCCTGTCCTTCACTATTACCGAATCTTCGATTCTGACCCCAAATTTTTTTGGCAGGTAGATGCCGGGCTCCACTGTAATGGCCATGTTTTTTTGTAATTTTGTGTCGCTTTTTTGGCTTATGGTGGGCAGCTCATGCACTTCCAGTCCTATTCCATGGCCTGTAGAATGAATAAAGTACTTGCCGTAATTTTTCTTGTTTATGTAATTTCTACACGCATCATCAACCGACTTGCACGTTGAATTTGGCCTCACCGCTTTGAGGCCAAGCTCTTGGGCCTCTCTTACAATGTCGTATACCTGTCTTGCTTGCTTGCTTATAGAGCCCAACCCAAATGTGCGTGTTGCATCGCTTACATATCCCTCGTATCGCAGTGTGAGGTCAACTACAATCAGATCTCCGTCTTGGAACTTTCTGTCAGTTACTTGGGCGTGTGGCAAAGCGCCGTTCTGGCCGCCGGCGATAATTAAAGGGTTCAAGGTAGACCTATACCCGGTACTAAACATGCGACGCTCCATGGCAAATGCCATCAAAACAGCCTGAAGTTCAGATTCGCGCAGGCCGCTCCGTATCTTCTCCAGACATAGCTCATACATCTGGTCGATTATTGCAGATGCCTTTCTGAGCACCGCGACTTCTTTTGCATCCTTTACCTCCCTTGCCCGATAAAACGGGTCAGTCGAGTGCACCAGTCCGGGCACCGATTTTTTTAGGGCCTGCATTGTAGCATAGCTCTGGCAGTCTGTACAGACCTTCTTTTTCTTTAACTTGCTAGCTACGGTAGAAATCATCCCGATTCCGCGCTCCGCTGCTATGACTGTGCAGTCAGAAGCTTCCTCTTTTGCCCTGCCCACCTCAAGCTCTGGCGCAATTATTGTGGCATCCCCGTTCTCCAATACTGCAACAGCTTCTCCCCAGAAACCAGTGGTGTAAAACAAGTTCTCTGGCTCAAAGCAAACTACCGTGTCGCAGCCTAGCTGCTGCGCATGTCTTAGCAGATTCTTTCGCCGCAACTTCATGCGTGGACTGGGCTTTGTTTGAATTTATTATTTGTTGCAGACTGACACTGTTAAGTTTGTATAGCGGCGTCTGGACTCTTGCAATGTTGGAGGAAAAAAGAAAAGTAGTCGCATTGCTCTCTGGCGGCCTTGACAGCCAGCTAGCTGTAAAAATGATGCAGAAGCAGGGCTTTGAGGTATCTGCGGTTGCGATCAAGACGCCATTTTGTGATTTTGACTGCGGCCGTGGTTGCGGATTCGAAATAAGGGAAAGAGCTGACGCCCTTGGTGTAAACCTCAAGACAGTCTATCTTGGCGACGAATACATTGAGATGTTAAAAAATCCAAAACACGGTTTTGGTTCTGGAATGAATCCATGCATAGACTGCAGAGCAATGATGTTCAAAGCTGCAAAAAAACACATGGAGGAGATAGGCGCTGACTTCATAATCTCAGGAGAGGTGCTGGGGCAAAGACCGATGAGTCAGCACGGACCTGCGCTCAAGACAATTGAAAAAGAATCTGGACTGGAGGGCTACATAGTCAGGCCCCTGTCCGGTGCACTACTGCCAAAAACAATTCCGGAAAAAAACGGATTGATAAAAAGAGAGCAACTGGGAATGATCCGAGGCCGCACAAGAAAACCACAATTGGAATTGGCAAAAGAATTTGGAATCGAAAACCCGCCAAACGCAGGAGGCGGCTGTCTTCTTACCGATCCTGCGTTTGCAATCAGAGCAAAAGATCTTTTCAAACACACCGACACGCCCACAACAAATGACATCGATCTTCTCAAAATCGCAAGACACTTCAGACTAGACGAAAAAACAAAGCTAGTGGTTGGAAGAAACAAAGACGAAAATGAAATAATAAAATCACTGGCGCTCCCCGGAGACATCATATTCTACGCAAGAGATCACGTAGGCCCAGTCGCACTGCTGCGCGGCAAAAACACAGATGCACACAAACAGCTCTGCGCGGCAATAACTTTGCGATACTCCGATGCGCCAAAACAACAAGAGAGCGTAGTTGTGGTGGAACAAGACGGAGGAGCTACGGAAATCACAACCACCCCTGCGCAAGAACCTGACTACATAAAATACAGAATTTAGCTGTAAAAACTGAAAACTCGTTCGTGTCCGATGCGAAAGACTTTTTGAGGGAGTAATCCGCATCTTAATTAGATGCAAAAACAGGAAAGCCCCACATACCTCAAGGCCATAACAATTCGGGACCCAAGCGACATACACTCAATCAAAGACGACATGAAAAAAAACATGATATTGATTTTGAGGGTGACACCACTTGCGCAAAAAGATGTGGAGCAGCTCCGAAAGCTAGTCGAGGAACTATATGCCCAAGCAAAGAATTTCAACGCAGACATTGCAAGACTTGGTGAAGAAAGAATTATTGTCACACCGCCTGGCGTAAAGATCTGGAAGCCAGAGTATGATCTGAAATAATATTAAAACAAAACGCATCATTTCTACGCCCCATTAATATCGAGTAACTCGCGACATTTTGTAAAATGCAAAAAATTCCGGCCCTAGTTTCCATATTTGTGGCATTACTGTCACTTCAAGGACTCGCATTTGCTGATGATGAACCACACAAAATCATCTCGCAGTGTGAAAAGATATTTCCCGATCTGGAGAAACTCGGCAAGGCAAAGTTTGAGCAACGCTACCTCCACTTTACACACATCCGCAGCTGCTATGTCTTGTATAACGAACCGGTCTGGTATTCAACCGGAGAAGATCGCATGCAAAGGTTGACCGAATTACTTCAAAGACCACAAACAACCATCCCAATAAGGGACAGATTTGTTCAGAGTGAAAACATACCACAATGGATCAAAGACGACGCCACACGCTGGCACCAAGGAAAAGAAAAAGACAACGTCTTTTCTTATGGCATAAGATACATGATTAACTCAAAGATGCTGTATCTGCCTATAGGCGTTTTTGATCCGCAAAGCTGCGATCCTGACTCGATCTGCATCTCAAAAGATGACTATCTAAAATATTCAGTCAAGGACAGCCGAATGGACGACACCGCCACCCAAACTCACACCTTTGGAGATGGCGGCAGCTACATCACGGTAAGCATCACAGAGACATCCAAAACTGGCAGGAAGACGGATCTGCTCAGAATGCAAAACGATGGCCTGCTAGTAGGCGATCAGAAAAAGTATTACCAGTTCGTGCACAAAATACCTTTGAAGATCGGCGACAAAGTATCCTCGATCCACGATCTTGTAATAACCGGCCAGATATACTATTCATTCAAAGATGCAAAAAGGGAGGCATTGTTGGCGTGGGACGCAACAAAACAATACTATGAGGTAATAGACAAACAAACCGGTGTGGTGCTTTACGCAAAGCAAGAAAACAGGATCCTCAAGTCAGAATGGTCTGCAAAACTAGTTGACACCAATGTCTTTGCAAAAGAAATCAAAATACAATACGAAGACATGAGGATACCTTCCTGGTTTAGGTCCACCGTAAAGTGGTGGACGGAGGGAAAAATCACAGACAAGGAGTACCTCGACAGCCTCAGCTATCTACTTAAGAACAACATAATGCAGATTTAGCTTAAAAGAGCCTGATTGCTTCTTGAACCTGTGGGTAGTGGGCCGGAACCCTGAACATCCTGCGAATGTTGAGCGCCAAATTCTCGCATTTTCTTCGCTCGCCGTGGTTTACGAGCACCCTTCTCAGCTTTGGTCGCAACTTGTGCACAAATGACAACAATTGGTTGTAGTCACTGTGTCCAGAAAAGCCGTCCAGCTTTACAATGGAGCAGTTGATGCTGACTACTTCGACTTTGCCCTCCTTGCCCATTAGCGAGACCTGTTTTGCCCCGTCCAAAACTCGTCGGCCTAGGGTGCCGTTGACTTGGTACGAGACAAAGATTATCCGGTTCTTGTTGTTTGGCGCAATATTTCTAAAGTATTCTAGGACGGGGCCGCCCTCCAGCATGCCTGATGTTGCCAAAATGATGCATGGGGTTCCATCTCGCAGCGGCTCCTCTCTGGCATCAGAGTGCTCTATGTTTGTGAAATATTCCGAGTCAAATGGGTTGTCGTCTGTTTCAAGAATCTTTTGTCTGAGCTCTCTGGAGAGGTATTCTGGGAAGGCCTCATGTATGGCGCTTGCCTCCGCAATCATCCCCTCCATGAACACTGGGGCCTCGACCATCTGGCCTGCCTTCATGTAGTGATCAATTACCATCATTATCTCTTGGGCGCGTCCCACCGCCGGAATGGGGATGAGGACCTTGCCGCCGTCGACAAGCGTGTTGTTTACTGCGTTAATGAAAGCGGACTCTACTTCTTGTCTTGTCGGTTGTATGTCTTCTCTTGCGCCATAGGTGCTCTCAATTAAGAGGGTCTCCACCCTCGGATAGTTCCACGAGGCGCTCTCAAACAAAATACTTTTTCCGAACTTGATGTCGCCGGTGTAGACAAAATTGTGATCACCGTTGCCGATGTGGAAGTGGCATGTGGCAGATCCAAGTATGTGCCCTGCATTTGAAAACACAAGTTTGATGTCTGGCGCAATGTCGGTGACTGTGCCATATGGTATGGTTATGGTTTGCCTCATTATTTGTTTGACGTCTCTTTCGGCGTATAGTGGAGCGCGGCCTTGAGCTGCAGCCACTTTTACTGCGTCAAGCTGAATTAAATTCATCATGGGGAGTGTGGGCTCGGTGCAGTAGATCGGGCCCTTGTACCCATACTTGCACAAAACCGGCAGAAATCCAGTGTGATCTAAATGAGCGTGCCCAATTACGACCGCATCTATTTCATCGAGTGTCACGTTGGCCCAATCAAGTCTTGGGAACGCCTCTGCCGGGGTTCTTGCGCCCGGGTTGACTCCGCAATCAATTAGGATCTTGCTTTCTGGCGTGACAAGCAGCATGCTTGAGCGTCCCACCTGACCGAAACCCCCAAGCGTCAAAAGCGAGACTTCGGATTTTTGTGCAAGTCGCGGGCGAAATATGCTTTCGCCAATCTGCTTGAGGTGTTTTGCCCTCTCCGTTGCAGAAACTTTGAGATTGTAGTTTATGGCCTGGATGGTGCTGGAGGGGCTTGACGTTGCCTTTCTTATGCGGAGGCGCCAGCCGGTAGTCTCCGTAAGCTGAGCAATGTTGAACGCAGGGTTGTTGTGCAAAAGCCAGGGTCTTTTCACTTCTAGTGAGACTTCGCCTGTGGCAGTATCGAAAAAGGTTCCACCGAGCTCGGCATCCTTTGGAAGTGCCTCTGCTAGGATCTTCCTTGCATCTTCTTCTTGCTTTCTGATGGACTCTTCAGTTCTGACTACAATCCTTTTTTTGATGATGTTGACAAGATCCGAAATTATCTCGTTGTGCTCCATGAGGTAGAGGGGGGACTTGGTGTAAAGCGCAATCCTTGGGCCCTCGTAATCTATTTTGGTCACTTGGGCCTCTTTTGGAATACTCTGCAGTATGGTTGCCATTACATTTTGGGCTGGTGTCTGTGCTTCCTTCTCTTGTTGTCTTTTTTGCATTAAATCACTACAAAGCTATGATGGCCTTCTTTTGCTCCTTTGTCAAGAGCCGAAATCCATCTTTATCGATAATTGCAACATTGATCCCGTCTCCGGTCCCAATGTTTCTTACTATTGCGGCTTTGACTGCGCGCAACGCGATCACCTTGGCCTCCTCGACCTTGAGGTTCTCGCGGTATTCGTCTTCTAGGACGCCGTATGCAACAGGCGAGCCGCTCCCCGTCGTGACATACTTTTTTTCTTCGACTGAGCCGAACATGTCGATGTTTACCAGTGCCGGACCGTCCTTGTCATAACCGCCAATCAGAATGTCTGCAATGAATGGGTAGCCCCTGTTCTGGTGGAACAAAAGCGAACAAAGCCTTGCAAGGGATCTTATTGGGATGTTCTCATTTTTTTGGACCTTGTGTATGTTTGCGTGGTATCTGAGAACATCTGTTATGTTCTGGGCGTCTGCAACGCCTCCGGCCATAGTCATGCCTGCGTGGTTTGCGATCTTTTGGATCTTCATTGTGTTGTTGTTTGCAATAAAATAGCCGGCGCTCGCCCGCATGTCTGCGCACAAGACGACGCCGTCGCTGACCTTGATACCTACGGTGGTCGTTCCATGTAGAATTTTCTCTTCTATGTTATTAGATGACAAGAAAATACTCCTAGATGCTCTGCAATGGTTTCTCCCCTTTTAAATAACTTTTTGTTTGAGGGCAAATTGATAAGGCGTAGCCCCGACAACTACGTAATGCGAAACACTCCCTCACACACGATGGAGCTTCCGCGCCTCATTGTGATCGGAGAAAAAAATATCGACCAAATCGGAAGCTTCCTTGACTCTCTGAGCAAGCCAAAAAAAATCTCAGTTGTCGCAGGAAACCACGTGCAAAAAATAGTGAAGACAAAATTTCAGAAATCTCTTACCGAATCAAAGATACGCTCCGTCTGGCACACCCCAAAAGGCAACGATGAAAGATCCATGCGCCAAGTGGAAAGCGAGGTAAGAAAGGACAAAAGCGACCTCATTGTCGGCATTGGGGGCGGCCGGTCAGTGGATGTTGCAAAGATGATTGCATTCAAGCTTGGAAAACCGTTTGTAAGCGTGCCAACCGCAGCATCCCACGACGGGATAGCGAGCCCATTTGTATCGGTTCGTGGCGAAAAACCGCACTCGCTTGTTGCCACGGCACCGCTCGGCGTCTTTGTAGATATTGACATAATCAAGAAAGCACCAAAGAAGCTTCTGGCAAGCGGGTGCGGCGATCTAGTGGCAAAAATAACTGCGGTAAGGGACTGGGAGATAGGCAGAGACATGACAGGGGAGTATTTTGGGAGATACTCTGCAAACCTTGCATCTATGAGCGCAAAGATCCTGCTTGAAGCTGCAGAAAAAAAGAAACTTCCAGACATAAGAGAAATAGTCGAGGCGCTCATCAGCGCGGGGGTGGCATCGTGCATTGCGGGAAGCAGCAGGCCGTGCTCCGGCTCCGAACACCTGTTTTCCCACGCCCTTGACAAGATTGCACCGGGGGTGGGGTTGCATGGGGAAAAATGCGGCATAGGCGCCATCTTGATGGCAAAGCTGCAGGGGCAGGACTGGAGGAAAATTGCAAAGACGCTCAAAAACGTCGGCGCCCCGACCACTGCAAAGCAGATAGGCCTCAAGCCAGACGTGCTTGCCAAGGCTCTAATGATCGCACAATCACTTAGGCCTGAGCGGTATACCATACTAAAACAGGTCCAGATGACAAGGAAAAAAGCGCTGGATCTTGCAAGGATCACCGGCGTCATATGATCTGAAAAACACTCGTAGAAATCATCCATACAAAAGATACGCGCGCGTTAAATACAAAAAATTCACTTTTGGTATCATGACTACAACAGCTTGGAAATGTTACCGGTGCGATCTGACCTTTAAGGAAGAGACGATAGCGGAACTTCACAAAAGCATATGCAACCACCAATCCAGACAGATCAGAATCGCAGTTGCATAAACCACAAAATGGATTAGACGGCGTGTCCAATACGACACATGCGTTGCAAAAACATCCAAGCTGGGTGCTTCCACGACCTTAACCTGCACGAAAAAGGCGGCGCCTGCCTTGTCAAGGGTTGCAAGTGCACCAGTTTTTGCAAAACCTAGACAGGTGAGGTGCTGTTTGTTATGAGGAGTGAAGCTTGGGCCAACAGGTGCAAAAACGGCTCGCCAAAAAGCAAATCCATTATTCGTTCAGAGAACTTGTCCAGAACGTGGGCGGTTGCGTCCGTGAGAACGGTGCTTTCCACAATATCAAACGTCTTGTTGAGCGCTTGGTCTGCGAGGACGTCTGAAGGCACCCCCTTGTCCATCTGTGCTACAAGATCGGGAATGAAGCCGTGCACCTCCCGAGGCAGACTCTCGCTCATAATAGATGAGGCGCTTGCCGCCGTGGGCTCCCTTATTGCCTCCCTTACCAGTTCCTCGAACATTCTGGACGACTACGACTCTGCTTTGCCTTTAACCTCTGCGCACTCTGTATATTAAGCGCCACAGGCCAATCTGGCACAAAGCCAAAAACATCGTTCCGAGGCGGAAAACACACAATCATATTTGGGAGACAATTATTGACCAATGATATAGGACAAATGATCAGCAAGGGTTTAAGAGAAGATCAAAAAAGGAGTAGTGATGAAAAAATGAGTCAAACACTATTTGATTTGTACAACTCGATGCTAAAGACCCTGGTGGACAGGCGCAAAGAGCTAATAGAAGAAATCGAGGACATAAATCAGCAAATCGTAGAGATAAAAAACGAAGCAAAAGAAAACGGCGTAACGTTGTCGATCTAGAGAATTAAATTATCTCACACCAAAAACGATCTAAACAAAAATGGATCTAGTTTTCTCTGACATTCATGCAGATATAGACGGCCTACAAGCAATACTTGACGTCGCCTTTTCCACGGAATTTGAGAAAAAATACGGAACCATATCAAGAATAATCAACCTCGGCGACGTCTTGGAGCGGGGGACGGGCCCAAAAGAGGTCCTACGCAAACTCAAAGAGCTCTCAAAATCATACCCGATGATCTCCGTGATGGGAAACCACGATGAGGGCTTCCTGTACAAGCGGTTCCTCAGTGGAAGCTCGTACGCAAGCATGCGGGCCCACGATCTGCTGGAAGAAGAAGATCTGGAGTTTTTCAGACAAAACAAGGACGGAACGTATGGTGAGCAGTTTGTAGTTGACAACAAAAACAAACTCCTGTGCGTACACGGCGGCCCAATAAACCCAGAAAAAATACTCAAAAACGGCGGTGATCCTTGGCTGTACCAGAGAACATGGCAGCGCCTATCGCAGGAGGGGACAGAGTTTTACAGCTATTACGGGTACCACTACGGGCCGACCTCTGCGTTCAGCGAGGCCAAAGAGCACTTTGACAATTTTATCATACTTTGCGGGCACCAGCACGAGGAGGCAGCACTCATGCAACAAGGCGACAAGATCACAAACATCTGGTCATTCAAGTACCAAACGGAAAGGAACTCGTCTTACACGCTACACAAACGCGAGTTCCCAATACAAGAAGACGCAAACTACCTAATTCGTCTTGGACTTGGCGGTCCTCAAGGGCACCACAGTGGTGGGTTTGCCGTGCCCCACTTTGGCCTAATCCAGCACGACCCAAGAAAAATAACTCTGTTCAGCATCGAAAATCAGTAAATTAAAATCAATTACGATTCTAGACTCATGTTGTGAAGGCTATAGTTCTTGGCGGCTCAAAAGGGATTGGCAAAGCAATAGCAAACTCACTTTCCTCAATAGGTTGTGACGTAGTCGCCGCGTCGTCTAAAGACATAGATACATCAAGTCTATCCAGCGTCAAAAAATTCATCAAAAAACACAGACAAACAGACATTTTGGTCCTGAATACGGGAGGACCACCACCAAAAAAATTCGACGAAGTCGCAGAAAAAGAATGGCAGAGATACCACAATCAGTTATTCCTATCGTTTTGCATTTTGCTCAAAAACCTCAAGGTACGTGACGGAGGCTACATCTTTGCAATAACCTCAGGTGTAATAAAAGAGCCAAACCCACGTCTGGTGATCTCAAGCGCCTACAGGCTCGCATTTACCGCAGTATTCAAGCTTGCAAGTAAGGACCTCGCAGCAAGACAAATCAGCTGCATAAACATAGCGCCAGGCCTCATCAATACTGCACGGCTCAGGGATCTGGGCAACACAGCCGAGCTGGCAAAATCAATACCAATGAGGAGACTGGGCGAGCCGCAAGAAATCGGGGATTTTGTCAAGTCGATAGTCGAAAACAAGATCAAGTACCTTTCTGGAGTCACCATCAACTTTGATGGCGCAAACTCTAACTTTGTGCTCTAAAGAGAACCGATAATAATCTCTAAAATCCAAAAAAGACATGGTGACATGCCACAAGTGTTTTGAAGAAAAACATGATCAATGCATGGGAAAGGCAGGAATGATGAAGTGCTCATGTGACACCTGTTCAAGGTCATGAGCGCCACTGAGATCCTAAGACAAGACCATCTGAAGATAAAGAGACTTGAGAAGCTGATAGACAAATGCTACAAAGAACTATACTCCGGCAAGGACATACCTCTTTCAGACATTGAGAAAATCAACCTTGTCATTTCTGAGTTTCTTGATTCGATTCACTACTCGCGTGAAGAGGACTCGTATTTTGCGTGCGTGGCAAGCTACGACAGACTAAAGGACGAAATAAGAAAATTCATGATAGAGCACGAATTCAGCAGAAGGATCGCAAAAAACATCGCCAAGTACCTTGATGACTGGAAGGCCGGCAAGGACGCAAGAGAACCTGTGGCAAGATACCTTAGAACGTATGTCATATATCTTGGGGATCACCTCAAAAAAGAAGAAGAGTTTTTCAAAAAAGCTCAAAGCGAAGTTCTCTCACAAGAAGAAGAAAAAGAAATGTATGAGCAGTTCCAGGCAGTCATGGCAGTCTCCACAAAGATCGAAACGGTCCTAAAACAAATCGAGTACCTAGAGCAACAAGACTGGTTCCGGTCGTAAAGTCTTTAAGAACTCTAAATTTGAGGTAAAACTGAAAATGGCATTTGTAGTGTGGATGACAGGACTTCCGTGTTCGGGCAAAACAACAATAGTCCGGGCCATGCAAAAATATGTCCCGAATCTGGCAATACTGGACGGAGACGAGCTCAGGGAGTGGCTGTCTCCAAAAGACTTTTCAAGAGAGGGCAGAATCGAGCACAACAAGAGGGTTGCCCATCTGGCAAAGCTCCTCCTCAAACACAACGTACCGTGCGGCGTATCCCTTGTGAGTCCATTTGTGGTGAACAGGGAGGATGCAAGAAAGATTGTTGCCGATGACAAGCGGTTCTTCGAAGTCTATGTCAAGTGCTCACTGCAGGAATGCGAGACAAGAGATGTCAAAGGAATGTACAAAAAGGCACGCAACAACGAGATCAAAAACTTTACCGGCGTGAGCGACCCCTATGAAGCACCGACGAATCCGGACCTTGTGCTGGACACAGAAAAAGAGTCGCTGGAGCAGAGTGTACAAAACCTGCTGAATTTCTTAAAATCCAAAAACGTTCTCAACGGTACTGCTTGATTATATGCTCGTGAACTAGGCCGTTTGTGACAAGCAGGCCGTTCTCATGGTTTACCTTTTCAGTGTTGTAGAAAATTTCGTTGCCCAGCATGTCAGTCATCCTGCCTCCAGCTTCAGTCACTAGACAGTAAGAGGCGCACGTGTCCCACTGCTTTATCTTGCTTGATGTTGTAAGGTATATCTCTGCTTTGCCCATGCAGATCTCGGCAACCTTTAGGGAGCTTCCACGGCTCTCAAAGCTTAGAACTCCAAGTTTTTTGAAGAAAGCTCTTTCCTGCTCTGTGAGATGAAACCTGCTTCCAACAGCTCTGCATTTTGCCAGCTCGCTTGTTTTACTCACTGTCAATCTGCTCCAAACATTGTTCTTGAGCATGTATGCGCCACTCCCACGCTGTGCCAAAAATATGGCATTTGTAGTGGGCCTGCAGATCACGCCCAGAATCGGCCTGTTGCGCTCTACCAATCCAACCATGATGGTGAATTCTCCTGTTCTGTTTACAAAATCGCTTGTGCCATCGAGGGGGTCTATGATCCAGATCTTGTCGTGATCAAGGCGCGACTTGGTGTCTGCGTCTTCCTCTGACAAAACGGGCAGGCCTGAAGGGGAAAGTATTTTCTTAATTATCTCGTTGCTTTCAAGATCGGCTTTGGTTATAGGAGAGTCGTCATCTTTGAGTGAGGAAGTGAACTCTTTGTTGTATATCTGCATGACTGCTTTGCTTGCCTCTGATGCTGCCTTGAGTGCAAGTGTTGCCTCCTCAAGAGGCCTTGGAAACGGCGGTTCTGGCTGCATTATGTTGTGAGCTCTGGCTTTATCGTCCAAACTATGGCAAGCACAATAAAGGGAATTGAGATCAATCCGATTATCTGCAACAAAATCATGAGTTGGGGAGTGGCTTCCTGAGGAGTTGTCCAAAGCCATGGAAGAGGCAGTGATATCACAAACCATATGGTTGCCAGCAACGCAATTGTCTGCACGCGTTTCTTTCTTTTTGGCTCCACACTCTGATTCATAGCTGGGATTTTAAATTGATTTGGAAAGCTACTTTGATGACTCGCCGCCATCCAGTGCTAGGACGGAGCCTGTGACCCATGAGGAATCATCGGACGCAAAATACAGGGCAGCCTTTGCTACGTCGTCGACTGTGCCGAATCTGCCAAGTGGGTATGCAAAATTCATCATTTCTCTTTGTGCAGGCGTAGAAAGGAATTCCGCAGTCATGTCGGTTTCGACGACGCCTGGGCAGATGCAGTTTGCCCGTATCTTGAATCTTGCGTATTCTATTGCGAGGCATTTTGTGAGCAGCACCAGGCCTGCCTTTGATGCAGAGTATGCGTCTGCGTTAAAATCTTGGTATGCCTTTAGGCCTGCAGTGGATGCTATGTTGACTATGGCGCCCCCATTCTTCTGGAGGTGGGGTATTGCCGCCTTTGTAAAGCGGAACTGTCCGGTCAGGTTTATGTCAATTACTTCGTTCCACTCGGACTCGGAGATCTCATGAAGTGGTTTTATCTTCGGGAAAATACCGGCGTTGTTCACCAAGACATCGAGTCTGCCAAATTTCTGGACGGTCTTTTCAACTACGGATCGAACATCATCATATCTTCTAATGTCTGCAGGGACTGCAAAGACGCCAAGCTCTTTGGCGGTTTTTTCCAACTTGGTTTGGTCCCTTGCAGTAATCGCAACCAGAGCCCCCTCCTTTACAAAAAGCGCAGCTATGGCTTTTCCGATCCCACGACTCGCACCTGTAACTAGCGCGACCTTGCTTGCAAGCCTCATGGATTGTTTTTGACCGTATTTGTAATATTGGTTTTGAAAGATCACTCACAAGATTTTTGATTATATGTAGCTCTTTATTGTAAAAATCTACACTAAATCTTAAATAAGATAAATTCCTATAAAAAACAATGCGAAAGGACATAAATCCTATCGACTGAGGACGCGTGGCCCAGTAGAACAGTTAGGTGGTCCATGAACGCATTGGCGTTATGGGAATGAGAGGTGTTCTCTCAGCGTTCTACGCTTGGGGCCACGCCCACCTGTTATTCAATTAGAAAAACTGAGACCGGTCCTAGCGTATTGCCGTGTGGGTCGATGATTATTTGGAGCTCCTGATCTTCGGGGATCTCTACTGTGTTCTGGCCTAGGTATTCCCAGGTATAGTACGTCGAAATGCCAGTTTCATGGGGCGTTCCCTGCAGCTTGAAATCTTCTGCAAATGAAAAAGTCGGACCCTTCAGTGTAATTGACAGCGTCTGCGGGCTGTCTCCATTTGGAACAAACCTGAACTGGTATGTACCTTTTTTGACCGCAAAGGTGTCTGCAAAAAACCCATCATTGTAAAGTTTGGGATCGGCAAGTCTTACGTGGTATACCTCCTGTCTCTGGCTTTTTTCGGATGGTACAGAGACTAGAACCGCAAGCGCGGCTATTGTTATGGCTACTGCAAGCAGCGTTGCCAGCTTTTTATTCATCATACCAACAAGAATCTCCAAACAAAAAAGGGTTTAGAGTTTTAGTGCTTCTTTGAGACCTTTGTATCTATTTCGAATTGTGACTTCGGTTACGCCTGCTGCTTGTGCTATGTCTTTTTGTGTCTTGTTTTCGCCAAGCATCACGCATGCCAAGTACAAGGCTGCGGCAGCAAGCCCCATGGGATCTTTTCCTGCGGAGACCTCGATCCTACTTGCCTCCTTTAGGAACTCAAGCGCCTTTCTCTTTGTCTTTTCGCTTAGGTCGGCAATGCTTGCAATTCTTGCGACTCCTTTGATTGGATCGACTACAGGCATTTTGAGATCCAGCTCTCTGAGAAGCAGTCTGTAACATCTTGCAACGTCCTTTCGTTTGATGTTGATTCCGTTTGCAACGTCGGTAAGAGTTCTGGGCGTCTCCGTGTTTCTGCATGCTGCATACAAGGCAGCAGCTACCAGCCCCGGAATCGAACGTCCTCTGACAAGACCCTTGTCGAGCGCCTTCCTGTAGATGTACGCAGTCTTCTCTATGACTGCGTCAGAAAGTGCGAGCTTGTCTTTGAGCCTGTCGAGCTCACTAAACGCCTGCCTAAAGTTCCTGTCTACTGGTTCGTGAACCTGGCTTCGAGAGTCCCACGTCCTCAGTCGCTCGATGGTACTCTTCATTGAGGAGGTGAGTGGTTTGCCTGATGCGTCCTTGTCTGCTTGGCCGATTATGGTCGCAAGTCCCATGTCGTGCATTGCCAACGAAGTAGGTGTTCCGGTTCGAGTCCTGTTTTCACCTTCCTCCTTTGAAAATGAACGCCACTCTGGGCCTTCTTCTTCTACTCTTTCGGTTGCAACAAACCCACATGTGTTACAAAACATCTCTCCCGTACTCCCGTCCGTCAACATTGATCCTTTTGCGCAACGTGGACAGCGGTCGGTGCTTCGTTGAGTTTGTGTCATAAGGTGAAATCCATCTTTTGATTCTCTATATAAAGATTTATCAAAATTTATCTATTATAACGTAATTTTTGAGGCTGAACCGGTTTTCATGCAGTTCGAGTCGGAACGCAGAGGCACTGCATTTTGATCATGTCGACAATTTCGGACAAAAACCATGACAAAATTTTTCAACAAATTTTTTCCAAGAAAATCTCAATCGACACAAAAATCAAATCGGAATTTTTTCAACAAATTTTTTCTTGGAGAATTTTGTCCAAAAACATACAGTAAATTTTGTCTTGCCAGTTCTTGAGATTCAAGAAGCGATAGCCTTATATAGTATTGGTTTGAGGGACTACTATAAAAATGGAAAAGTGTCCATTGTGCGGTGAACAAGTCACGTCCACACACGGCGTGCATGTTCATATCAAAAAAATCCACCCCCAAAGCATCCTAGCACAATAAACTAGTGCGATTTTGTTTTTTATTTTCAATTCGTCCGCTAGGGTATTCCATCTTTTGGTGAAATCTATTTCACACCTTTTGATTTCAATAAACTCCAGAAGACCAGCCATGACAAACTTCCAAAAGTCATGGTCCAGACCGCCAACACCGAGCATATCTGAGAAGATCAACGACGTAGTAAAACCAAAGGGCGCGCTAAAACCAAGAATTGAGCATGCTGTGAGAAACCTTCACAACCAGATCTCAAAACTTGATGGAATGCTTAACAAACTAAAGCAAAGAGACGAAAAGCTGTTCCAGAGAATAGTTGCGGCAACCCAGAAACACGACATCCACTCAAGCAAGGTTCTAGCAAACGAACTAGCCGAGGTCCGCAAGGTCTCAAAGATGCTAGGCAACGCAAGAACCGCACTGGAGCAAATAGAACTAAGACTTACTACATTCCACGACCTAGGAGACACGGTAGTAACGATTGCACCAACAATCGGACTGATGCGAAGTCTGAAATCCTCGCTTGGCAAGTTCATGCCAGAGGCAGACAGGGAACTAGGTATGATGACGGAGATGCTAAACGGCCTCATGATGGAGTCATTCCAGGGCGAGTCAGCGTTCGGCATGGATCAGTCACTCAACGAGGAGTCAGAAAAGATCCTAGAAGAGGCAGCAGCCGTTGCGGAAACGAGCGTGGGGGACAAATTCCCATCGATGCCGGTCAGCACAAAATCTGCATCCTCGACAAGATACCTCTAAAGTATCTCCCCTTTTCTTATTATTCAATTCCACCGGAGGGGCGCCTATACTTTTTGCCTTGACTCTTTGATGCTCTTTACGCGGTTTTCCTCGCCTTCAACTATGCTGTCTATGCTGGCAAGCTTGTTGCGCAGGCTGCTTATGAGGGCGCCAACCTCGTCTGCCTCTTTTTCTACCTGGGCCCTTTTGTTTGAGAGCTCCCGAATTCCGCGGTTTTCCTCCTCGATGTACTCGCTTACCTTGGCAAGCTTTTCTTTTAGGTTCCTGATGTCCACGGACTCGTCCTCTATCTCCTTTTCAAGCCTTGTCCGCTTGTCTTTTAGGTTCTTTATCATGAGGCCTACGTAGTCTATTGCTTCTTCGAGTTTGGCGCGCTTGTTCATCAGCTCGCCGATGCCTATGTCGGATGAGGCTTTGGGCTGTTCCGCTATGTGTTCCGCTGTGGCCTGGGGTCTTTGCTCCTCCATGACGCCCGCATTGGACTCTGGTTCGCTCTTCTTGAATTTTTCAAACATGTTACCACGGATTGAGACCTATACTGATTGATGCCTAATAAAGTTAGGGCAGATCCATGCGGTCTGGGTCGCAGGTGGGCGTTTGTTTTTGTCTCCCCGCCAGATTTTGGTGATTTTTCGCCGTTTCAAAGACCTGAAACGGGCGTTCCGCTATGTGTTCCGCTTTGAGGTTTCAAAACGTCCCTAATGAAGCCTGCCCACTATACTATAGGCATGTCAAAACAACAATACCGCTCAGAAATGGGCATAATGGGAGATATCTTGAATGTGACAATGGAAGGAGGAAGACAAGGAGCCATCGTCTCTGCAATCTCCAGGAGAGCAAACCTGTCGCACTATGCCGTAATAGAAAAGTGCGAAAAACTCTCAAACGCAGGCTTGGTCCAGTCCGTCAGAACCGACAAGAACCGACTTTACACGATAACCGAAAAAGGCATCGAGTTTGTACAGGAATTCCGCAAGTTCCAATCCATCCTAGATTCACTAAATTTAAGGTATTAACCATGAAAAACCAAGCGGCAGTACTCTGTAACCTACAGGACGCTCCAGACGTAGAAGGAATGCTTTTTGTAAGGATTACAGATATCCTCAATAGAATGCTAAAAGCGCCTCTCATAGCGATAGGAATACTCCTAGCAGTAGTACTGCCCGCCCAACATTCTTTAGCCCAGTCTCGCACCCTGGATTTTGCCATATATCCGGACGGCACGACACACGTCTCGCAGGAAACTCTGGCCGATCCACAAGAACCGGAAGTAACAATTCAGCTTTTTGGAACCGCCATTGACAATTTTGTGGCCCAGGACGAAAACGGCATACTGTTATCGTATGATGTGGGAAAAAAGGAGGCCACCATCCAGACTTTTGGAGCCAGCGTGGTTTCTGTAGAGTATGATAGTTACGATCTAGTTTCAAAGAAGGGCAAGATATGGACTTTTCATGTTGACTCACCATTTCCTTACTCGCTTAGCATGCCGGAAGACACTGTGATTGTGGGGATGACCAACTTCCCAGAGCTGGTTGAAACAGTAGACAACAGACAGAGGCTGGTTCTTCCAAAGGGAGAAAACACAGTGGATTACTTTTTTGGGGTATCTGGCCCTGCACAATCTGCTTCAACCACAATAGACAGATCCAAGGCACTCATTGAACAGCTAAACAATCAAGGAATAGAAACTCCAAAGGCGCAAGCAAAACTTGATGAGGCAGTCTTGCTGTTTGAGAACAAAAAATATGACGACGCAGAAAGATCTGCGCTGGAAGCACAAAGGCTCGCAGCAGAGGAACAATCCAAAAACTCCACATCACCACCAAACACAATCTTCCAATCCCTGAGCAGCAACATAGTAACCATAGCGACGTCCATTGCTGCAATTGGGGGTGCAATTACCACCATTACACTGATCGCAAAGAGGACCAAGAGTGCGGTCAAAAAGACAATTGAACCATTCCTTGACAAAGAGGGCGAGCCGGAGATGGGGGTCGACGAGGTTGAAACTCCCCAGATGCGGGAAGACGACAAGCAGCTTGTTGCCTTTTTGGAGCAAAACGGCGGCCAAGCTTTTGAGCGCGACCTGCGAAAAAAGTTCCTCCTGCCACGCACGACCATGTGGAGGGCAGTCAAACGTCTGGAAAGGCAAGGTATTATTGAGATAGAAAAAAAGGAGTTTCAAAACTTGGTGAAGCTCAAAAGAAGGGAGGAAGGACAATGAAAACTCTCGCATTTGTATTGATGGCACTCGTGCTCAGCATGGCAGTGGGCACGCCCATGGCGTTTGCTGATGCCAAACTGGACTCGCTTGTCAACCTTGCAACCCAGGCAAGGTCCCAAGTCAAGCTGCAACTAGACAGAACCCAGAATGTATCGGACGAGACAAGGAAGCTCTACGAGCAAGGAAACGTGGAAACACAGTTGTTGATAGAGGCCGCAAGGCAGGGAAACACGGAGGAATCAAAGCAGCACTTTTTGGCAGCAATGAAGATCTTCAGACAGATCACACAGACATTCTCGGATTCGACACAAACTATGACGTCCCTCAAAGCAACACCGGCCCAAGCCCCACCGGTGCCAGAATTTGACTATGGAAACGCCCTCTACAGAATTGAAAACACGGTCAAGACGCTCAAGTCAAGTGCTGCAAAGAACAACCTCCCAGTTGATTTCACACAAATCGACGGCCTAATCCAGACTGCCAAGACGAGCATGGAGAGCGGCGACACCGCAACGCTGGAGAAAACCTACGGCGAGCTAAAGGCCGCAATATCGGAAATGCAGAAAACAATAAGGGAGCTAACAACGCAGCGCTCAAACGAGAGGGCAAGGCTGTTTGTAAGCAGCTACATAGCCAAGATCGACTCGATACTTGCGCAGGCAAATCAGCTGAATCTGTCTGACGAAGATATTGCCAAACTCACCAAGGTAAAAGAGGAGCTTGCCTCAGCTAGCGATCCAAACCAGATAATCATCAAAATAAAGCGGTACTCCATCACCATCAACACCGAGCCCGCAAACCTTCAGGAAAAACAAGTGCGTGCGGCCCAAGAAAGAGCTGCGCCTGAACAGACACGACAAGAAGAGCCAAAGGCAGCAGATACGGAATCAGTTCAAAAAGAAGAAGCAAAAAACCAAAAGGCAGCAGACGAGATAACGCGGCTGGAAAGCAGGATGGCACAGGTCCAGCCATACGTAGATGAATCAATAAAACCCAAATTCACAAGGGCCGAATCGCTATTATCAAAGCTCAAAAATCAAGAGCTCGCAAATGTCTCTGATTACAACAAAACCGTAAAGATGGTGGACATGCTGCTTGACCAGATGGAGCGGTACATCAAGTCTTTGCAGGATAGCCCGTCACGTGACGCAGGCCAACAAATCCAGGACACTGAATCTGAGCCAAAACGTCCACAAAAAAAGGACAAATGAAATCACAAAACTTCATATAGATTTTCCAAATCAGCAAAACTGAATGGCTTCTAAGCAGATCAGCGTGGGCGTCGGCATTCCAATGATTGTGGTCGGCGCGCTAATGGCTTTTCTGTGGGCCCCAACAAACACCGAGTTCTTTGAGACGATAGAGTTTGTGGGAGGGCTGATTGGAATACTCGGAGTCATATTTTTCGTGTCAGGACTCCTGTACGCAAAAGAACCGGTCTTGTCGTAAACACAATTATACCAACTCAAGGAAGATCGTCTGCTTGAAAGTAAGGCTCTTTGAGATATTCACATCGATTGAGGGGGAGGGAATCCTGTATGGCACAAAAACGCTCTTTGTGCGGCTTGCTGGGTGTCCCTTCAAGTGTTTTTACTGCGACACAAAGGAGGCGCTGCCTCTTGAGTCAGGCACCGAGTATGAGATCAGCAAGGCCTGCGAGCTCATACAGAGCCATCTAAAGGACAACACCTACAAAGTGAACTTTACTGGAGGAGACCCGCTGCTCCAGGCAGAAGCGGTAGCAGAGCTTGCAAAATTTGTACAGTCAAAACACATCCCCACGTACCTAGAGTCATCTTGCTTTGACGCAAAGAGATTCGAGCAGGTGTTGCCGTACATCGATCTGGTCAAAATAGAGATAAAGACGCCAGACTCGGAATTCGTCGACGCAAATCATTATTCTACGCTCTTGGAAAATGCACTGCAGTGCCTCAAGACTGCAATCAGGACAAAGAAATCAACCTACATCAAAATTGTAGTCAGCTCAAAGACACAGGCAAGCGATTTTGAGGAACTGGTTAAAAAGATCTTTGAAATAGCTGATCCTAAAGATCTCAAGGGTTTTATAATACAGCCCACCTACGGAATATCAGAACCAAATTTGGAAAAACTTTTGAGTTTTTATGATGTTGCATGCCGGTTTTACAGTGAGGTACGCGTTGTACCACAACTCCACAAACTGATGGGAGCGCCATGATGAACAAAGAGAGAGTAAAGAAGCTGGTGCGCGAGCTAATAATTGAGCTGGGCGAAGACCCGACAAGAGAAGGACTTCGTGACACGCCGGACAGAATTGCGGACATGTATGAGGAGATCTTTTCTGGATATGACTCTGACTCGGAACTTTCGGTCCAATTTTCAGAGGACTCGGACGCAGTCATTGTAAAGGACATCAACTTTTACTCCATGTGTGAGCATCACATGCTACCGTTCTTTGGCAAGATAAGTATAGCATACCTTCCAAACGGCAGGGTCTTTGGAGTGTCAAAGCTCGTCAGGCTTGTGGAAAAGTATGCCAAGCGCCTCCAAATCCAAGAAAGACTCACAAAAGACATCGCAGACGAGCTGTACTCGCAAGGAGTCAAGGGGGTCATAGTGATATCTGAGGCAGAGCACTTTTGCATGAAGATGCGGGGGGTCAAAAACGACGCGACGATGACCTCTGCTGCATACCGCGGTGTATACGAAAGAAAGGAAAACCGCGAAGACATCGTAGCGATGATCCGCAACACAAGATCGTCAATTCTCTGAAAAAATTAAATAGCGACGCAGGCGGCTAGCTTTTCATGGGAGTCCACAACAACGTCCACATCCCAAGGGAATCGTGGCCGCACTTTACCTGGCTTGCAATCGAGTTCTTTATTGTGATGGCAATAGCAGCCCTCAGCTCAAGGGAGCTAGTCAACGTTGTTGCAAAAGACATGGGCCCTGACATGCAGAACTGGGTCTTCTTTGGCGCAATTGGCGCAATCTACCTTGCTTGGTACATCGGCATAAGGTGGATGATACTCAAAAAAAAGATACTTGAGAGCCGCTGGTAGTCTAGTTCAGATATTTTGTCTTGTCCTTGATTTTTGCTTTAGCAAACGCCGCCTTGCGGTTGTTGCATGACTCGCACCTTCCGCAATGGTGTCTTGAGTTGGCATAACAGCTCCATGTCTTGAAGATCCTGTCTCCGAATTTTGCGTGGCCGGCCTTGAGGAGCGCGCTCTTTGAAATTCCAGCAGAGTATGGCGTCCAGATTTTGATCCTGCTTCTGAGGCCGAGTCGTATTCCGTCTATTTCCCCCTCGTTTAGAGCAGCCTCAATTTTTTTTGAGAATGCTGGCCTGCAGTCCGGGTATTTTTGGTCATCGGTGTGGGCACCGTATGCAACAAGTGTGGCCTTGAGGGAAAAGGCCCATGCAGCAGCTATGCTCAAAAAGACGGCGTTTCTGATTGGAACCACTATGGAATAGTCGAATTTTGGCGGGAGGTTCTTTTTTGTATCCGTGAGTACGTTTGTCTTGCTGTAGAGCGACCTCATAAAATCAATCGGAACTATCTTGTGGTCTTTTAGCTTCAGTGTCCTGCCCACATCTCTTGCCGCCTCAAGCTCGCGTGCAGCTCTTTGGCCGTACGAAAAGGTGATCCCATAAAGTTCGTATTTTGGGCTGAGGTATGCGCCAAGACACAACGAATCCAATCCTCCACTGAGGACGACTACAGCTTTTTTCAATTTTTGATCTTTGCCCCGTCAGCCGGCTTGCAAATGATTACGGTGCTGTCCGTTTTTGCAGACGCAAAACCTGACTTCATTGCGCCAGCTATTTTTTCCAATTTTGACTTGTTTGTAGCAAACGCAATAACTGATGGACCTGCCCCGCTGATGGTGACACCGAGTGCTCCAGCCTCAAGAGCCTTGTTCTTTACCGCAGAAAATCCTGGGATGAGGTGCTTTCTTGCAGGCTCGACAATTACGTCCCTGATGGAACGACCAATTAACACACTGTCCTTTTTTGTAAAACCGGCAACAATTGCGGCCGCATTTGAGAGGTTCGTCACTGCGTCGACAAGCTTTACCTGCTTTGGCACGACACTCCTTGAAACTGCGGTTTTTTTAGGTGGGACTGCTAGTTTTGGAACTGCGACACAGAGTCTGAGGTCTGGGGGAGGCGATATCCTGATCACATCCAGGGGGTTTGTCCTAACTATTACAAACCCTCCCAGGACGGAAGCAGACACATTGTCATAGTGGACGGTGCCTGCGCTTGCACGCTCTCCTATTGCTGCGCATTCTACGAGTGTGTTTGCGTCAAGGTCTAGCTTGTACAGCCTGTCAAAGGCAACGGCTGTTGCAGCAGCAGAAGCGGCGCTGCTTCCCATGCCAAAACCTGCAGGCACTCCTTTTTTGATCTTAACTTGCAGGCCTCCACTCACTTTGAATTTTTTTCTCATGTACTGTGCGACAAGGCCTGCCGTGTTTTTGCTTGGTGACGTGGGGATTTGATCTGAAGTGATTATGGTAACTCCGCCGTCCTTCTTTGTGAGAGTGACTTCGTCAAAGAAGGCATCGAGCGCAAGGCCGAATACATCAAAACCTGGGCCTAGATTTGCAGTAGAGCAAGGCGCTCTAGCGGTAACTGACATCAATCCTCTATCTCTTCTCCTAGGTTAAGAATTCTGCTTAACGCTGCCTCCAGATTTATCAGCCCCTCGCCGCTTGCGTTGGAAATCGGAATGAGGCCCTGCGCAAAGCCGGCCAAATTCAAGCTGCGCAAAAGGTTCGTAGTCAGCACGTAACCCTCCCCGTCTGACTCGGCAGAGATTGCTGCCTCCAGAGTCTTGAGGTTTGTTGTCCAGCGCAGAATCTCGGATATTCTGTCAGCTATGAGGTCTGTCTTTGTGAGCACGTTGATTGTCGGCAGACCCAGCCTCAGTCTGATTGATGTTGCCAGCAACGCCATTGAGACAAAATTTATTGCAGTGGTCACAAGCACGCCGTCGTACAAAAACAGCGTCGCTTTTTGCTCGGCGGCAAAGTTGTTGACAAAATAAGGACCGCTAGTTCTGTACGCAAAAAGCTCGATCTGTCCTGGGGTGTCTACTATTAGGTAGTCCGGGTTTACACTGTCTGCCTCCTGCTGGATCTCGTCGATCTTTGAGGCAATAAGGTCGTTTGCCATCATGAGCGCCCCGTTTGGGCCAAGGTCGTACTGCTTCATGATTGATACAATGTCCACAAAATCCCTGATGTCTATGTCCGGCGTGTATGGCAGCGAGATTATTCCCGGATCAAGATTCAGCAAGGCTGCAAAGGCGCCGTTCCTTGTGTAGTATTCGTGAATTTTTGAGCTCAGCAGGGATTTGCCGGAGCCTGCGGTGCCTGCTACAAAAATAGCTTTCAATTTCTGATGTTTATTTGTAGATAGCTTATATTTGATTCAGCTAGGGAAGTTCTAAAATGAATTGGAGGATAGTGGCTTTTCTGGCAAGCCTTGTGCCTTTTGTAATAATTGCGATTCAGTTCAATGTAAAGCCAGAAGACATATTTGCAGTCGGGATAATTAACTTCCTTGCGGCCTTTGCGGCCATGTTGTGCAAGCTGTTCTTGCAAGGAGTGAAATTCCACTACATAATCAACAAATTTCACGGCTCCCTTGAGACGCTCTGGAGGACGATCTCTGTCAGAATCGGCTCCGAGTTTGTCACCATGACTACGCCGATGTTCGTTGGAGGCGAAGTCGTCAGGATATACTGGATGAACAAGAGGGGCATGTCCACTGCCAAGGCGTCGTGGGTCGGGATATTTGAAATCGTCACAGAGGTGCTTGCTGCGGGGTTCCTCTCCATCACTGCCGGCGTGGTTGCCATCTTGAGCGGCTACACTGTGATTGGCACGATCGTCCTGGTGACGGCAACGCCGATTGTGGGGATCTGGCTCGGGCTCTTTTTGGTATCTGCAAAAAAAACATTCCAGGTGCCAAAGTGGGTGTCCCACCTCATCATCAGGTTTCGCAAGGAAAAGGGAACTCAATATCTAGAAAAGACAAACCAGTGGATGATTGACATCTGCACTATGAGCAGAGAGAATCTCCGCTCAAAGGACGCAAAAAAGGCGTTTGCGGTAAGCACGCTCATCTCGCTTGCCTCATGGCTTGCGTTTGGGATCTCCTTCATGCTGATCTCTTCTGGAACACATGCTGTAACAGCACAGGAATCGATCTTTGCGGTGATGGCCGGAAACGCAATAGGAAACCTACCTGTGACTGTTGGCGGCTCAGGCCTCACCGAGTTTGGAGTGTGGGCGTACCTGAACCACCTAAGCGACTTTAAGCTGGAGCTGCCAAAAAACAGCGTAGACTGGAACACCATCATTGCGTGGAGGATAGCTACGTACCAGCTGCCGATTCCTATTGCGTGGTTCTTGCTGATGAAAATGGCGCTCAGAAAATATGCGAAACCGCAATAGAAACTCACTTATCTTTAGCTGGATTCAAGCAAAGACATGACGCTCAAAGACAAAGTTGTCGTCATAACTGGGGCCTCAAGCGGAATAGGAGCAGCATCTGCTATCGAGTTTGCAAGAAGGGGGGCAAAGCTCGCACTGGTGGCGCGGAGAAAACAAAAGCTTGATGAGGTGCGGCAGCGCCTAGGCACGTCAGTAACGGCAATCGTGCATCAGTGCGACGTATCACAAAAATCCCAAGTCAAAGACATGGCAGAAAAAGTATTGGATGAATTTGGTACCATAGACATTCTTGTCAACAACGCCGGATTTGCAATTTATGGCAGAATCTCCGAACTCTCAATTGAGCAAATCGAGTCGCAGATGGCCACCAACTATCTTGGCATGGTCTACTGCACAAAACACTTTCTCCCAAAGATGCTCGAGAAAAACTCTGGACACATTGTAAATGTGGCGTCTGTTGCTGCCTCGTTTGGCCTGCCGGGGATTGCGTCGTACTGCGCATCCAAGTTCGCAATGCTTGGGTTTTCAGAGGGGCTGCGGCACGAGCTGCATGGCACCAAAGTGGGAGTGACTGTGGTCAGCCCAATAATGGTAAAGACGAACTTTTTTGATCATCCATCTTTTGCCAGGATGCCAAAATACTCACCTGCCACACTTGATGCCAAAAGAGTGGCAAAAGCAGTAGTGTCGGCGTCCACGTCGCCAAGGCTTGAGATAATAGTGCCATGGGTCGTAAGGGGGGCAGTATGGGCAAAGCACACCTTTCCGTTTATCGTAAATCCAATAATCGGCAGCGCCTTTAGGAAACAGTTGGAAAAATAGTCACTCAGATTCGTCTGCGGCTGCCTCGTCTGAGGCTACATCAAGAAGCTCCATTTTTTTCAGCTCGAACTGGTAAATCGCATCCATGTCGACCTCTTTTTCTTTTTTGAGGAACTCTGATACTTTTTTGTCAAGTGGGGCCTTTAGGACGTCAAAGACAAACTCGTATACCACGCCCCGCTGGCAGTCAGAGGGCTTGATGCTTTTTGGAAGGTCCATTGTGACTATGTGGCGGCCGTCGGCTACCGCCTCGTACAGCTGGGCGTCGATTTTTTTGTCTCCCTCGTATACCTCTAAGATGTAGCCGGTTCTCGTAGTTTCTTCTGGATTTTCAAACTTGGCGTTTTTTATCCCATCTAATACCCAGTCTGGGAGCTCGTCCTTTTTTTTCACCATGGGCATCGTTCCTATTTCTTGTCTTTTTTGCTTTTTTGCCACCAATCAAGGTAGTCGTACTGCTTGTCCTCTCTCGTAGGGTCTCTTCTGTTGATCTTTTCACGAATATCGCCCACCTGTTCTCTGGTGGCATAAAGACCGCACCTTTTGCAGATGTAGTGCTTCGTTACGGGATCAAACTTCATCGGAACCTCGATCTCTTCAATGACTTTTTGGATGCTCTCTTGGCTTCCGCTGGCAGCTTGTCGCTCAATTGCAGCCTTTCGCTCTTTTGCTACGCATTCTGGGCAATTAACCAATGACTTTGTCAAAAAAATTTTCCATAAAAGCGTTGCCAATGATCTGGTACGCGGATTATGTCGTCATCCCTTTCGGTCAGTTCGCCCATCGAAATACCGCGTACCAGACACTGTAGAGTTGCAAAAAATGGTATTATCTCTTTTTGTCGAGCATCTCTGCTGCAAGCCTGGCGGTAGTTTTTGCGCCGTCTGAGACAAAGTTCTGTTGGAACTGCCGGATCGCCTCCTGGAATGTGTGGTAGTTGTTTTTCAGCTCGAAAATGGCGGCTATGACCTGCTTTTTGTTGTTGGCCTCAACTCCGAGCCTGTGCTCCTGTGCCCACCGGATCTGGTTTGTCTGCTCGTCGTAAACCGGAATGCCGATTATGGGCTTTCCTTTGACTCCGATTATCTCGCCCATCACCGTATGTGAGCCGTTTATGACGGCGTACTTGCAGTGGTCAAGCGCTGCTTCTTTCTGTTTCTCTGAGAGAAAGCCGACGTCGATTTGAATCCAGTCGACTTTTTTTTCATAGGCCTCAGAAATGGAATACGTTTTGCCGTCTTTTGTCAACACCCTGTCTATTGAGGGGTCTGGGGTAGCATGCGAGATCACTCTTTTTTCATTTTTCATCTCTTCTGCATGGAAGACCTGCTCGTATTTTCTCCCGGTCACCTCGTTTGTAGACTTGTTTCCCGTGCGCATCCAGTAACCAAAGTCGTCCTGCTCAAGAAGTTTCTCAAGATCCGTCTTGTTGTGTTCAACATGATTTTTTTTGGAAGCAAAGTGGCCTGCGTACACTATTTTGTCTTTGAGCTTTTCTGGGAAATTCAGGTTATACTCGCAAAGGGTGTACGGGGGAGGCGAGTCTGCCACCACTATCTTGGTTGCCTTGGCAATCTGTCTTGCAATAAAACGCACTCCTGGGTAAAAGTAAAATCTGGACTTCCACAGCTTCGGCATGAACTGGTTGGTGATAAAAATCGAATCTATTGCCCGATTCTTTGCCAATACGTTCGGCCCCATGTCACCGTCGTTTATCACAAGGTCGAACCCGACCGAGTCAAAGAGCTCTGCTTCTTTTTTCAGATAGCTCCGAACTTGGCTTATGAGGGGAGGGTTGCCGCGCACAGGTAGAGCAAAGTTCAGCATGGACAAAAATACGCTTGGGCCATAGTTGCCGTCAATTGGGACGGGCATCATAATTTTGTGTATGTTTTGCTTTTTGTCTTGGAATCTTTTCAGCAGTTTTTCATAGATCTCGTCCCTGCTGGCATAATGAATCTCGCATTCGTCTCTGAGGTAATTTGGCAGCTCGTCGTTTAGGGACATCATTCTGGAATAGTGCCCGTTTCCCCACGAATAGATGAACTGGCCTATCTTTTTCACAAATTCACATCAAAAACAGCCAGCATAAATTTTCAATGCCTAAGTGAGTCTAGGATGTCGTGTATGTTGTTTGGCCCAAGTTTGACCGTGACTGTCTGCCTGGACTTGATTGCCTCGTTGACAAGCTTGGAGGCATCAAGGTCTGATTTGGCAAACTTGGCAAGGCCGAGTCGCTCTATTCGGTGCAGGTATTTGCCAAGACCAATCTCTTTTGCAGTAAAAAGAATCTCGTCGCCGATTCCTGAGAGGGGAATCCAGGGAGCAAGCTTGTTTTTGGTGACGACTTGGAGGTTTTTTTCAATAAACCAGACTGGGAATGCCAGAGGTGAGAGCGGTAGGGAGACCCGGTGTATCTTGTGTTGCTTTGCAACAAAACAGGCGATCTCCGATGAGGCGATGATCTTAAGCTGAAGTGACTTCGAGGTGTCTTTTGCGCCTAGCGCAAAAAAATCCAAGCTTACTTGGGGGCTGAGCATCCTAGGTAGAATTCTGTTTACAATCTTGACCAGCTCAAGGAGATTTGTCTCGTTGGTGTAACACACGGCAATTTTGGTGTCAAAGCCCTGCTTGATTGATTCAAGGCATGCAATTGCGGACAGCTCATCGTGAATACAGCAGACAATCTTCTCATTTTGTGAGTTGTACGGGATGCCGCCGTGGCCCTTGTCGGTGAAGATGGAAATGTATGCGTTATTTTTTGTCAAGTAGCAGTAGATCAGCTTGTCATGTTTTTCTTCGGTGCCTGGCCTGCAATCCATGCCAGCTATCTTGTCGATCAGCGATGCGGTGGCTGCAACTTCGACGTCCTTTGGCAGATACCCTGATGAATGGCCCTCGACTTTGATGAAAAACTGCTCGCCGCGCAAAAGCAAGCTGGCTCCAACTTTTGCTATGGCAGAAACAGCTGACTCGAATTTGTTTTCGGCACGTCTAGCTATTGCGACTCGCTCGATTCCAAACAGCATGTTTACTGCAGATGAAGCAAAGACAGGGTCGTTTGCCTCAATTATGACAAGCTCGTCGTCCCTGGATACCCTGGCAAACTGCTGATTTTGAATTCTGAGAATTTTTTTGATGTTGTTAATGAGTGCTGTCTGCTTGTTTTTGGCAAAAATCGATGGAAAAACAACTACGAATGAATCTTCGGTCATTTTTCTTACTTGTGTGCAGCTGTTTAAATTTTGAATGATTGCTGACAGCACGTAATAATTATAAGACAAACTCAGACCACAATCTGGTGTGGCAAAGTTCACACAAGACGAAATCGACAAAATTAATGCTAAGCTAAAGACGCCTGAAGATGCCTTGAGGTGGGCGTATGATACTTTTGGCGACAAGATTGCAAAGGCTTCAAGCTTTGGGGCAGAAGACAGCGTGGTCACAGACATGATAATGAAGATAAATCCAAAGGCCAGATTTTTCACACTGGATACTGGCAGGCTCAATCAAGAGACATACGATGTCATGGATCAAATTGCGAAAAAATACAATATCAAATTTGAAGTCATGTTTCCTGACGCAAACGAGGTCCAGGAGATGGTGCGCGCAAAGGGGATCAACTTGTTTTACGAAAGTGTAGAGAACAGAAGGCTGTGCTGTGAGATACGCAAGGTCCACCCGCTAAACAAGATACTCTCCACGCTTGATGCATGGATCACGGGCCTGAGGCGCGACCAAAATGAAAACAGAGCAAAAGCTGCAATGGTGGAAATCGACAGCCTTCACGGCGGCATAATCAAAGTAAATCCGATAATTGACTGGAGCTGGGATCAAACTATGGCATACATCAAAGATCACAAGCTGCCATACAACAAACTGCTTGACAAAGGATACACCAGCATAGGCTGTGAGCCGTGCACTAGGGCCATCAAGCCAGGCGAGGATCTCAGAGCAGGCCGTTGGTGGTGGGAGTCTGACACGCATAAAGAATGTGGTCTCCACATGGACCATACCAAAAGATGACTGCCCATGACGGTGTTATCAGACCTCACGGCGGCAGGCTGATAAACAAAATAACTCAAAAGAATCCGGCAGGAACGTTTTCGATTACAATCAGTGATGACTTGGCAAACGACGTAGAAAACATAGCTGACGGCATATTCAGCCCACTTGAAGGGTTTTTAGGCCAGCAGGACTTTGAGTCCGTGGTCTCAAAAGGCAGGCTTGCAAGCGACCTTGCGTGGACGGTTCCGATTGTTCTTGACGTGGACAGGGAGACTGCAGCAAAAGCAAGGGAGGCAGGAGACGTCCTGCTTCGAACTGAATCAAATGGAGAGTGCGCCATACTGCATGTGGAAGAAGCTTACACATTCGACAAGAAAAAAACAGCACAATCGGTTTACGGTACAACAGACGAAAACCATCCCGGCGTCGCAAAGACGTTTTCGATGGGAGAATACCTACTTGGAGGCAAAATAGATTACATTAAAAGACCAAAGGACGACCCAATAAGAAAATACAGGATGACTCCGGCCCAGACAAGGAAGGCGTTTTCCGATGCTGGCTGGAAGACGATTGTCGCTTTTCAGACAAGAAACCCCCCGCATGTGGCGCACGAAATGTTGCAAAAAGAGTCTCTTATCGCGCACGACGGAGTATTTGTGAACCCGTTGATCGGCAAAAAAAAGCCAGGTGATTTTGTGGACGAAGTCATCTTGGAGTCATATCTGGCAATGATTGAAAACTATTACCCGCAAAACAGGTGCAAGCTCGCAACACTTCACACGGAAATGAGGTATGCAGGGCCAAAGGAGGCAATACACCATGCAATAATGAGGCAAAACTATGGGTGCACACACATCATAATAGGCAGAGACCACGCAGGCGTCGGAAAATACTATTCTCCATTTGCGGCGCAAGAAATATTCTCGCAGTATCCGGATCTTGACATAAAGCCCGTCTTTTTCCCCGCGTTATACTACTGCAGAAAATGCCTCACCTTCACACACGAGCGGGCGTGCCCCCACAACTCAGAGTTCCACGAACAGATAAGCGGAACCAAACTCCGCGCTCTAATTGACGAGGGCAAGTCGCCGTCTGAGTTCATCATGAGGCCTGAGGTGGTCAAGGTAATCATGTCGCACAAAAAGCCGTTCGTGGAATGATATGAAGCTCTTGTTTTTGCTGGTGCTGGTTGTTACGTCCACTCCGGCGTTTGCACAAGAATTCACAAACCCCTCGCTTGTGTTGCAGCATGTAGACATTGCCCCTGCCGATTTCAACAAGGTGGAATCGGAGATAGTCATAGTGCCGTTTGAAAAGCCACACCCAGGAAGCTGGCAGATAACAATTCAGAACAACTTGCTCTACGCAAACCCAAAAGGCAACGCAGTACTGAGGCTATATGACGCAAACATCAGCGACAAATTTCTTGAAATCGGAATGGGCAGCCCGCCAGATCGAAAATTCTGGGTCGCGATAAATCTTCCAGACCAGGGATATGTCCCAGCCACACGGCTTGACAGGGACGGCTGGTACGAAGGCTCAAAGATAATTGCGGCGCACAGCGACGAGCAGGGGGTAACTATTGGCAACGGCAAAAGAATAGTTGTGAGCAACTTTAATCTGCAGGATTTTGTGGTCGGCAGCTATGCGGTTTATGGAATGACGGATGAGGCAGACCCGCCTGCAATAAATTCCGGAACCTTCAGCGTAGAGATCCTCTCAGGCGATGTCTCCAAAAACCCCATACACTATTATCCATTCTATGTGACAGGCGCAGTCGGCGCAATAATTGGAATACTGCTGATACTCAAGAAGCGTTCCTAGTCTTGTAGTAGCTGCAAAGTTTTTTTATTTTGCAGACATGACACATTGGAAAAACCGGCTTGCAGATGTTTTGGCCGTACATGACGAACGTGTCGTTGATCTGAAGCCAGTACTTCTTGGGGATCTTTTTCATTAGCTCAAACTCTGTTTCTTCTGGGGTCTTGGTCTTGACCAGGCCGATCCTGTTTGATATTCGATGCACGTGGACGTCCACTGGGATTGCAGGCTTTTCAAAGGCGTAAACCAGCACGCAGTTTGCCGTCTTGCGTCCAACTCCTGGGAGGCCCACAAGTGCGTCCAAATTATCTGGGACGACTCCGCCGTACTTGGTGTGGATTATTTTTGCCACATCAATTATTCTTCTTGATTTTACGTGGTAGAAACCAATCGGCTTGATTATCCTTTCTACGTCTTTTACCTTTGCGGAAGCAAGGGCTTGTGGGGTCTTGTACTTTGAAAACAACTCTCTGACTACTCTGGTAGTGTTCTCATCTTTTGTTCTTGCAGACAGTATGGTTCCGATCAGTATTGCAAATGGATCCCCCTGCTCTACGTCGTGCAGCTGTCGCAGCGCAGTCATCCTGGGAGGCCTCACCTCGTTCATTGTCTGGATCATGCCGCGCAGAATCCTGTCCATCTCACTTTGAGAGCCGGCCATTCAATAATAAGCTAAAGCTCGCCAAGATATTATAGTGTAGAAGCACACAACTAGATGTGGAACTCACAAAAGAAGAAGAACTTGCGCTAAAAGGCGAATACGGCGAGACTCTCCAGACCGCATACAGAATTCTTGTGGCAACAGGAGAGGCGACAAATGCGCAAAAGCTGATACCAATAAGCTGGGCGCACCTGTCTGGCGTCAACTACAACACCATAGGTGATGCAGGCGAGGAGTTTCTCTCAAAGCTGAGCCGGTCTGCCAAAGTAAAGGTGATGACCACTGTCAACCCGATGGGCTTTGATTTTGATTCGGTATCAAGGTACGATCTGTCGGAGGATTTCATAAAAAAGCAGCAAAGCATCAAGGATTCTTATCTCAGAATGGGGGTGACGCCATCGTTTTCTTGCATTCCGTACGAGATATTTGATTTGCCACAAAAAGGCACCCAGGTGTCCTTTGCGGAAAGCAACGCGGCAATCTATGCAAACTCGATTGGACAGCTCAGGACAAACAAGGAGAGCGCGTTTTCAGCCCTGGCAAGCGCACTTACCGGCAAAAGCCCGTACTCGGACCTGCGGATGGATGATGTGCCAAATCTTACAATACAGATGAAGATTCAGGATCCAGACGAGCTTGCCTTTGGGATGCTTGGGTTCTTTGCGGGCAAAATAGCTGACAACTCTGTTGGGATCTCCGGCATATCAAAGATGGACAGGCGCAGCTGCAAGTCGTTGTGCGGAGGCATGGGAACATCCGGCAGGTGCGGCAAGTTCCTTCTGGAGGATGTTCCTGGCTCAGAGAAGGTGGATTTTGACAAAAAAGAGATGCAAAACATCTACGACGAGCTGAACACATTGGACAAAGGCGACATCATAACTCTTGGCAGCCCACAGCTTGGCCTCCAAGAGATTGCAGATCTTTCGTCAATGTTGAAGGGAAGGTCGTTTAAGAAAAGGTGCATGGTGTTCTGCCCAAGGGCTGCGCGTGACCAAGCTCGAAAGCTCGGATACACACAAGAGCTTGAGCGAGCAGGATGCGAGATTCTGACGGACTGCTGCACATGTCTTACCCCCCTGATTTGTCCAAGCGATATAGATTCTGTCACTACAAACAGCATCAAAGGAGCCTATTATCTGAAAAACTCCAACAAGGTGGATGTCAATTTAAAGCCGCTCTCAAAGATAATCCAAGAAGATACGAAATGACATTCAAAGTAATAGTGAGGGGCAGGGCCAGCGGACCGGTTCTCAAAACTGAGATGCCGATCAACTTTCTTGGCTCAGTTGACAAAAAAACAGGAGTCATAAACGACGACAAGCACGACCTGACAGGACGGTCGTTAAAGGGCACCATTCTCGTTTTTCCACACGGCGTGGGAAGCAGCGTGGGGGCGTATACAATTTATTCACTCAAATCAAACGAGGCGGCACCGGCTGCGATGGTCTGCAAAAAAGTAGACCTCACTGTAGCCTCGGGGTGTGCTCTGGCAAACATACCGCTTGTGATTGTGGGGCAGCAGCAGTACGACAAACTCCAAAACGGAGCACAGGTGACTGTGGACACAGAAGCAGGCACCATACTATAGCACCACGCGCACCACGTTGCCGTTGGGGCGCTCTTCTTTGAAGATGATTCCCTCGAATGTGAAGATCTGGGCGTCTTTTTCCATCCAGCAGCCTGGAGGCAAGCCGGCCTTTTGGCATGTGTAGTCAAGGAATTCTCTTTCATCCCAGCCGTATTCTTTTGGGACCTGGGGTAAAAGGAGGCCGGAATGGTAGCCACGTTTGATGAGCAGGCCGTCCCTGCCTATCTTGATTCTTGAGGGGATCTGCACTGGGTCGTCTACTCGGAGTGGTTGTGGCGGTGTGAGCACCGTCACTTCAAAAGTAATTCTGTCAAGCTCGGACTCGCTGACTGGGAGAAAACGGGGATCCTGCGTTGCTGCGGCGATAGCAGCTTCTGGCAGGGCCTGGCTGACCTTCCTTGGCAGGGTAAATCCTATGCAGCCGCGCAGATCGTCTTCAATATTTAGTGTCACAAATATGCCTGACTCAAAGTCAAGCCGTCTCCTCGAGTCTTCATCTAATTCGAGTCGGCGGCCGTTTTTGACAAACTCCGTTACTATCTTTCTTGCTGTTTTGACTAGAATCGCACCGTCTTGGTCTGAAATATTATAGCTGCTCATTTATTTCTGCGATAGCTCTTTGCAGGTTTCTAATATGAGTTCCCTCCCAGTAAATGTGGCTGCAGCCTTGGCAGATCCAAAACTCGTCCACACTCTGGGATATCTTTGGGGGGATTTTCTGAAGTACCAGAGTTTTCTGTATGTTGCGGAGGGTGACGTTGCAGCTAGGACAGCGGGCGTACGATGCACCGAATTGGTATCTTTTGATGCCAAGCTTTTTTGCGATTTCTACCAGCGATTCTTTTTCGGTTGGGGAAACAACTTCAATTGAGCGGACGTCATGCTTTTTTGCCTTGTTTGCAAGCTGTGTGTCTTTGGTAATTATGATCCGGTTTTCTTTTTTTGCTGCTGCTAGGAGATCGTCGTCTTCAATATCTGCCCAATAGCTGCAGTCAAAACCCAGCATCCGGAGCTTTTTTGCTACCGTGCCGAGCATCGAGTCCACGGCGAGCTTATCTTGGTTCATTTTTTGTCAGCCCAAGCTCCGTGATGCGGCTTTGGCCTGCCGGCAGGACGCGCACGAAATCATCGATGGAGAACTGTTTTGCAACATCTTCGCTCAGCTTGATGAACTCGACCCGGAGCCTTTTTGCAGTCTCTGTCATGTCGTTTCCGCCAGGTTCAATTACGCCGTAACACATGCAATGCTTCTTGACTGGCTCGGGGGGGCCGCACATGAGCATGTAATGATCGTCTCGGTACAGTATGCCCACTGCGAGCTTCAGTGTGGCGGCCTTGACGAAATTCTTTTGGCCTTCCAAAACAAATGAGCCCTTTGCAAGGAACTGGCCGCTCGGTGCACCCTTTTTTACCTGCTCTGGATTCACCCAGTACGCGCTGAGCCCGTACATTGCCTCCCGCCAGGCCCTGCTAAAGCAGACAGTCGCTTGCGCCACCTCGTTTATGGAGTCAAACGGGATTGGCTCTGGCACGTCCTTTAGTATGAAAAACGGCGAGCCAAATATCTCTGCATGAAAGACCTTGTCTGATTTTGCAAGCTGTTTTCTTATTATGGCGGAATTTGATGAAGAGTCCCTGCCCCCTATTGCCAAGAGGCCGTCCGAGGTGTAAAACCACCTGTATCTTTCAAACCATTCTTTTTTCTTAAATTCTGTAAAAAGTACGGCATTCCTTGTCGTCTCTGACTGCGATTTCAGCTTTGCGAGCTCTTTTTGATTTTTCAGCTTTAGTGCCTCAATCGAGTTTATTGCGGCCAGCTGCCGCTTTGACTCGTCAAAAAGCGTGGATGCGATGGCAGGAATTGAAGAGTCTTCTCTGATCTGGATCTTTTCGCCGTCGATTTTCAGAAATGACATGCCTCTTTCCCTGATAATCTCGGCATTCTGGGATTTCAGCTTCTCGGACGCAAGTGGGTCGGTTATGGAGGTAACGCCGCTTGAGGTTACAGAAAAAAGAAATTTTGCTAAATGGGATATCTTTTGGGCCCTTTCTTTTACCTGCTGAATTGCCTTGTCCTGCTCGTCTATTCTGCTCTCCAAGTCAGCTATCTTTTTGTCAAGCGAGCTTGTCTGTGCCGACCTGCCTTTCTCCACAAGTATTTTGGAAAATACTCTGTCAAGTCCCTCCATGAAGCTTGGGATCTTTTCAAACTCTGCCTGCTGAGTCTCAATCATGACTGGGTATACTTGGAGGCCGTCCTGCGTTTTGACGATTATGGGATCGTGATTGCCGTTGACGATGTCACCAACAAGCGATTTTGTTGATTCTACTATGCTTTTGATTTGGTCTGGTGTTAGTGAATCTGCAGGGGAGTCAAAGTTAATTTTTGCCCGCCTGAGTATCTCTTCTGCGTATTTTGCGGGCAGCCCAAACGTTCTGCCAAACCAGCGCACTATGGGGGTGGATATGGATTCAAGCTCATCAAAGTTTTTTTCATCAATGTCCAATACGCTGAGGCCTTTCTGGGGGGGAGGAATGTATGTCGCACCCACTCGGAGCTCTCGGTGTCTTACCTGAATTGAGTGCAGCAGGGCCAATATCTTGAGGTCGCTGTTGCAAAGCAGGATGTTGCCGTCGCCAAAAAACTCACACACCAAAACGAACTCTTTATCAAATCCGGCAAATCTGAGGTACGCTACCCTCTCGACTCCAAGCTGTTCTACTTTGAGGAGCTTGAGTCGCAAGAGGTCGTCCCGGAGTCGTTTGACCAATTTGTTTTCTTCTATCTGCTCGATCTTGATTCCAGTGAGCCACATACCAAGGGACGACACTACCAAAAACAAATCCGGCTTTTCTGGATGATGTAGCTTGAACAAGACACTGTCTTGATTTATTGAGTAGATGTTGTTTACATAGTATCCATGCGTCGCTTTTGATATTTGGTCTACAAGGAAGGTGAGCTCTATTCCAGCCAGCGCCATGAGGAATAACTGAGAATCCAAGATATACTCTTACTGATGACACAGGCGACCAAACATTTTAAACCAGTCACAATAGAGTCAACCTAGAAATTTCATTGAAGCACCCAAAGAAGAAAAAGGCACCAGAGCCAGACGACACCAAAAAAAATGACGAGCAGCCAAAAGCAGAAGCAGCTGACGGCCAAGACGAAATTGCTAGAAGAAAACGACTGTTGGATAAGCTGTTCTGGGTGAGGGTGGGGCTTGCCGCAGTAGCTGGCGTCATGGCGACCTTTTTGTTCGAGTCGATTGAGGGCGAAGAGAGAAGGTGGGCTTCAATTGGTTTTATGATTGCAGTTTTCATAGGTTCGGCAATAATCGGCAAGGGAATGAGGATAGGCCTGCCGCCATCTGACAGAAAAAAAATCGTCACGACTGGGATTGGCACTTACGTGTTCCTCTATCTGTTAATGTGGATACTCTCGTACACACTGGTTCACCACTCAGACGCAGGAATCAACCCGTTAAACCCAATGTAACGTCATGTGGAAATACAAAACCCCTGGAATCCCAGACGAATATTTTGAGAGAACAGAGCAGGTGCCGATAACAAAAGAAGAGGTGCGAGTGGTTCAGCTGAGCAAGGCAAGGCTCGCAGAGGGAAACACGGTTCTGGACATTGGCTGCGGGAGTGGCTCCATTACCGTGGAGGCGGCGCTGCAGGTGGGCAAACAAGGCAAAGTGTACGCAGTGGACGTGGATCCGAGCGCAGTTGAGCTCACCAAAAAAAATCTGGAAAAATTTGGAATCTCAAACGTTGAGCTGATACTGGGCGACGCAAAACAAAAAATCCCGGGCCTGCCTCAGGCAGACGCAATATTTGTGGGAGGTACAGGCGGTGACACAAAAGACATAGTCAAGCTTTGCCATCAGAAGCTCAGGCCAGGAGGAAGGATCGTCGTCGGTGTGATCTTGATTGAAACGCTTTATGCCGTACTTGATGTGATGAATGATCTTGACTTTGAGGAGGTGGATATCACGCAGATCACCATCTCAAAGAGCAGGAAAACTTCCACTGGTACGATGATGCTTGCAAGAAATCCGGTTACCGTGATTTCCGCGACAAAAAGCTAGACAATCGCTTTTAACTGGGAATCTTTGATCCAAGACATGCACGAGCTTGTCTGCGTCGGATGCGGGCCGGGTGATCCGGAACTGCTGACGGTAAAGGCAGTCAAGGCAATCCAGAGTGCCGAAATAATTGCGTGCCCGACGGCAAAGGAGGGCAAGCCAAGCATCGCACTATCCGTGGTGGAGTCTCTGATTAACAAATCAAGACCGGAGATAGTCAATCTGGTGTTCCCGATGGTAAAGGACAAGGAAACTCTGGAATCGACATGGGAAAAAAACACCAGGATTTTGGCACAAAAAGTCCTTGAGGGCAAAAAGGTGGTGTATCTGACTGTGGGCGACCCATACCTTTACAGCACCTGGATATACTTGCACCGCCAACTGCAAACAAAATACCCGGAGATCAAAATATCTGTGATTCCAGGAATAGTCTCGATGTTTACTTTTGCATCAAAGGTGGGCATCAGCTTGGCAGAGGGGGCCGAGACCATGGCGGTCATACCGTCGTGCTATGATCTGTCAAGAGTCAAAGAGACTGCAAAAAACTGTGACACCATGATATTTCTCAAAGACGGCAGGTATTTTGATCAGGTGATCAAGCTGCTCAAAGAGGCCGGATTTTCAGACGACTCGATATTTGCCATAGGCCAAGACCTTGGGACGCCAAACGAAATTGTAAAAAAGATGAGGCTTGGCGACGTAAATGAAAACACGATGACTACGAAATATTTTTCGATAATGGTGGTAAAGCGTGTCTAAGGTATATTTTGTTGGCTGCGGCCCGGGAGACCCAGAGCTGATCACACTCAAGGCAAAAAAATTGCTGCAAAAAGCAGACGTTGTGGTGTATTCTGGGTCCCTGATTCCGCCACAAATACTCAGATTGTGCAAAAAGGCAAAGATGTACGACGCATCAGGCTTGGTGAGGGAGGAGATTTTTGACATACTAAAGACAGGCGCGCAAAAAAACAAACTCGTCGTGCGGCTCCACGACGGGGATCCTGCCATTTATGGTGCAATAAGGGAGCAGACAGACAACCTGCAAAAAGAAGGAATAGAGTGCGAAGTGGTACCGGGCGTGACTTCGTTTCTGGCGTCCTCGGCAGCGCTTGGCCTTCAGCTCACGCTGCCTGGTGTCACCCAGACCATCATAATAACTCGCGCAGAAAAAAGGACCAAGGTGCCAGAGCAGGAGCGCATCTCGGAGCTTGCAAGGCACAAAGCCACCATGATATTCTATTTGAGCGTGCACCTTCTGCCGGACATTGTAAAGGAGGCGCTCAGGGGAGGGTACCCAAGTTCCACTCCAGTTGCTGTAGTGTACAAGGCAAGCTGGCCGGATCAAAAGGTGATCACAGGCACCTTGCAGGATATAGTCAAAAAAGTCTGGGCAGAAAAGATAACCAGGACTGCCATCGTGATGATTGGAGATGTAATTCAGCCCAAGTCGTACGAATATTCCAAATTATATGATAAGACGTTCAGTCATGGGTACAGAAAGGCAAAATTGAGTTCATAAAAATAAAAAAGAAAAATAGGTTTAGACCTATTGGGCTAGAGCGAATTGTGTTCCGCCTATGTTGATGGTCCATCGTACCGTCAGAGAATCGCCGTTGTTTACAGCAATGCCGGAGAATGTCTGTCTTGCAAACATAGAGTCTGTGTTGCTGTCTGAAGTCTCATTGAACAGACCTGATTCTGTGATTGTTATGGTGCCACCTGAGTTGTTGGTAAATGTCTTTTCTAGTGTGATGCTTGCTGATGTGGTTGCTGATGTTCCAGTTGAGTTACTGTATGTCTTTGTTGTTGCAATGCCTCTGCCAAGTCCAGCCGCACCTGTTTCTGCTGCAAGTCTTGCGTCAGTGCCGTTAGCTGCTGTCGAGCCAGTTCCTATCGCAATATAGTGCCAAGGTTGGTTTAGTGAGCCAGTACAAACGTTAGTTCCAGTAGCAGAACCAAGTCCTGCGCCAGCTCCGTCATCTTGGAAGAGCAGTTTCACCACACAGTTTTCTCCACCGTTTGTGATGACGTTGTCAGATTGTCTGTATCCTATGATGTCTCCATTAGAGTCCTTTAGAATAGTCTCGACATGGCCTGTCATGTATGCCCCAGTTTTTATACTGTCTACAGGATTTTGACCTATAAGACCGGAAACATTAGCAGTTAACAGACCAGCAACTACCGCTAAAGCGACTCCTAGTACTATGACCGGATTATTTACTTTCATTAACAGTTGGTTAATTTCGACCTATATAGAAATGATGGAAAATATTTTAAACAATCAGCTCCAATTTGGCACTTTTTGCGGATCTTGCAGTTCCAAAAAAATAGAACCGTGCTTTAAAACTTTGGCATGCGTAACCCACTTAAGCACATTTTGGTTATGCACTGTAATGTCACAGAAATCTGTGATCCTTGCTGTTTTTTTATGTCTATTTACAATAAACTATGCCCTTGCTGACGATGCAATCCCAATTACGCTATCAAGCACTATGGACCAAGTCGTCTTTGATGGGAAATGGTCCTTTGAGACTGAATGGAAGCAAACGACTTTGTATATTTTAACATATGATGATGATCGAGTGATCCTTAGGGTGGCGCATCAGGGAGACTTTGTGTATGTCATGATTGACGCATTGGATGATACGGTTGTCAATCATGATGACAAGGCAACTGTCTGCTTTGATACGGGCAACGAGAAAAACACCATACCTGATTCCAATGATTACTGTTTTGTATCATTAATGGGATCAAATGGAGTCACATACCAGGGTGACGAGATAATACATGAAGGCGACAACTTCAAAATAGTTCCAAACCATGAAGGCTTTATAACGGCAGGTGCTGTCTCTGATGAAAACGATAGGTACTCTACAATACCTCACGCGTCTTACGAATTCAGAATTCCGACAGACCTAATAGGACGAAATAGCGTGTATGGCTTTTATCTTTCTGTATATGATTCTAGTATGGAGAAATACTATTCGTACCCAGTCAATGCGACAGCAACTAATATGATTGTTCCACCTAGTAAATGGGGAACGATATATTCACCTGATAAATCGTTACCCGAGTTCAATCTGCCGTTGATTTTGCTGATATCTGCGTTAGCTGGCGCGTTGTATCTGACTTCAAAGTATAATCTGCATGTCTACAAGCCTTGAAGGATATAGAAAAATCACTAAATTGTGTAGCCAACAAAGTCATAAAATGTAAAAAATGCCCAAGGCTTGCATCATATATCAGGGAAGTTGCAAGAGTCAAAGTAAAGCGGTTTTCACACGAAAAATACTGGGGGAGGCCACTACCCGGTTTTGGCGATCCAGACGCACAAATTCTCATAGTTGGTCTGGCACCTGCCGCACATGGTGGAAATAGAACCGGGCGAATGTTCACAGGTGATAGTTCGGGAGACTGGCTTGCAAGGGTGCTGTTTGATAATGGTCTTGCCACAAAGCCCGTTAGCTTGCATCCAAATGACGGCTTTAGGCTCATAAACTCGTACATAACTGCGGCAGTAAGGTGTGCACCACCAAAAAACAAGCCCACAAAAGACGAAATTGATACCTGCATGAGCTATCTAAAGCAAGAACTAGAACTGCTAATCAAAGTCAAAGTGATAGTTTGCCTAGGCAGAATAGCATTTAACGCAGTCTGTGACATATTGGATATTAAAACAAAAAAATTCACACACGGTCAACAAATAAGGCACTCACGCTTCATTATACTGTGCAGCTACCACCCAAGCAGGCAAAACACACAGACAAGGAGGCTTCAGTGGCCTCAATGGAACGAAATATTTCTGGAGGCTAAAAAACTCTTAAAATTATGAAAATAAAAAGAACTTGTCGTCTTCAAACTCTATTCGTACGAAGAGCTTGATTGAGACGAAAGTCCAGATGGTGAGGGAACTGATGGAAATCGTTCCCCGATCTGTTGCTCTGCAACTGCTGACGCTTCCTGGAGTATCTTGTCGGTTTCCTCACTTGAGATGTCAGAGTCAACACTGAATGCATCGCCTGCAAGAGAGTCCATCATGAGTCCGCTCAATGTTTGAGTCATTGCATTCAGCTCTGCGTCGGCTTCTGGCATGAATCGTCCAAGCGATGATCGCAGACCTTTCATGGTTGACATTGCTGGTCCGATTGCAACCATGGCATCGCCCAAGTCGTGAATCGTAGTCAAACGGAGTTGAACTTGCTCTAGTGCCATTCGTGCATTGCTTAGCATTTTTGTGACTTTGCGTATTTCAGCTAGCTCGTTTGATAGCACGCGACTTGCGTTAGCGTCGTGTTGTTGCATGGCAGCTACAATTCGTTTAAAGAGTTGAGCATCACGTTCGTGTAATTTGTTGAGCATTGAATCCATTTTTGATATCTGTAATTGCAGTTTGTTTACTGCAGTCTGAATTCTTGGTTTCAATGCGCCTTGTGGTTTCACAGAGTCTTTGATTCTATCTGTTATGCCTGAAGTCTCTTGACGTGCCCAATTCTTTTCAAAGTTGGCCATGCGCAGATGTTTATGATTTAATTCTTAATTGCCATAGTGTATTATAATCAACTGTTGAGTAAATTTAGCTAACAAAACGTAAATTGATTGGATTTCAGAAAACTGTATGTCAAAGATTGTCGTATTTGATTCAGGTTTTGGCTCATTATCAATAATTAACGCAATTCAAAAAATATGCAAAGCGAATATAGTCTACTTTGCAGATCAAAAAAATTTTCCGTATGGCAACAAATCGATGCATCAACTAAATCGAATCATCAATAACACAATTAACAATCTGCGACAACAATTCAAACCTGACATGATAGTAATTGCATCTAACACTCCTTCACTTTTACTACCACATCTATTTGATGATGACAGACTGATAGGTGTATACCCGCCTCTCCATGATGCTGAAAGAATAACAAAGTCTAAATCAATTGGAGTGTTGGCAACTAGATCTGTAGTACGCAGTGACGCATTGTCAAATTACATTCAAAGAAACGTTTCCGCTAACATCCGAATCACAAAAATTGATGCAACACATCTTGTACAACTTGTCGAAAGCGGAAAATTTGTTTCAGACAAAAATTGTTGCAGAAAAATGATAAATTCAGTATTAGCAAAAAAAATCATAACAAAAAAGATCGATACCGTAACTCTTTCTAGTACTCATTTGCCATTTTTACTTCCACTATTGAAAGAAAATTTTCCTAATGTGGAATTTCTTGATCCAGCTCAGCATGTAGCAAATGTGGTAATACAGCACCAAGCTTTTGTAAATGCAAAAAAAAATTCATTAAGAATCTTTAGCTCTGGCAATACTAAAAAATTTCAAAAATATCTTCAAGCCATTGGAATTGCAAATCGCGTTGAGCAGCTCCGGTTTGAGCTGTAAAATACCATTAATTTTCTAACTAATTCGATTGGATTGAAAAAAATCTTCGAATTTTGTTTGCAACCGATTTGGAATTCACATCCAGTCGTTTTTACCAAAACGGTATGACTAAATTTTCTAAAATTCCTCATGATTTATCACAATTTTCTTGATGATATTTCACAGTGACTTACAACAACTTCGGAACATTCTTTGGATCAAATCTAGCTGATGTAGTACTAGACAAAATAAGCGGTTTTGACAACATCGCGCTTTTTCAAAAAACGGTGTAATGGAATTTGAACTGTCTTAAGATAATTTCGTTATCTCTAGTTTTCCTGCTGGTTCTTTCTACATCTACTTCAGCAAGTGGAGTTACAACTGTTATTAACGAAACACAAATCAAAAAGACAGAAAGTTCAGCTGCAGGTATTGCCAGTAAGCCGTCTTTACATGTAACTGTTGACATTCCAGAATATTCGATCAAAGTATCAAAAGGCGAAGTTTCCTTAGTTCTCCACAAAAAACCTACCGTGGATCGGTCTTTGACATTATCGGAGAGTGTAACATTTGAAACTCATGACTCTGATAAAATCTTTCTAATAAAACACGATCAAGACAAGAAGGCACTTCTTGAAAGAATATTCAATCAGAACAAATTCAAACTTGATAAGCTCAAACTAATAGACCTAGTAGACGATTCGATAGTCAGACCTACCTACCAGACACTTGCACAGCTGTCTCCCCATATGCCTCTACTACTGGCAGGGGAAAGAGTCCCATTCACAATTCCATTGGACACATTACTAAATCTCAGTATTGAAACATTTGCAAACAACATCCACCTAAATGACCTTGCCAATAGCTTTACCATAACTGAATTTACTGACAATGAGACTGCCGATGCACAACTTTACAGTCTGTCGTCTCCGGCGATTATCATTTTTGCCATTTCGGCATTTTATGTCATTATAAAAGTGGATGCTCCGCATCCTAAATTCAGAAACTCAAAGAAATTTTTGTCATTTATCTTGATTTCAATTGTATTATCTTCTGCAATCCTAACACCACATTCAATTTCTCGTGCATATTGGCCTTCTGCATATGCTGATGATTCTTTGATAAATGAAACCGAATCCTCAGTACAGACAATTGATGTACCTTTACACGATGATCATTCTGAAACAATATACGATGATGCGTCGAATTATCTTGTAACCAACTCGACCCTCCCAATCACCAACTCGACCCTCCCAATCACCAACTCGACCTTGATACTTCCAAATGCCACGCAAACTTGGAATTTTGATACCTCAGTAAACGGCTCAAAATTCATCGGAAATGTCTCCCTCAACCAAACCGGATTCGTATTAGATGGGGGGTTCGTCAAATCAACAGGTAACTTGACAAACAAAATTTCAAATCTAACAATATCTGCATGGATAAAGCCAGATTATACTGCAGGCTCCTCCGTATTCACCATAATATCGAAGGACAAATCATTTGAATTAACATTAAACAACATACTAGAACCAAAACGTATAGCAACGTTCTCTGTATTTGATGGCATAAAATGGCACAAAATTGATACCAAAACTGCAATCGGACAAAGCTGGTCTCATATAGCAGCCACCTTCAATGGAACGCATCTGTCAATATACACTAACGGTACACTATCCAACACAGCCACAACCAAACCATTAACTAAACAGGTAGAAACTAACCAACATACAACAACCCCCCAAATACAAAATACGAATTCTGATGTAGTAATCGGCGCTACTCTTGACACAAGAACAGTCGACACTGCTGAAAAATCATTTTCTGGAAGCATCAACCAGGTACAAATATTCGATAAATATCTGACAGCGGAGCAAATTCTTGCGCTATATCAAAGAATGTTACCACTTGTCATGCCTGCCCCAATCAATGTCACTGCCATAGAAATGCCAAAACTAATCCCAACTGAACTCCTAACAAATCAAACATCAGTTAATGGAACTCTGAATACAAATTCGACAGAGTTCATCATAATACCAATGTCAAACAAGACCACTAGCGAAATCACAATTACTGCTTGGGTTGATCCTGATTACAAGACATCTGCTTCAGACGAGCTCACAATAATCTCAAAGGAAAACTCATTTGTGCTCTCCATAAACAATGTAGTATCACCTAAACACGTAGCTAAAGCTTCTGTATTTGATGGCATAAGATGGAATGATCTGCATGGTTATAGTAAGATAGACGGCCTCACGCATATAGCAGCAATAATCAACGGAACAAAAGTGTCGCTCTATGTCAACGGAACATTGGAAGCAACAACTACACTTCCAAACACATTTAGGATATCAGATGGTAACATGGTGGCAATACCTGCACAGATTGCAGATTCCAACTCTGACATTGTAATTGGAGCGTATCTGTCCACGATCCGCTCCGAATCAAAATTATCTAACAAATTCTCTGGCGTCATAGAAAAACCACTGATATATCCATATGCCCTCTCTGAACGCGAAGTAAAACAGCTATACCAAGAAAAAACCGCAAAAACTTTCCTGATTGCGCTCTTTGAAACCATAGAATTCAGCTATCTGTTTACAAACAATACGTCGTACCAGACCATCTACACGGTGTCGCTCCCAGAATCGCTAGATCTAAACGACCAATTTGATAATGTGATGCAATATGCCAACCCAACCATATCTCTGCATGAGACAATCAGTGTGAACTCTCTTCTTAACAATGAATACAACACAACAAGCCATCTGATCCCATTATCAGAAACCATAGAAATCAACAATTCGCTCAATCAGACACAACACATAACAAACGACACAATCTCACTCTTTGAATCGCTGCAATTGGATGATCGATTTGAGAACGTCACAGACAACGCATCACAGAACAGAACCGAAATTCAACTCACAGTTGATCCTGTCCTGATCCCAACAAAGGAAAGTTATCTCATAAACGAAGACGCTGAATTTGAATTAGAATACTATGACGAATTTGAGCTCTTGATGAAACAATTACAAGATATGCAAAATCAAGTAGATCTGTTAGCATCTGAAACTGAGCAAAGCCTCACAGAAACAGAAAACGAGCTTGTTGGCATAACCACAGAAACAACAGACGAAAGCGCTCTACGGAGTGACATCACATCAATTACAAACAATTCGACAGCTATCGATTATCTATCGGCAAACTCGTTCATTCCAAAAGCGTATGCAGACGATTTAGACAAGCCAACAACTGACAGTCTACATAGAATAGCCATAGCCAAGGAGCAAATCAACAAACTAAAGCAAAGACTTGAGCAAGCTACAAGCAGCGAATCAGTAAACAAAGAAACCATATCTGAAATCAGGCAAGAAATATCAAAAACATCAGGTGAGCTAAGGCAGATAATTGATGACATAAAACAAAAGAAGATCGACCCCAAGTCCTTAGATGACCTAGCACATAATTTTGATGAAATAATAGCACAAAATGAGACAAAAGTCCAATACCATACGTGGAAAGAAGGTAACCAAACCATCTCGGTTCAAGTCTTTGACTCGCAAGGCGATCTAGTAAACATTGACACCAAGTATGAAAAGATAAGAGACGGTAAATTCAGCATTAAAATGCTCTCTGAGCGTCTTGTCACGCCAGGTGTTTACCATATCAAAACAACGCTGCAAGTTGACGGGCAAGAATATGTCTTAGAGGATCAATTTGCTTGGGGACTTGTTTCAGTAAACACGCAAAAGAGCATCTACAGGCCGGGTGAAACTGCAGATTTGGTGATAGTAGTTCTGGACAATGGAGGACACCCAGTATGTGACTCTAATATCTCGCTGACAGTGACTGATCCAAATCTCCAAAATACAACTCTCAGCTCAGGAAACGGAATTACTGCAAATTCTGAGTGTGGGTTGTATGATGCATCATATACGACAGGCATGGAAGGAAACTATACGATTCATGTACAGGCGCAAACTCCAAACGGAATCACAAACTTTGACACGGAATTCACAGTCAAGTCGGTATACGACTATGACATAATCAGGACTGCGCAAAGCAAGATAGATCCGGTCACAAACCCCAACCTGTTTAATGTTACAATAGATATAGAATCATTTGTTGGCTCTAATCCTGTTACAATTAAAGAACACATTCCAAATGTTTTTGATGTCATAACTGATGGTACGGTAGAAGAAGGAAACGGAACAAAAACAATTACGTGGATAAGAGGATTGGACCAAAACAAGACATCAGTCTCGTATAGCTACTCAATACCGTTGGAATTCCCAAGATTGTATGCTCTTGGCAAGGTGGAAATCATACAAAACAACCAGACCTTTGTTGAGGCAAGAAACTGGTATGTGGCAGCAGATCCGCCTGTAATATCCGAGGAAAGTGCTATTGCAGCCTACATTTCGACTACTGGTAGTGGCATGTCATTTCCAAAGATCCGCGTTTGGGATTCAAGTGGAACTGGAACTTGGAAAAGCGAAGTCGAGCTTGCCAGTGCAGGCTCAGCTGTAACTAATACAATAATCAAGTATTCTCCAACTACAAATAGAATCATACTAGTGACTATGAGTACAGATGATAAGCTTGATGCCTATGTCTGTGACGGAAACTGTACTACTGCAAGCAATTGGAGTGTTACAAACGATATTGGAACGGGCGCAGCGGATCTAGACATAAGACAATTTGATGTTGATTTTGAAACTAAAACTGGCGATGCAATACTTGTATATTCTGGAACGTCATCTAGCACATCCCAAGATATAGCGTATAGAGTACTATCTGCAAGCTCTACAACATGGGGCTCAGAACAATACATTGATGACACAGGACACGCAACAGACATCCAATACAGATGGTTAGATCTTGATAGGAACCCAGTGAGGACAAGCGAAGAGCTGGTGCTTGTCGGATTTGACTTTACAAACAAAGACATCAATGCGTGGGTCTGGAATGGGAGCGCTTGGGGCAATCAGCGTGAGGTGTCTGCTAGTGCCACAGCAACAAGCAACGATAAGGCATTAGCTGTGGCGTATGCGTCAGACGGATCGATTGCAATGGTTGTGGGAGCAGATGGCACGTCAGGAAACGTAAACAACGAACGATGGAACGGCTCTACTTGGACTAGTGGCACTCCGTTTGATATTGATACGGGCGGTTCAGAGGATCTAAGATGGATCACCCTCAAAGCAGATCCAAGCAGCGATGACATGCAAGCGGTTCTTGTTGACAGCGCCAACGATCTAGGTACGGCATACTGGAGTGGTTCTGCATGGACTGTGACCAGCAACATAGATACTGCATTAGATTCATCATCAGGTGACTCTAGACCTGCCGACTTTGCGTGGCATCCAACTGGCAGCACAGGACAGCTGGTGTGGGATACAGATGGTAGTGGAACCACTCTTGCAAAGCGTAACTGTACCCCACAATGTACCGCAAGCACCACCACATCGTCTACATATGCTGGTACAGGAGAATGGTTATCATTATACACAAATCCACGTTCTCCTGACTCGGTAGACATACTGGGCATCAGAAAGATTTCTGGCACTAGTCCAGACCTTGGCTCATTTAGGATAGTGACAACCACACTCACCAACTATGGAGACACACAGCTTACAGCAGACACCGACATAACAAATGCAGAAGGATACTCGTTAGACTTTAGAAAGCCAGCAAAGAAAGTAGTGTTGACAGAAAGTATCGGCATTAAAGATCAAGTCACAAAGAATATGAAAAAAGTACTTGGTGACAAGGTAGGCATCAAAGATACATTTACAAAAAGCTCGTCAAAGTCACTTACAGAAAAATTAGGCGTCAAGGATTCTGTAAGAAGAACGCTTTCGGTATCGCCAACTGAGAAGCTTGGCATTCGCGACACCGTGGTAAAAATAACCACAAAATCCCTCACAGAAAAGCTCGGCATCAAAGACACCCTCACCAAGACAGCTACAAAATCCCTCACAGAAAAGCTCGGCATCAAAGACACCCTCACCCGAACTTACACAAAATCCCTCACAGAAAAGCTCGGCATCAAAGACACCCTCACCAAGACAGCTACAAAATCCCTCACAGAAAACCTCGGCATCAAAGACACCCTCACCAAGACAGCTACAAAATCCCTCACAGAAAACCTCGGCATCACCGACAACACAGCCCGTACTTCAACCA
>DATLXX010000017.1:0-123454 GCA_035575435.1 Candidatus Nitrosotenuis sp.
TTCTTTGTTAAGATCACCGCAGGCACACAAATCTTCAGGAAGTCCACATGTGTTACAAATTACTGCCATTAGTTACTACAATTCAGACTCTAATCCGACTATTAAGCCTTATTGGCCAAAAGTTAGTTTTTTTACAAAGAATGATCGTAAATAACTCGTGTCAGACGAATTACGAAAAAAAGCAGTGGATATGTTGCTTGCAGGAGCAACGCTCGTAGCGGAACCATGCCCGTATTGCGGTGGAGTGCGGGTGATCAAGGATGGCAATGCATTGTGTACAAGCTGCGGAAGAGAGCCGGATAAAACAAAAATTGACGAGGCACCCACCCAAAAACAAGATCAGACGCAAACACACATTCTGGAATCGCTAAATAAAAAACTCCAACAGCTTACTGCAGAGCTCGAGTCTGAAAAAGATCATGAAAAACAACAACAAATTCTCAAATCAATCAACTCGCTTATCGAGACGATACAAAAGCTGAAAAAATGACGGAAAGTTTTTATTTCAAGGTAATAGCTTTCCCATTAAATGAGCAGCAAGAAGAAAGGAGCACCATTACCTGCGTCCTCTGCGGGCCTTTTACGCTTCTTTGAAGACGAGACGAAAGGATACAGATTAGATCCAAGAATTGTGGTGTCAATACCCACCGGCCTTATTGTGATTTCGTGGCTGCTTGACATCTTTCTAATAAGATAGAATTCCAAATGACAGAATCACACGATGATGTATCGAAAATCCATAGTCGTTACTCACTCACACTGCTAACGCCGTCGTCATATCTGCAGTCGTTGATCTTCTCATTTGTGGTTGCACTGACAACCGCATACGTTGTAGTGCATTTCTATTTTGCAGATTCCGGTCTTTTTGACAGGCTGGGAATAATAATTCCGGCTCTTCTTGTGACGCAGTATATAGATTCGCGATTTATCAAAAACAAAGAATATTCCAAGGCACTGCATATGTCGCTATTTGGAAATCTGGCGTGGCTGGCAATTGTCTTATGTGGTGTCGCATCGTCTTCGATACTTGCAAGGCCTAGTGTACCGCAATTTTACGTCGCAGAAGGGATGTTCATCTTTGCAAGCTTCAGAATCGGCATATTCACTACAACACTTGGCATGTCAATGAGACGTGCATGGGCGATTTGCTTTTTGCAACCGTTGGCGATGTACCTTGTGTTGGTTCCGATGGAATTCTGGATCGGTTCCTTGCTTGACCCTCTTACACTGGGATTTGGGACCGCATTCTTGGTGATTGCATCTGTGTGGTCGTTTGTCACCGATAGGGCGGGACGGCCAGGTGTCGAAAGTACACACAAACTACTGCAAGCGTACCTGGCGTCTATGTCGAAAGGTAACTTTGATGAAGTGGAATCAATCATAGAATCAAAGTCAAAAAAATCGCGTGTGCTTACCTCACAAATTAGATTACATTCAAGCAATGAAGACTTTAGGATGGTGCTTCCAGAGGTTCACCCAGGACCATACCATCCAATAGGTGGAAGCAACATAACATATCGCATATACAAAACGATGAACTCTTCTGCAATGGTGATGCATAGTGTGTCCGACCATGCGCTGAACCTGCCGTCACAGGCAGAAGTGGAAAACTATCTCGCAAGCCTTGGAAGTAATTCACTCTTCAAAAAAGGTACTACGTGCACTGAGCCTGTAGTAGTGCAGATAAACAAGGCGCGTGTAATCGGAATACTTTTTGATAAAACGGCAGTTCTATTTTTGTCGCTTTCGCCTCATGGGATGGAGGATGTACCAAGTCATATAAAAAATGAGATTGAGCAATTTGCAACCCACAGGAATTTTGAGCGCGTGCTGATAGTCGACTGCCACAACGCAATGGGAAAAGAAATCTCGGAGGCGGACTCGCAAGACATGCTCAAGGCAGCAAAGGCCGCCCTTGATACTCTGATCACAAAACCAAACCACCCATTTGAATTCGGATATGCAAACTCGGCAGACATGAAGATAGACACACCAGACCTTGGGCCAGGTGGACTTGGGGTTTTGTGCCTCAAAATCAACAACTCCAAATACTTTCTTGGTTGGGCTGATTCTAACAACATGGAAAACGGTGTCAGAGAAGAAATCGTGGCAAGCTTTGCAAAAAACAACCTAGTCCTTTTGGAGATATGCACATCAGACACACATTACAGCTCGAAGATGGTTAGAAACAGAACTGGATATTACCCATTTGGCAAGATCGCAAAACCACAAGAGATCTCAGAGTGGTATCTAAAAATTGCAGAAAACGCAGAAAGAAAACTAACTCCAGCCTCGTTCGAAATCCTGGAGCAACAAACCGATGTCAAAGTGATGGGTTCAAAATCGCTTGAGGACCTTTCTGGCGCCCTTGACAAATGTATGACGATATCAAAAGTGTTCGTAGGTGGAAGTCTTGCAATCTTTATTGGGTCTTTGTTCCTATAGTCTCTAGGTCCTCAAGGTTTCCGTAAAACTCATCAATAAATGATGCAAGCTGAAATATTGGCACGATTGGCACTCTGTCGATAAAGTTTATCCTGTCTTGGTATAGTGTCACAATCACTGGCGCTGCCATGGCGCCTTTTGTTTTTGCGACATAGTGTTTTGTACGTTCTATTTGTTTTTTTACGGCATCATGAAGGGCCGATTGACTGTGGTGCTTCCAATGTTTGCAGTCTATGAGTACTGCAACGCCGAATTTTATGCCGACTATGTCTATTTCCATGCGCGGCTTTGTCAAAATCAGGTTCCTAATTGTAGCAAAATCCCTTGATTCAAGTACCTTGGCAGCCAGGCCCTCAAAATCCTTCCAGTCTAGGTGCTCTGCGGCCTGGTCTATTTGGACCCCTTTTTGGAGTGCCAGTATGACTGCTTTTAGCTTGTCCCCTTCTTCAAATTCGATGGTGGTTCCATCGAATCTACCTATGGAATTTTGGGAGAGCTCCTGGAGCATTCTTCTCGCGGTGTTGTGGTCAGTTTTTGTGACTGTCGCAAAATCCTCCACGGATACGCCACCAGTTATTATCCCGTCTAGGCCATCGAGCCATAATTTTTGATTCAATGACTTGACGTTGCCATGTGCAAATTTTAACGCTTACGTGTTATTCGTGTAGTAGCAAAAACAGGATAAGTTATTGGAGCTTTAAATTAGATGAGATTCTACTTTTCGATGTGCAAGCACTTGTGATTTTTTTGATCTGTATCTCATTTGCAACATCTGTTGTTTTTGCACAAAAAGGAACCTATGTTGATTCAGTTCAATTTATTCAGTACCTGGATGAAAGCACGGCATTAGAAGAGGTAAAAAAAGGCAATCTTGATATATATTATTCAAGAATCCCAGCAGAGCTGATACAAAGCCCGGAATCGCTTCAGAACATCAATGTTTTCTATACGACTGGTGGCTCGTACAGTCTTCTTGTCAATCCGGCAGAGGGGAACGAGTTTAACCCTTTTTCGTCTCAACAAGTCAGATTTGCGCTAAACTATCTCGTTGACCGAAAGCTGGTTGTGGACGAGCTGATGGGCGGATTTGGCGTTGCGATGATTTCAAACTATGGCCCCTTTGATCCGGATTACTTGTTGATTGTCGGGGAGATTGAGAAGTTCAATTTCAGATACAATCCAGAACTAGCAAACCAAATAATCACAGAAGCATTGATTCAAGCTGGTGGGCAAAAAATTGATGGCAAGTGGTTCTACGACGACAAGCCAATACAAATCACAGTGTTCATACGCAACGACGACCCAGTGAGAAAGTCAATAGGGGAAGTAATCTCCTCGGAGCTTGAAAAGCTTGGGTTTGCAGTGAAAAAAGAATTTGGCGATCTCAATAAGGCATACGTCATAGTCTATGGTTCCAATCCTGCCGATATGAAATGGAGCATATATACAGAAGGATACGCAGGAAGGTCTGCTTTTGTCAAGTATGATCCTGTTGGGCTTGCTCAAATGTATGCACCATGGTTTTCAAACATGCCAGGTTTTAACAATCCTGCATACTGGAACTATGAAAATAAAAAAATCGACGAGCTCACCCAAAAAATCTATTCAAGCAATTATACGTCAGCACAGCAAAGGGCGGATCTCATTCGTCAGGCTACAAAGGAAGGCATAAACGAGTCGGTTCGAATCTTTCTTGCAGCAAAAATTGATCCTTTTGTAGCCAACAAAAATGTCGATGGTGTCATAAATGATTTTGGCGGCGGGATAACGACAAGGTTCACACCAATTAATGCACGAACCGGGGACTCGGAGCTAAAAATAGGAGTAAAACAGGTTTATCAGGGGGCTTGGAATCCAGTACGAGGTCTGGGTGATGCATACAGCAAAAATGTCTGGGATGCGCTGTATGACCCAGGTATCTTCAAGAACCCGTACTCTGGGCAAAACTTTCCAGTAAGGCAGCACTGGCAGGTGGTGACTGCAGGTCCTGATGGCAAACTGGATGTTCCAGACGATGCAATAAAGTGGGACTCTAGCTTACAAAGATGGGTCAAAGTTGGGCCAAACACCAAGGCTACAAGCAAGATCACTTATGACCTTCTGTGGAGCAACTGGCACCATGGACAAAAAATGGACATAAATGATGTTCTGTATTCGGTGTATTTTGGACAAGAATGGGCGTCTTCGTCTGGCGAAAACGACAAAACTTTTGATCCAGAGTACTCTCCCACAGCGGCCCAGTCTGCAAGAACCTTTGTAGGTATGAGGGTGATTGACGAAGACACAGTCGAAGTTTATGTGGATTTTTGGCATTTTGACGAGTCTGAGATTGCCGACTGGGGAGGAGTTTGGGTTGTGCAACCCTGGGAGATCATGGCTGCAATGGAGCAGATTGTTGTGGATGGGAAGGCATCGTTTTCACGAACTGATTCACAGGCAAAGAGTCTGGACTGGCTGTCACTAATTGTTCCAAAGGATGCGTCTTTGGTCAAGGAATATCTGAAGCAGTTCTCGGACTCGAAAACAATCCCACCTGCACTACGGGATTCGACAAGGCCTTGGGACTATTACAATGCAAGATATGAGGCCGCCATAAAATGGATTGAACAAAAAAAGCATGCCGTAATAAGCAACGGACCGTTCTATCTTGAAAGGTATTCTCCAGAAGCAAGAACTATGGAGATCAAGTCGTTTGATGATCCGAGCTACCCGTTTGGCGCTGGCCGCTGGCAAGAATTTGAAGATGTCCGCCTCCCAATGATCACCGCAGTTGATGTACCAGAATACGTGGTGCGTGGAAAGCAGCTTCAAATACCAATACGAACATCCGATGCGTCATTATTGTATTATTTTGTGAGCAGTGCGTCTGGTGCACAGGTGGATAGCGGGGTGGTGCAGGCGAAAAATGATTCAGCACTACTTGTACTTTCAGAAGAAACTACAAGTAAAATGGCCCCCGGGGGCAACGATCTGAAGCTATATGTGGTCTCTGACTCTGTTTTGAGGCCTGATATATATTCGACAAGCTTTGTAGCTGTGGATTCTGATGCAGGAAATACCGTAGAAACGATACAAAGTCAGAGTGGCGTCGAAACAAAAAAAGTAAATGACTTTGGAGTCTTATCGATTTTAGTCGGCTGCATCATAATAGGCACTATATACTATCTACGCAGAAAAAAATCAAAAAGAGGCACTGATCTATCGTTCAGATAAATCATACTCAAGTCTTATAACCAAAGTTGCGGTGGTCGATTTGAAGAAAAATGCCAGACGAATCTTGCAGAAACTGTGGGGGGCAGCTGACAAAATGCACAATCTGCGCAGAGTGCAGAAACGCGGTAAGTATGGTGTGCATCCAATGCGGCAGAAGAACCAAAGAGCAGATACACGCCCTGTGTTTTATGCCGGAGATTCAAAAAATAGAGGAACACGCATCACTCTCAAGTGGAATTTTTAAAAACCAAATAATTGCGGCCTAGTGAAAATCCTACCCAAACCTTAAGTAATCTAGTTTAACTTTTTAGATTCGATGCGGCGAGTCGGTACGGTGAGCTTACTCTTAGTTATACTGTTTATTCCAAGTTACGCTGGGGCGCAAACATCGCAAATAACGCTTTTGGACACTTTTGGCCAGTTTAAAAAGGGTGAACGTGTCTTCTTGTTTGGCCAAGTGGCCCAAGTCGAACCTGATCTCTTTGTGGTGACGCAGATAATCAACCCCAACGGCGATCTGTGTCGCATACAACAGCTAAAGCCACTCTCAAACGGCCATTTCATAACTGATGCCACGCCGCTCACCGGAAGAATATGCGGACTGGCGGGCGATTACACGGTAAAGGTATTCTATGGCGAGTCAACCACAACAAGTTCCTTCCAAGTCTTCAATGAAAGAATCAAAGAGAAATCAGATGCTGAGCAATTGGCCAGTGCAACATCTTTGGTTCAAACAAAGATCACATCACTTGAAGACAAGCTCGGCGGAAACCAGCTGGCACAATATCAGAGTAAACTAGATCAGATAAAATCCATATCTGCGTCAGAGTCTGCAATCTCGCAATTACGAGATCTATATTCGGAGTTACTGTTGTCATATTATGACGAATCGGACGTTTTCGAGGTGGACAATAGGTTCAGGCCAGCAATTGAAACCGGACTTGCAACCATAAACAACCTTGTGGGTTCTAACACCTTGGACACAGCAGAAGCAAATAGCATAAAGAAGCAGACGTTTGGCGCTATGTTTTACACACAAATCGGCAGACACAACGACGCAATCAGCATTCTAAATGATGTCTATGTACAAATAACTAACGTAGATCCACAAAAGATTTCAACACCGCAGCCGCTCACATACGAGCAACTTGATGACCTTTTGTTGAATCTTATGACAAAATCGAATTCGATTATGAGCAGACAGCTAAAAGAAGAGCTAGGTTTTATCTTTGCAAGGGGTACTGGCCCACTATATTCTGAGGAGCTTGGCGACCTCGTCGATATGCTCACCAAAGCGAGAACACTCGATGCCACGCTCAAAAGAGATGACCAACTCACACTACTCATAAAAACCGAATGGGGCACACTACGAGAGTCGCTTTTGGAAAAGCCATCACTATCTGAGTTCTTGGGGCAAAAAGCCAAACTCGACAAACTGTACGAAGCCAACATGCTGTTAAGAAATCTGGACAAAGTAGACAGATTCACATCGGCAGAGCCAAAGTCAGAACTTGCAGCACTAATCGAGCCAAGGCTCAACGAACTCTTGTCAAAATTACAGAGCGCTACATCGGCAAACGATATCATCTCAGTCAGCCAAGAGATATCAGATATGCGGAACGTAATTGACATCTCCTCGAGAATCTCAAGCACTATAGAATTTTCAAAAAGAAACAACGCTGATCAAAAACTGATTGCCTCATTCGAATCGCTTCTTGAGAAGGTACGCAACGCAAACACGCTTGCAGAGATTCTTCAAGTTGTGTCAGAGTTTGATTCTACTATAAATGACCTAAGAGAAAAGCGAAGCCCACTGTCGTTACTTAAATTTGAATATGAGAAGCTAAAGACAAAAGCAGAATTGCAGGCAGACTACCAAAGCCTAGTGGAGATAAACAACGCATTAAAGGCGATAGACACGGCCATGGAAATTGAAAAGGGGAATCAATCCGTAAGTAAAATAGAGAAAATCGAAGTCCTCCTTTCTTGGGCGAGCCAGAACCGTCCTGTGCTGCAAGCCAAACTAGACTCGTATTCAAAAGATGCATACAAAATCAGGGCCTCGGACATTCTGCAGCGTGCAAAATCGCTTGAGAATCTTTTAGATCTTGGTAACACGCATAACAGATTTCTGCCAGGATACACTGACTTTACCGCCTCAATGAAAAGCAAAGTGGACACAGCAAGGAATCTTGTGATAAAAGGAGACCTTGACGGTGCTGACAACATGGTGCGAGAATTGTTTGCAGAATGGCAAACTGTCTCAAAGAAATATTCTGAGGATCCGTATGGCTCAGAAATCGGCTACACTGGAGACGAAATAAAGAGAATAGAGTACAGAAAAAAGATCGAGGAGCTGTCTGACTTTGCAACAGCGTTCTATAATTCAGATTTTGAACCATACTCAAGCGAGTTTAACAAGATGAAGGAGAAAGCTTACGAATTGGTTGATTACGGGAATTTTGTCGACGCAGAAGAAAAAATAGAAGAAATCCGACAGTTCCTCTCGGAAAATATGGTGCTTAAAAACAAGAAAATAATTTTCGATATCACTTACGATGCAGAAAAACAGATCTGGGTGATGAGTGGGGCAGTAGACAAACAAGTAATGGACAGAAGGCAGAACCTTTATCTGACTGTGTACGACATGCAGGGCAACACACACAGCACGCTCACATTTTCAGACACAAAGCAGGGTGACTTGTACACGCAATGGTACGCACCAACCGAGCCTGGGTTGTACGTCGTTGTTCTGCAGTGGCAAAACAATCAGGCGTCGCAGATAGTGGACGTTCCGGAAAAAACCGCAACAAAGCACAGCTCCGAAGATCTAAAAAACGTTGATTATGCCCGTGAGTTTGAAGAACTGCAATCGTTTATTCAGACGTTTGGTGGTACAAACTATGTCGCAAACAAGGGGCGTTTTGACCCTGTCATAAGCGAGTTGAAGAATTCGCTACACAACAAGGACTTTTCTACTTCTTCTTCAAAACTCAAGGAGCTACGCAGCTTAATTGAGCGGTACCTCCCAAGCAGGTCTGCTACGGCAGTAATTGACGCCTATGTGGAAGGCGACAAACTGTATGTATCTGGGGCGATCTACAAGACAATTGCATTTAGCGAAGATATCTACGTGGACGTATTTGACCAGAAAGGAAACCGGGTAGAAGAGATCCGATTAAAGGACAACACCTCCGGCTACTTTAACCAGGTGATAAGCAGACCGTTTGAGCCAGGCACATACGTGGCGCAACTTCAGTACCATGACTTGACAGTGTCTGACTTTTTCAGAGTGAACTAGTGCCTACTACTCCTTTTACAATATTAAAAAGTTGCCGTACGGCAATTTTGGGATGGTGCGCAGCAAGCTTGAGAATGTTTGCAAGACCGAAATCAGCTTTGATAAAATCCAAAAACTCCTCCATGCTCAGCTCTTTTATTATGTCAAGTTCTTGATCCCACTGTAGGTCTGACAAACCAAGCCACCTGTTTTGGACTTTGGCCGCTGAAGTTATCTTGGACAAGATCTCTTTTTTCCACGCGTCTTCGTACGGCTTGAGTGATTTTTCAGTTGTGTCGTTTTTTGAAATTGCTGACGCTGCAATTTGTCCTGCAAGCCTGCCATATCTGATGGCGTAACGAATGCCCTCAAGTACGAGTGGATTGGCCTGTCCTGCCGAATCTCCAACCAAAATTAAATTATCATAAACAGTCCTCCTTGATAATCCCTCATTTGGAATCAAACCGTAATGGAATTCAAGTGGCGTTATTTTTCCAAGTCTTGCTACTGGGCCGAGCTTTTTGTCAATTATTTCTTTTAATCGTTCTGTAGGGTCTAGCGACGATTCCGGTTTCCCAACGCCGACACCTATTCTTACGATGTTATTACCTAATGGAAATATCCAAGCGTATCCGGCAGGTGAGTATTTTTGGCCTACCATCAGATACCAAGTGTCTGATTCCGAGTTTTCAACACGTGCTTCATATTCGGCGCCCACACCAAACCGCTTCCACTGGACAACAAGGCCAAGCGATTTTCCTACAACACTTTGAAAGCCACTTGCATCAATCACGACTTTTGCGCCAAACTTCATTTCCTGCTTTGATGAGACGGCATGCAGCACGATTCTGTCAGAATCCTTCGTTGCACCAGTAACTGTCGTATTCAGAAATAATTCAACGTCCTGTTTTTGTGCTTTTTCTGCAAGCCATCTGTATGTTCTTCGCACATCCAAGACAGCTGCTTTTGGCGTCGCGCTTCTAATCGAGACTTCATTGTTTGGTGAACAAAAGACATAGTTTCTGACTGGATTGTAGCAATGGGCAGGAATGTCGAACTCTTCTATGACATCCATCCAAGTGACGCCACTTGTTCGAACGGTCTGGGCTACAGCTTCTTCTTTTTCCACTAGTGCTACCTTTAGTCCCGCCTTGGATGCAGAAAAGGCAGCAGAAGAGCCAGCAGGACCTGCCCCAACCACTATTACATCATAGTTTAACTCGACTACCAACATGCAACAGTCAGCATTGAAATATTATTAATGTAGCAGTTGCCGAATTCTATTCGATGTTACTGATCATAGGATCACTCTCTTAAAGTCGTTGTTACTTTTGATACCTTCAAAGTCAATGTCAAATCTTGCTTTGTATTTGAAGGAAAAGTCAAGCTCAATCGTCTTTTCGAGGATTTCAAGGCCATCTTTGATCTTGTTTTGCCGGATCAGACTTGAGGCCTTGTTGTATAGGGCAATAGTGTTAGCAGGATTTTGTTGGAGTACTGCGTTGTAGCATGCAATGGCTTCATCGTATCTCTGCAGGTAGTGTAATGCCAACCCCTTGTTTATTAGTGCAAGAATGTTTTGCGGCTCTATGTTCAGCGCTTTGTCATAACAACTAATCGCGTTTGCATATTTGCCAAACTTGCCCAAAATGTTTCCTTTTTTGATGAGGGCGCCAATATGAGTGGGCCGAAGCTCAAGAGTCTTGTCAAAAAACGTCAGGGCTTTCTTGAAGTTGCCCAAGTTGAACTCTATTGTGCCACTATGGAAAATTTCATCCGCATTCAAGTCATTTTAGAACGGGTTTGCCTTTCTGATCTACTTCGCGTTCTGCATCGAAAGTGCTTGTGTGTTGTGGATCCCTGTGCATGTAGCTAAACGACTCGCCTGGTTTTTTACGGCAGAACTTTTTGTGGATGGATTCTTCGATCTTTAACGTATCTTCATTTTCATGAAACATTCTCTTACCACAGTCTTTGCAGATTATTTCAGGCATCTAGGACTAGTCTCATATCAAATCTATTTATTTATTGTCAGCTAGTTGCATGTATGGCCGAAGTGCAGCTGGCGCCTTTTATTGGCTGGTCCGTGGTGACAGCCATTCTGTTTGTCGTCGTGGCGTTAGTCTATCGAAGCTATACAAAGAAAAGCAAAACAAACGACTCAACTTGACTTGGTGTGATCCCTCAGATATGCCAAAATGGCAGTATAGTCCAGCTCCCCAAATCCCTTATCCTCGGCATCCCGATATATCGCGTTTGCCATTTTTGCCATGGGAAGACTCAAACCGAACGCTCTTGCCGCCTCGTTTATCGTGTCTAGGTCTTTTTTGAGGTTTGTCAGGGTAAACGTCGGCTCAAAATCGTCCACTATCATTTTGTAGGCCTTCTTCTCGCTCATGCCAGTTTTGAAGTAAGTGGAATTGAGAATCTGCAAAAACACTTTGGGTTCTATTTTTGCACCTCTTGCAAGAGTTATCCCTTCGGATATGGCTAGTGCGAGCATAGCTATCTGCAGATTCATCGCAAGCTTGACTGCGTGTGCTGTCCCATTTTCTCCAAGATAGAAAACCTTGCTTGCAATTACATCGAAGATCTTTTTGTGCTTGTCAAACACTTCCTTGTTACCACCAACCATCATCACTAGATCGCCTGTGATTGCGACGTTTGGGCCTCCCATGACGGGCGTGTCTAAAAACGGTATGCCATGACCTGCAAACTCCTTGGCGATCTCTTTTGAGGCGACAGGGTTTATTGTGCTCATGTCTGCTACCACGAGTCCGTCATGCTTTCCACATGCAAGGCAGCTGTCGCCGAAAGCAACTTTGCGTACCGCATCGGCGTTTTTTACAATAGTGAAAACTATGTCAGAGTCTTCAGCAACATCCTTTGGAGAATCTACTATGTGTGCACCGTTTTCTTCCAGCTGTTTTGTCTTACTTTTGGTTCGATTATATGCAGTAAGGTGGTATCCGTGCTTTAAGATGTTGAGTCCTACGGCATTTCCAAGCAGACCTGTGCCGACAATGCCGATTTTCATAATGTAAAATCCCACATGACGATTATTTTGTGTTTATCTTAGTTCCTCTTGAGATACTTCCCAATTGCCGCCGAATCTTGGTGCAGAAAACGCAAGGTGCCCAATTACTTTGTCTCCTTTTCTGACTAACCCATAGTCTTGTTTTTTCAATTTTAGTATCTTTTCTTTTGTTTTGTATCCTCCTTCTATTACTTTGATCTTAAAGCGCTTGCTTACTTTGATGGTGAGCTTTCTTGCCACTTGGATGTCGCCGACCCATGAAAACATCTCAAAGGAACCAAAATTCTGGGTTTCTATTTCTTGGCCGTAGAGTCTGGCCTCGAATTTGAGGTTGTTTTGCCTTGCTTCCTCGTTTAGCCAATCTACTGCCTGTTTGCCGTACCCCTTCTCTACACCAAATGTCTCAGAATCGCTTTTCACGAATCTGCTCCTATTTTTCATCCTTTATTCTATGGGTTTGAAAAAGGTTAAATGCCAAGTCAAATGAGATCAATCAATGCAGAAATTTGCATTATTCTTCTTGTTAATGATCACGGCATCAACATCACTAGCATTCCAAGCCCCGGCGTTAGCACAAGAATCTGCTGAAACAACAGATGAGGAAATGACGGGTGAGACTATGCTGGAAGGTGAGGTGCCCGCTGATGAAACACTGAATGACGAAGATCTGGCAGATGATACTGTGATGCAAGATACGACAAACGACAACATGTTGTCGCCGCTACGACAATTGATGGCGGGAACAGATCCACACCAAATACAATGCAAGACAGGCCAACACTTGGTCTTTAAGGCAAGCAATTGGCGTCCAGCATGCATAAACGAATCAAGCCTTGCTGTCTTGATGGACCGCGGGTGGGTTTCAAGCCATGATCCGTCCCACGACGATCTGATGAAAATGATGGAAGGAATACCTAAATCGGAAGAGCCTGAAGCACCAGAGGATGACTCGGTGAAAATCGAAGAAGACGTCGTATTGGAAGAAGAAACTGTCCCAGGAAACGAAACCGAATCTGAGCCGCAAAACTACACAATCGAGCTACGCGAATCAATGGACATGGGAGCACAATAATCATAAACATTTCAACAATTATGTTCAACTACTTTTAATGCGTTACAGATTAGGGGGGTATTTCCCCTATTGGTGGTATTGGAACCCATCAAAAAAAGCTGGATCTGGTTCATACTCCCGATCAACATATCTGCCGAAGGGTTGCACACGGCAATACCTTTGTTTGTAATCTCACTTGGAGGGGACATTGCCGAAGTCTCTGTAGTCACAGCAATGCATTATGGTGCTGCAGCATTGGGCGCCATCTTCTGGGGCAAGATTCTTGACAAATATCACGCAAAAAAAGCGGTACTTCTAATTACGTTTTCAATAATCCTTCTTAGCTGCTTGTGGCTGTATTATACTACACAGCTTGAGCCGATTTACCTTATCTCGCCTATAACTGGGTTCTTCTTGGTGGCACGAAGTCATGTAACACAAATGCTTGTAATGGAGACAAGTCCGAACAACCAATGGAGCCGTCTCTTTGCGCGGACGTCCATACTCTCAACGTTTGGAAGCTTGGGCGCAATGCTGATTGGTGCTGTGTGGAGTCTCTACTTTGACAGCAGGCAATACTTTTTGGTTTGTGCCCTCTCTACTGGAGTGGCCCTTGCTATCAGCTTCCAGATCACAAAGACACACTTTCACATTGAGCGTAGCACCATAGCACACTCTATTCAGGGAATCCACTACATCTTCAGCCACTTCAGACTACATCACCATCTTGTTTTCCCGCGGGTTCCGGAACTGTATGACTATAAGCACATAATCACGATACTAAAAGGAAAAACGTCGCACGAAATTGGATTCTTGTTTTTAACAAACTTTTTGTTTTATTTTGGAAGCAACATTTACTTTACGGCATTGACGCCGTTTCTCAAAAATCTGGGGCTTTCAGATTCCACAGTCTTTTTGCTGTATCTGACGCAAACTGCTACAATGGTGGGGTTCTTTTTTGCAGCCCCAAAAATAATTTCAAGAATTGGTGAAGAGCGTGCCACGATGATCGCATATATGCCAAGAATCTCGGCAGTGCTTATCGCAGCATTTTTAATCAGCGCGTTCGTTGGAATCAACTCATTGTTATTTACTGTGCTGTCGATGTGTCTGATGGTAGTAGGGTTTTCTATATACAGCACGGCCAACTCGGTTTTATTTTTCAAAACAATTCCAAAAGGATTTGAGGGAAGATATCTTGGCGTGAACAGCTCCATGGTCGGTACTGGGGTCTTTGTAGGCGCGCTCACTGCAGGCTTTATAACAAAATCCTTTACTTATTCGATTACCTTCGTAACGGCATCTCTGATACTGCTTGGCTCATTGATTCTTTTCAGATTTTACTTACATCACAGACTGTCTGGTAGGGCCATGCACTAGTCATATCGTGGGAGCTTGCCTTTTACATCAAAACTGTCTTGGGTTACACTGTCAGCTCCGGCGTATTGGATGTTGAAGCTTTTGTTAAGCTCGATCATCTTTGCTCTCTTAGTAGCAGAGATCTTATGATATGCATCCCACGCGTCTTCTCTGCTTCCGCCATCTGATAGAATTTTGTCGCGTGCATCTTTGGCAGACTTTATTTTTTCTTGTTGATAATTGAACATCGACAAATAGATGTTTTGCAGCTCTACTGGTTTCTTTACTATGAATCGGGAAAACGCGCTTTGCGATGAATAAGGCTCGTAATCCAGGTTCATTCGATTTATGTCGTTTGCAAGCTTTGCCTCTACATTCTTTCTGATCTCCTGAATTTGTTTGGCTTTCTGGTCTTGCTGCTTTTTTTGCTCCTGCATTTCTGCTAGTATTTTCTTTGAAAGCTCAATCTTTTTTAGCATCTCCATCAAGGCGGGATTCTTTTTTATTTGATCGGTCGCTTTGATCGTAGACTCGTCAATCGCAAAAACATGTGACAACGAAGAAAACATCGCAAGCAGGCCAAGCATGGTTGCACAAACTACAAATCTTCTTGCCATTGGCAACACCAACATCTATTTTGTATTTAGCAGTTTGACAGGAATCATCAGCAATGCTTAAGTTTACGGCAAGAAAAAGACACACTTACAAATATCACTTTTTTGTAGACATGCCGTGATTACCGTAGATTGCAGGGAGGCAGAGCACCTCAAATACGAGCTAGCCGTGTTCGTATCTGATTGGCTTGGCGCCATTCCATCAATAAAACTCCATGAATTCATGCTTTCCCCCCTTGAAAACGAGCAAATAGACAGGCAAAAAGTGATCAAAGCAATTAAAGAGTTCTTTGCGTCAATTGGAGAAACTGCAAATTATGGAGTTTTGTCTAAAGATGACCTGATCCTCATAAAGTCGCTCCACGAAAGACCATCACGGGAGGCAAAACCTCTGGATTCGATGTTTTCTTGCGCGCACTGCGGGTACGTCACGCCATACGAAGTTTTATGGCAAAATCACATGAAAATACATTATTTGTGAAAGACTAGAAACCTTCTTTTGATCTGCGGCATGCTTGACTCCAAGCAAAACTGATAATGCGGAAATAGCATACCATAATGCTTTGCAAAACTTAGTGCCGCGGAGCGCGTCTTGAACATGGTTCTAAGTCCATACAGCTGGATCTCTTTTCCAAACAAATCGTATGCGACAATCCTGTGCGTGGATGAAATCTCGCAATACCTGGTGAAAAACCAAGCAGCCCCCAAGACCCCTACAAACACTGCAGTGATCAGCTTGCCAAAAACCACATCTAGGCGTGGCCTGCGTGGTATATGAACTCTCTAGGAAGCCACAACTAGAAAAATCCTTTTAACTCGTTTTGCGAGCTCAATTAAGAATGACAAGCTCGCTGCGTCTTGTGTTTTCTAATTATTGGTACTATGTCATGGCGTCGGCGATCTCTGCTGGCATGCTGATGCTCTTGTCTGCGTTGTCAGAGTACGTTTTCTTTGAGCCATACTTTGTATTCTACATACCTCTGGATAAGGTGGTCGGCTTTTTGTTGATAATCGCAGTTTCTGTACTCTCTGGCATCATAGTGACGATGAACGTCTATGTGCTGGCAGTACTGCAGAAAGCAAAAAGGGTGGGCGGCAGCTTCGTTGGATCCCTTGTGGGGGTGTCTGCTGGGGCGTGCAGCTGCGGACCGGTTGGATTTGCAATAATTTCGACGTTTGGAACTGCGGGAGGCCTTGCGACTGCGTTTCTTACAGCATACGAGATCCCACTAAGGATTGCCTCGATCGGAATTCTTGGATATGTGTTTTATTCTACAAACAAACTACTTAACACTGAATGCAAGTACAAGGGGGAATCTGCCTGAATCACAGGAGACAAGAAGCCACGAGATAGGACTAAGATGATTCAGGCATCCTTGAATGGTATTGATCATAGTTGAATATCAGAAACTGTGTGTTGACTTTGGACAAACTGTTCCATAATATCTGCTGTCAGTGCCTCAAAATAGTAAAGTTCACTGACAATTCCTGACACATAAAATCAAGACATAAAAAAGTAAATTTTTTTGCTCCACACTTCCTATTAACTATCGCACATCCAATAGCTCATGACCGTGTTGTTTGTGCCGACAAGGCCAAGCAAAAGGACGATCGAAGACGATCAGGACGAGCTAAACTAATTCTCTATTTTTGTAAAAGAGTTGTGTGGGACAACCAGATCGGAGAATTCATCTGGGTGTATGATCTTTGCCAAGATCTCAATTCCTGTTATGGTGCGGATGCTGGGTTTGCTAAAATACGAGTTTGCGTCCACTGCATACAGCATGTCGCTTTTTACGGCTTTGAGGTTTTCCCACCTCGGGTTGTTTTGCAAAGCCTTGGCGCACTCAACAATGGTTCTATTTGTGTCAAAACCACACGGCATCATGACTATGATGTCTGCGTCTACACTTTCTACCTCATCGATGGTCATGCGTTTTGAGTGCTGTCCGGTAGCGCTCACTAAATTTGTACCACCAGCTATTTCTACCATCTGCGGTATCCAGTGTCCGGATGTGAAAAATGGCTCGACCCACTCTATGCAGAGCACCTTTGGCCGGTTTTTGTGGATCCGGCCTTTTACATATTCGATTCTTCTTTGGAGCGACTCAACTAATTTCAGTCCCTGGCTTTCTTTACCGATTCTTTTTGCAATCAACATGACTGTGGCTAAAATATCGTCTATATTATGAGGATCTAGAACTTCAATCTGTGGCCTGTATTCCAAAATACTCAGTGCCTTGTTCACCTCGTTGGTGTGGGCAGAGCATACAGCACAAGTTCCTTGCGCAATTATAAGATCTGGCTTTGCTTTTTTTAAGGCGTCTTCGTGTATTACAAAGAGGTCTTGGCCGTTTTTTGCAAGCTCTGAAACCTTTTCATCTATCTGACGGGAGGTCATCTGCTGCGGATCAAAAACGGAATCGATGATGCGCGGCTTTGATTTTGCAGCGTCTGGAAAATCACACTCGTGCGTTACCCCAACTATGTCTTCGCCTGCCCCAAGCTCAAAGAGCATCTCGGTTGCGCTTGGAAGAAAAGAGACAATTCTTTTTGCGCTCACAACTTTTATTGCGTCATAGCTGAATTTTAAGTCATTTTTGCTTAATGCGTGGCATATGAATCAGTCTAAATAACACAAAAGACAATGTGGTGCATGGGTCCGACAGCACAAGAGATCCGAAGATCAATTGAAAAAAATTGGAACGAATACCTTGCAAAGTACGGCAACCTGTTTTCCTCAAACTCAATTACTGGCTCAAGCCCACCTTCGGTGTTTGTAGGCTCATTTGATTATCCCAAAGTAGGCGTTGGACCAATGCTGCCCCCACTCCATGGGGATACCAGCATACTAGACATGCCTGAGCGCTGGCTTGGCAAGTCACTTGAGGAAATCGTAAATTTCAGGTTGAGTTTGGTCAGGGGTGTTCATAAGACGTATGCTTTGGAACCGCAAGGCAGGTACATAGAGAGCTTACAGGAGCTGGCCATGGCTAAAAACACCCCAGATTCAGAAGTCATATTCGAAAAAAGCACAGTGCCAACTACAATGATTGACGGCCAAAGCGCTCCATTTGGACCAGTGGGCGAGGTAAAGAGTGTCAAGTTTTCTAGCATCTCGACGAGCAGGGCAATTGAAAAAACATACTATGACAAAGACCTCAGCGCAGAAGACGCGGTATTGAAACTGTACAATTCTGGAATAGAGATATCGAAAATTCAGAAATGCTTTTCAATCGGAATGTTTGGCAAAAAAAGAAAACTTGTTCCCACAAGGTGGAGCATAACTGCAACCGACGACATCATCTCAAGAAACCTGATCAAACAGATTCTGGACTACCCAGAATTAGATTCGCACCTGGTGTTTTCTCATGAACATCTTGGCAATCTGTTTTCTGTGATTTTTTTTCCGCACAGGTGGGTCTTTGAGATGGAAGAGGCGTGGCACACAGAGAAAGGCCAGCTTGGATTTGGAGCAGACGCAGAGGGTGCAAACGGCATAGATCATTATCCAAGCATTGCAGGGGCATACTTTGCAGCAAGACTCGGAGCTGCAGAGTATCTAAAAAAGAAACAAAGGCAAGCAGGAGTGCTGGTACTCCGAGAGATTCGATCCGAGTATGCGGTGCCCGTCGGGGTGTGGCAAGTCAGGGAGGCAATACGTGCTGCAGTGTCAAAAAAGCCGACAAGTGCAGCTGGTCTGGAGCAAGCACTTGACATAGCATGCAAGCATTTTAGCATAAGCAAGTCTGAATGGCTGTCAAAGGGAACTCTCCTTAGATTTTTAAAACAGAAAACAATTACGGACTATTTCTAGTCTATGTAATTTCCCTGCTCGTCTGTCTTCAACTCAATTTGCATAACAGAACCACTGATGAATGATTCATTGCGAATGGTTCTGACACGAGCTATATCTAGGTGATATGGCCACATCTCTACTACTATTTCGCCAACCTGCACGTTTTCTGGGGCATCTGTGAGCCTGATGTCTTCTTTTCTAATCCCATATTGTTGTAGTTTTTTGAGGCAGTGCTGTACGAGTGGCTCGGGGTTGTTGTGATTTATCGCCCAGACGGTTCCAGAATACTGTATTTTTTCCAACTTTGCTTTACCTGTGTTTTATTTTGAGCTGGAACTCAGCACTTTGAGTGTCATGGTGCTCATCACTCTTGAAAGTCGCCTGATTTTGTTTGAAACCGTCTTGTCAAACTCTTCTGGTGATTTTGCATGGATCTCGATTATGATGTCATATGCACCAAAGGTAAGGTATGCTTGCTTGACTTCAGGGATTTGCTTGATTTCCTCAAGCAGATATTCTTCTGCGCCCAAATCGCAGTTTAACAAAACAAAACCGATTTCCATTATTTGATATCCAAATCCACTTGTTAAAAGCTTTTACCAACGTCTTCTTGATTGCGGTCTTCTTATTACATGATGTCTTGCGCTCTTTGGCTCTGATTCCCTTCTCGAATGATCGTTGCTTCGTTCAGTATCTCTGTTGAATCTGGTATCACCACGTCTAGAGTCTCTACCGTACCTGGACTCCCTTCCAAATCTGGATTCTCTTCTGTCAGCGCCTCTTCTAAAATCGCTTCTTGCATGCGAAAACACTCTGCGTGGGCCTACCTGTCTTTTGAGCGGATCCGGTATCTCTACTTTGATTCCGAGTTTTTCATTCAAGTCTGTCATGTTGACTTTGATTTGTTGCTTTATCAAATTGAAATCGCCAATTGAAGAATAAGACACCAATGTGATCGCCCGGCCTTTTGCTCCTGCTCTTGCAGTTCTTCCTATTCTGTGAAAGTACACCATTTCCTGATTTGGAACATCATAATTTACAACTAGTGCAACTTGCGGCACGTCGATGCCTCTTGCTGCTACATCGGTTGCCACTAGGATGTCTGCTTGTCCACGTCTGAACTGGGACATTGAGATCTCCCTTCTGTGCTGTGACATGTCGCCTTCTATTGCAACTGCGTTGAAACCTGCCTGTCGAAGAGAGCGGGTAACATCGCGCGTTCTATTTTTGGTTGAACAAAACACAACGGTCTGTCCAGATTTGTTTTCTTTAATAAAATCAATCAGATACTTGAGCTTCTCTCGGTCTTTGATGATCAAAAAGGCTTGGTCAATTCCCTCGCCAGAAAGGTCGTCGGCGTCAAGCAAGAACTGCTTTGGATTGTTGAGGTAGTCTTCTGCAAGACGTAATATCTCGATCGGCATTGTTGCGGAAAAAAGCGACATCACCTTCTTCACAGGCGTCAGCTCCAAGATGAACCTGATATCATCGATGAATCCCATATCAAGCATGGTGTCGGCTTCATCAAGTACGACATATTTGATATCATTTAGGTGAATTGAGCCCTGTTTTAGGTGGTCGATGAGTCTGCCTGGAGTGGCAACAACTATCTCGACACCATGCCTTAGTGCCTGTAGTTGGACTCCGATTCCTTGGCCGCCGTAGATGGAAACTACTTTGATGCCTGTGTATTTTGCAAATTTCTTGATCTCGGTTGTTATCTGTAGCGCGAGCTCCCTTGTGGGTGCTAGGATGAGGCCCTGAATCGTCTTGTTTGGTTCGATGTTCTGAAGCATCGAAATGGAGTAAGCGGCAGTCTTGCCGGTGCCGGTGTGAGCCTGACCTATCACATCCCTTCCAGATAGCAAAACAGGAATAGTTGCCTCTTGGATTGGGAATGGTGCTTCAAAGCCAATCTCTTTTAGTCCATCTATTATGGATTTTTTGATTCCTAGTTCTTCAAATGTTGTCAATTTACTTCCTAAGCAATGACAGAGAAAAAGCTCATTGCTTATTTTCCGTCATTATAGCCTAATAGCTTTAGCAGCATATCTGCCACTAATAAACTATTAGACGACACCGCGGATGATCGGAGGGAAATAGATTAACGTCTGTGGCTCTTCTTTGAGAGCCAAGATACTATGATCTGCTGGGCTAGTTTTTCTGGCTCTTTTTCTCTGTATTGTGAGATCCTTTCTAGCTTTTTTGCTGCGGTCGTTGACAGCTTGAGCGGTACTGTCTTTCTTACCGCAATGAGCCTTGCCTGTTTGAGCAGCTTGCGATGATTTGCGGATGGATGCCTTGCCAATGCCTTAAGGTATGCTTTTTGCGTTCTGACATCAAGCCTTGAAATTCTTTCGGCTATCCTTATTGCCTTTGGAACGTTTGGTACAATCTGGTTTAATTTGATTGCAGCACTACTGGACAGCGTGCCTGGAACCAGATCCTTTATTTTTTCTGGCAGGGCAGCAAATCCGACGTATTTTTTGAAGGTCTTGGCTGAAATCCCAAGAGAGCGCGCGCCTTTTGCCACACCCATCTTTTCTGCTAGAAAACTACACGATCTTGCCATGTCTTTAGGTCTCATGTTTTTGCGGTGAAGGTTCTCGATAACTGATGCGGCCTTGGCGTTTTCTAGATCATATCCTTTTTTTAACACCAAAACGGGGACTTTTCGTACTTTGAGGAGTTTCAATGCGGCCAACCTCCTTTGTCCTGACATCAAAAGAAACCCCTTGCCGTTTTTCTGAACCAGTGGTGGGTTTTGCAGACCTTCTGTCTTAATTGATCTTGCAAGCTCCCGTATTCCCTCTCTGTCAAGTGAACGGGCCTGAGCCTCGTCCCATACATGTATTCTCTTAATTGGAATTAGGCGCATCATGTAGGGTGGTTTTGAGGGATTTTTTAGTGCCAATTGCCATTATGATGAAAAACGATTTAGTAAATAGCAAGGTTAAATTGAATTCGCCTTTGGGTGACAATTTTTTCCGATTTTTGTCGTTTTTGCGCCAAAATTCGACTAAAAAATGCCGAATTTGATTAAAATGAAGCCAATAGAGGGATTTGGACCCTCGACCCTCTGATTACAAGTCAGATGCTCTGCCAGGCTGAGCTATATTGGCACGATTTTCTAAGAAAATAGAGCGGTTTAAAACGTTATGAGCCGTGGATTAGAAATGCGAGCAGCAAAGCTAGAACCACTTAGGATCGAGAATATGACAGAAGCTGAACCGTCAATCTTTAAAAATAGTAAAAAATCAGGTTGACTAAATGAAGTACATTCCGCCAAAGAAACTCAAAGTGCTTATGGTGATGTTCTTTGGTGCTGGAATATGGGGTATGGCCTACGGGCTTTGGATTCACCACCCTTTTCTGACTTTGTTTGGGGTGATCAATTTTTGTCTTGGCGGTGTGTTCGGATACCGATTCTTTACACAGGGCCACAAACCCGAAAAATCATCTGAGAAGCGTAAAAAATAGTGCAGCTACTACAAGCATGTTTGTCGCAAAATGCATCGCATAAGAATGGTCGACTCCCTTTCTGTCGTATACATACTTGAACAAAAATCCTACCGGAATGAGCATGATTGCCATATGGACCTTGATGCCCATCGCAATGTGCGCAAATGCCCACACCAGAACCATCTTGTTTGATTTTCTAAAATAAAACTCTTCTACGTGGTTTATGTGTATGAACATGTAGATGAGCAGGGGAATAAACGGCATGATGCCCCAGAATCCCATCTCCGCAAATGGGCCAAACGCAATGTTGTACCCAAGCCAGCTCCAATTGAGAACAGGTATTGTCTCTGCGTATGGATAGACAAAGACAAGATATGCAATCAGAATTCCAAAGGAGAATGGGGCATAGGCGATCGACTTGGCACCGCGCATGAGATCGAAAACTCTCTTTTTTGTCTCTTTGACTAAAACAAGCGATGTCGCAACCGTAAAAACATAGTAACCTATAATGAAGCCCTCGGAGCGGAAGATGGCGTCAAACGTAAAAAGAAGGACAGGAATTGATTCCATTATCTTGGTTAAGTCTAGTTAAACCAATAATGCGCCTGTTAAAATACTTTAACATTATAGTGTTGATCTGTCGCGCTGCCTAGAACTTTTCGAGGCGTCGCTACGAAGTGAGAAGACCCGTAGACTGTATCTTTACGCTTTCAATTCTTTTTTGAATCATCACAACCTGACTGCCGAGGGCGTTGTAAAAATGCGCCCTGAGGAGATTTACGAAAAGATAATTGATTATGTAGTATTTTTAAAACTTCCGCTTCTCCCCCATTTCCCTCACAAATTTTACAAATAGCGTAAAATGAAATGTCAAACCAAACAAAACTACAAACAAAAAGAACCTATCGCGCCTAACAAAAACAAAACAAACTGCAAAACCTCTCCATCACACCACATTACAAAAAAAGTCCTTTGTTACACCTAACAAAACCCTAACAACGCCAAACAAGCCCTGTTTTGTATCAAACAGGTATGGTTTTGCACCAAACAAGATGATTTTATTGCCAAACAAGGACTTGGTGTGCCTAACAAATATGACTTGTTACGCCTAACGGTATAATGATATTTCTAACAAGTACATGATATTTGTAACAAGTTATTCATTTCGCAGCTTTTTTCTTAGAACATTGCTTGCCAGGGTGTGGTGTATCTCTTCGACTTGCTCATCAGTTAGGATTCCTGCCGATATTGCCGAGTCCTTGGTCATCAGGTTTTCCCCGGAATCATTGACATGCTTGGATATTCCAAAATAGTGCCCAAGCTCATGCGCAAGCGTATCGCCCGCCCTGTCTATGTCAGGTATAGTTCCGCAGTCAACTACGGCTCCCCCCATCCTACCGGCGGACAAATCCCAAATGCCTTGTGGAGCGATCCCACCAGGTACACGTTTGCATGCCTCTCTTTTTGCCAGTTCTTCCATAATGTGGGATACAGGTCTGATCTCATATTGTGTAGATCGTCGGATCTTCTGAGGTGTATTTCAGAGATTTCTAAATTTATGAGAAAATTATTCCAGCTATCATTCGCGTATTGTGTAATGTCACGTATGAATGAGGAAAAAATGTCAGTGCCGCTTCCTGGCCTTGAGAGGGTTGCATCATCAGATCGAAACCCCTGGAAGCTTCCATCTTCTTTGGCTATTATATTTACGAATAATGGTATGGTAAATGGCGTTACTCTGGCAGAGGATGGTATTGCCAAATCCTGATTTTCCACCCTTGGATTTGGAGCTTAGTTTTGTTATGTCTTGGGTTCCCGTGCGAAACATTGCGTCTCCTTTGTAGTTGTTTTTTGTGAACAGCAGGACTTTGTCGTTTGTTATGCTCATTGAAGAGGAATTGTGCTTTACTGGCGTGTTTTTTAGATCTGATATGTCATTTATGATGGTATGTTGTTCTCCTTGGAAATCGTCTTTTTTGAATAGGGTTACAGTCATGTGTGTTGGATGATGTGGTGATTGGTAAGAATTTCAGATGATTTGCGTTATTTCCGCTAGTTTGGTGTGTGCATTCCACAGATTTTTTACGATGTATTGTTTATGATGAGTCGATTATTTGCACTTGGGACAGTTTATGGAGACTGTTTTTGTCTCAAAACTCTTGTCAAATCCGTTGTCTACTTTGACCCGTATCTTGGCAAACCATTCTGTCTCCTTTCCTTCCAGGAATTCCTTAACAAAGGTGCTTGGTGTTGCTGTGAATTTGCATTCAAATTTGGTATCCTGCGGGAATCCTATTGGAGGATGCGCTTCTATTGTGTATGCTGGAGATGTGCATTGGCCAGCAGAATCGTCGTCAAAACCGTTGTCTTTTTCGTATAATGTCCCCGTTACTTTCATTTGTGGATAGCTAGGCCCTCCTCCAATTCCGGGGTTATAGTATCCAGATACGGTTATTGTTGCTTTTTTGTTCGGCTGGACTGTTTTTGGTGTCTTGATGTCAATGTTGGAGACTCCTGCAGGTCTTGGCTGATCTGATTTGGTATTTACAGGCGGCGACGTGATAGTCTCTTTCAATTCTGTTTTTTGCGAATTTCCTGCATCCAAAACTAGGATTTGTCGGGAATTGAGATAATCAACTCCAACAGATGTTGCAAATAGTGCTACACTTTGTGGATCAGGAACCCAAGACTTTCCAAGCATTTTGCTTGCCCAATATTCCCATAATGAAGAAACTATCTCGTCCAGTACATTATCAGAAATGACTTCACCAAAATCTGCTGTTTGAACCAAGATTGAAGACGTTCCGGAATCCTGATTTTTAATCATAAATGAGACGCCTCCAGATATAGTTGTACATGTTTTGCTTTCACAAACCTTTGCAGGTATTTTCAATTCATACCACATACCTGGAATGTTGTTATGATTTGTTGAATGTTTGCGGCCTATCTCGGCACCCGATACATAGTGATCAGATACTTCAATAGAATTTGGGATGAAAATATAGACATTCTGTTCTAGTGATGGAGCAAAGAATGGCGTTATGACAAAAGGCACGTCTTGATTATAGCTAACTGTGAACGAATTCGATTCTCGCGGAGATACTGGATATTTGTAGGCAAAGAATCCATCATTATTGCCAAAATCAAAAGCTTCTTTCGATATAGAACCATGTTTTTCAACCTTCATAGAGATTTGCCCCCTTCCAGTGAACGTACCAAAAGACATTTTTTCCGAATCGGTTGACTGATCTAGTAAACTTCCCATCCTGTTTCCAGAGTATGAATATGCTTGCCAGTACACCTTCATACTTGGAGAGTTTCTCGGCAATTCATCTGATAAAAAGTGTACAGTTCCACTTGTTCTTGCTTTTCCGAGTGATTCGCCAAATAATGGATGTGAGGAATACACTCTTTTTTTCCCTGCGGAGTCTTCTAAAATTAGCTGGAATTTGACATCGCCATCCATATCATTCTTGTAATCTAGTCTTGCAACAATCTTGTTCCCACCAAGCAATAACGCCTCAGGGAGAAAGCTTTTGTGATCAACCACCAATCCGGAAGACAGTACAGTGTTGGGAGTAGATTCGGTTGAACCGACTGATGCAACACTAACTGGCAGTTTGACATCGCGTTTTATCGTATTTCCGTTCTGAGTTGCATATGTGCCGACTATTTTTACAGAAAAGTCACCCTGTTCTTTGGCCGTAATCTTGACAGAACTTGATTGTCCGGAACGTATGTTCTTTGGTTCTATTGTACAGATTACCTTTGCAGTAGTTGTACATGAAAGAGAAATAATCTCATCCTTACCTTTTGTTGTAACTGTGTTAATCATTATGTCTGCAGATTCGCCATTCTTTAATTTGAGTGAATTTTGGTTTAATCTTATATCAAAATTAAACGTAGGTTGAACAATCACTTCCTCTGGTGATTTCACATTAAACGAAACACTTCCAAGTAATGAACTGCCGTATCTTGCATCAATTTTGTATATTCCAATAGGAGAATACTTGTCCAAAAGAATCGACGTCATTATGAGGCCGTCCCTTGTTGCATAGATTGTGATGTTTTGCGTTGAGCCGTCGGGTTTTCTGACGGCAAGATCAATTGGTTTGCCCCTGTTGTAGTCATTGATGTTTCCGTTCATCTTTACCTCCGTGCTCTCATACCTGCTTAGCTGGTACTCTCTTTGCGCCACTGCAAAAGAGCCCATACTGGTGGAAGACTTGGGTGATGTGTCTTGCTGTGTCGTTCCGGGTTGTGTAGTTCCTGGCGTGGTTCCCGTGGTGGTGCCAGCCTGCGTACCACCAGGTGTTGTGCCGGAGCTTCCAGTGGAGAAAATCTCGATTTTTACTGTTGCCTGTTGGCTTTCACCTCCGCCAGAGCCGGAAACTGTCACATAATACGTACCTGGGCTTGCAGACGAATACGTATTGATTGTCAGGGTTGGTGTAAATGACGGATTTCCATACGTCTGGCTCAGGCTTGCAGTACCAACATTGCTTGGCAGCCCAGAAACCGAAAGTGACACCGACTGGGACGGCCCGCTAGTCAGAGTCACGGGAATTGAAAATGATGTTGTCTCACCTGACTTTACCTGTCGGTATGACGGTGATGACGCCACGCTAAAATGAAATGTTCCTTGCGTTGGCTCTTTTCTTAGCTCCATTTCCACAATTACACTGCTTCCGCTAACAGAAACAGTGGTGGACGGCGAGCTTTTGCTTGATGATGGGGTTACGGCATCCCATTGCTTGAATACGTATCCTGAATAGGGAACTGCTTGGATTGAATATGTCCCAGGCTTTTTGTAAATTGTGGTTGGAAGGGTATAGTAAGAGCCATCAAAGATTATCTGCCCCAAGTCCTTACTTCCATCCTCGGCATCGCTTCGCAGTCTGATTGAGATGTCTGGCTCAACTGGCGGTGGTACATAGCATCCTTCATCCACATATCCGTCACCATCATCATCAATTCCGTTATTGCATATCTCATTTACAGGCGGCGGTGGAGGGGGCGGAGGGGACGATACACCGACTGTTTTTGTTCCACTTGAGGATTCGTAACCACTGTCTCCCCCAAACGATGCAACAAATGACGCCGAGCTAGAAAAACTGACGCTTGCCGTGTACGAGTATCCTCCAGTGCTTGATGTGGTGACTACGGTGGCACCGCCAGGCCATGAGATCTGAACTAGTCTTCCAGCTAGTCCTTCCTGTGTATCGCTGCGCTTTAGCATTCCCTCTATTCTTACTTGGGTGTTAGAGCCGGCAGTCAGCGATGCCGTACAGTCATAGCCAGAGCCGAATGCAGGACAGACACTTATGTCCGTAGTTGTTGCAACCTTTGGAGTTGGGCCACCAACAGAGATTGTCTTGCAGTTGCTCTCATTTGGTTCAGAGTTGTTGTTTCTAGAGTCTGTGCAAACTGTAACAAAGTGGGATCCGCCGTTGTACTCCCAGAACTTGGTGCTCTCAGTTACGCTTACGCCCTCGTGAATGTCTCCGTGGCTCTGCTCGTAGAAAAATCCGCCGTCAATGCTTACTGACGTGTAAAATGGCTGGGACTTGGCATCTCCTGCGTTTCGTATTGTGAAAATTATCTTGACTTTTTGTCCGACTGATGGGCTTGGATTGGAAAGTGAGACACTTTCGACTGTAAGGTCAGCCGCTGCTGCATGGACTGGAATTACCATCGATAAGACCTGAAATAATAATAGGAACATCATTGCGGATGCAAGTACGAATCTGCGAGATTCCACTAGTTACGTATCCCGATGCCAGATTTAAGGTTGATCGAAGTTTTTTATATAGAAATTTGAAGAATAGAAAACCAACAAATGATCTGTTTATCTAAACCCAATACTCTCCTACCGTATGAGCGCACCAGAAAAGCCAGAGTATCAAATTTTCGTTGACCAACCTGATTTATCCAAGATTGCCTTGGATTTTCCAAATTACGTGGAGACGTTAACTGAGATAATTCTTAATTCAACTCCTCAATACACTATCGGTATTTTTGGTGAATGAGGTACTGGAAAGACAACTCTTATGAAAAGCATTCAGAAAAAATTAAAACGACAAGAGATCAACTGCCTGTCTTTTAATGCGTGGCGATATGAAGGAGAGCCAAGATCAGCCACAATCCCATAATGCTATCCATTTTGGGTAATCTCATAACAAATGAAAGTGTCAAAGCTGATTTAATGAGTGCAGGCGCAGTACAAGAATCGATCAGATATAGAATAAGACGTGTCATAAGAGGACTGTCGGGTTCTGTCACATTTGGAATTCCTGATGTCACAGGAGGTACGATAAACGTAGACCCAAAAGAAATGATGTCGGATGTAAAAAAAGAGTTAGAAGACATTGAAGATTTCTACGATGCAAACAAACCAATATTGCAAGAGGGAATTGAGCTAATTGAACATAAGCTGTTAAAGTTGGTAAAAAAACCAGAATCAAATGAAGAATTAAAGCTAGTTGTGTTCATTGACGACCTAGACAGACGCACTCCAGAGAAAGCAACGCAAATATTAGAATCAATCAAGGTGTTTTTCGACATCAGAGGAATTGTTTTTGTCTTGGGATTGAGTAGATCCGTAGTAGAAGCAGCAATTAATCACAAATACAAACACTTTCAAACTGATGAAAAAAATCAAGAAATATCAGTAGAAAAACGTGCGTTTCGCGGAGAAGACTATCTAAAAAAATAATCCAAATTCCATTTGCCTTACCTGCCTGGGCTAGTGACGATTTGGAAAAATTCATAGACGTACTTCTCACCGATGAAAAATCCACATACAAAAACTCCCCATTCTGTAGTATTTTCATTAAAAATAAGGACATAATAGCACAAGCAGTCCAAGCAACTCCACGCTCAGTTGCAGTAGGCGACTTTGACGGCGACTCGAAGCTCGATCTGGCCGTGGCCAACTTCAACTCCAACAACGTCTCAATACTCCTTGGCACCGGCACAGGCTCATTTGGCACGGCTGCCAACTTTGCCGTCGGCACAATTCCACTCTCAGTTGCGGTAGGTTACTTCGGCTAAACACAACTCTTTTTATTTTTTATTGTGCACATCTTGATGATTCACAAATCAAGGAGATTTTTGAATGTGTTATCCCACAATTAGTTGAGCCTTGGGCATAATTCCTTCCAAAAATAATCAATTCCAATGCATCCGCTTGACACATCTTGGGTTGGGCTAATTCATCATACCATTATAATACCCTGCCAGCTGGTATACAAAAACGCACATCAGTATGTATGATCTCACATTATCAAGTCCGTACACTGGCACCACAGATATGCCAAACGCATCCTTTACACACCAGAACAGCGGCACAATGGACACATCCCTTGCATGCAGTATGCGTCTCAGTCTTGTCCTGTTGAACTGGATCAGCTTCAGCCTCTCCCCTTTGGTGTTCCGGTGCCTGCGTATAGGGCAGACAAGGACGGAATTGCGCTGCCTTGTAAAATCGTACAAACCGTGATCATCGTATCCAACATCTGCTGTCGCGTATCGTATCAGGCAGCGACCTTATCCTATCTCGGCATATGCCCGCTGCTAACTTGCCTCGCAGTCGCTGTTCCTGGCTCCCAACGATCCAATCTCTAATTTTTTTATCTATTTTCTGCATTAAATTAAATCAGCAGGCGTGATAACGCACAAAGTCTAGTTAAATAATAACTTCTTTGTATTACTTGCATGCAGGAAGGGGATCAGGCGCCGGACTTTGAGTTGCCTGCAAGCGACGGTACGACTGTGAGGCTTTCGTCGTTTAAGAACAACAAAAACGTCGTTCTTTGCTTTTATCCAAAAAATCACCTATTCATGTGCCCCTCAAAGAAGGTCTTCGAGATGGCAAAAAGCGTCGTGTCTGCATATCCGGATATAACAAAGGCCGATTCGGTTCTTTTCGCCATATCTGTCGACACACTCGAAGCTCAAAAGAAATTTGTATCTGAATATCAAATACCATACCTCCATCTAAGTGATACGACAAAGCAGGTCTGCAAAACCTATGCAGGACTGAATATGGCTGGTCTTGCCAAGCGCTCTACGTTCATCGTGGACAAAAGCGGGACGATTAGGAAAATCTTTCGCGATTTTGATGTCAAAACACACGGCCGACAAATATCTGAGGAGCTGGCAAAGCTCTAGCGTCAACTATAAATAGTAAAAAATAATCTCAAAAAAACAATTTGCTTGATTTAGTTGCAAAAAAATTATTTTTAACTAAAGGAAAAGGCGTTCACGAGGATCGACTCACAAGTTTTGAGTATGCTCTGCGTGATGCTGGAATTGCTGGGACGAACATAGTTTTGATTTCAAGCATCTTTCCACCCGGTGCAAAGCTAGTCTCAAAGGCTGAAGGCCTAAAGCTGATCAAGCCTGGCCAAGTGCTCTTTACTATTTACTCGAGGAACCAGACAAACGAGCCGCACAGACTCATCTCGGCATCTGTGGGAATAGCACAACCGTCTGACCCAAAAAGATATGGGTATCTGTCCGAGTACGAGGCATTTGGTCAAAACGAAAAACAGGCAGGAGATTATGCCGAAGACATTGCGGCACAAATGCTCGCATCGTCGCTTGGGATCAAATTTGACATCGACAAAAGCTGGGACGAAAAAAGGCAACAATGGAAGATCTCAGGGCAGATCTACAAATCCATGAACATAACTCAGACTGCAGTGGGTGACAAAAAAGGCAGGTGGACCACAGTCTTTGCCGCAGCGGTCTTAATTATCTGATTTTTTCGATCTAAATCCCTTAAAGTAGAATGCAGCCGCAGCTGCTGCAGCAGCACCAATTCCTATCAAGAGGTAGAACTCATAATCGGCAGTCGGCGTTGCTGGCGCTCTATCTTTGTCTAGAGTGAACATCAAATCGTTCTTTGTTGCGGAAGATTCTTCGCCGAAAAGGTACATTGCTTCTATTTTTTGAGCTGACTCGGAATTGAAGAACCAGCCACTTTTTGTGAGATCTGATGGTATTCTCTCATTGTTTTTTATTGTGGCCTCGATGACGTTCCCATGTGGGTGTGCCTTGGTGGAGTTGTCATGAGGAAGTATGACTACGTATACTAGCGAGTTCAAAGGGAAAAAACCCACGGAAAAATAGTCCGATTTTTTTATCTCGTTGACTTTGAGGTATTGCAACGGATCGACCAAAGTCAGATCCCTTGCCACGTGCGGGTATCTTTTTGAGACTTTGAGCTGCATGATCGAGCCCTCGTCTTTTGGTAAAATGGTGAACGTCATCCTCGAGTCGTCGTCTTTGGCAAGCTCTGTTGCTACTAGGTAAAACCCCCCAAACTCCCTTATTTGCCGCGGAATCAAGACGCCGGATATTTTATTGAAGAGATAGTCGGTGTTCTGTAGCGGCATGGTGTATACTGCCGAAACCGTTCCCGCGCCAGATACCTCGCCAGTAGTTTCTAGCATCCTGTTTGACTTGTCATCATAATGTAAAAAGACGGAGTGAAATTTTGCATCAAGCCCAAATGCGGAGTTGATGTCGCCAATCAGAGAATCGCCAGCCTGCCTTGCCTTTTGCTGTATGGCAGTAATCCCGCGTTCACCTGGTGTCCTTTTGATGTTTATCATTACGCAGATTTGTTCTTGGACGCCAAGCACACACTGGTCCTCATTTGTGATGACGACTGCTACAATGTCTGTGTTGTTTCGGATCTTCAAGTCGAGGTCTGGCGGTATTTGGAATTCCTTGATGCTCGTAGTTTGCAGTGACACGGAGGCAGTCACGTTGTTTGAAAGCCTCTGATCGACTATCACTGAGGCAATTTCGTGGTATGTCGCAAATCGTGGTTCTTCGGCAAAGGCATGTGCTACATAAAACATTGATAAAGCAATCAAAAACGCAAAGAAAAGTCTGTACACGGTTGTCCAAAACCAGTTTTTAGTATTAAGGTTGCGTCAGATTCGTCATTTTTCTAAAAATAAGTTTAAATTTGTAGGTCATTCCACAGATTCTGACATCGAATTCAAACCGATCGGGGAACAAAATGACTGGCAGCCCGTGCGTAAAGGCTGCCAGCCCCACTTAATTTAAAGAAATTATCTGGTTCACTTGGGACTTGATGTGGTCAAAGCCGTCTTGCCAGAAGCCGGTTGAACTGATGTCGATTCCGTGCTCTCTGAGTAAGTCTTCTGGTTTTTTTGAGCCTCCTGCAGCCAATATCTCGATATATGTCTTCACAAAACTGCTACCTTCTTTTTTGTATCTTTGATACAGAGACAAAGAAAGCAGGTTGCCAAAAGAATATGCGTAGCAGTAAAACGGGGTGTGGAAAAAGTGAGGGATGCAGCTCCACTCTATGGCAAAGTCTTTTGATATCTCTACTGAATTTGCGAATTGGGTTTTTAGATTTGTTAAGTATGTTTCTGAAATCTCTTCAACTGTGGTGCCATCGGCAATCTGCCTGTGGGCGTCTATCTCAAAGATGGTAAAAAACGCCTGGCGCATGATTGTGGCATACAAGTCATCGATTTTCTCTGACAGGATTATCTTTTTTTCATCATCGCTCATCTGATCTGAGATATTGTCGTATAGTAAAAGCTCAGAAAACGTGGATGCGGTTTCCGCAAGTGGCAATGGGGCTTCGGAGACTAGTATGGATTGATTTGCTGCCGCCTTGCTGTGTATGGCGTGGCCAAGCTCATGAGCCAGGGTAAAAACATCTTTGGATTTTCCTGCGTAATTTATGAGGACGTAAGGTGTTATCTTTGGTGATATCGTGCTACAAAAAGCGCCATCTCTTTTGCCAGGCCTTATTTCAGAATCAATATGGTTTTGGGCAAACACGCTTTTTGCATATTCAGCAAGATGCGGGCTGAATTTTGAGAGTGATTCTAATACGAGCGTAACTGCTTTTTGGTACGAGTAGCTTTTTTCCTTGAGTCTTTTTGTGGCTGGTGCATACAGGTCGTAACGTCGAAGTTTTTTCAGTCCCAGTTTTTTTGCTTTGTATGAGAAAAACCTGTAAAATACATCGGAGTTTTTTTTGCAGACGTCTAGGAGGCTCTCCACGGTTTGGTCGTCTACGTCGTTTGCTATATTGCGAATCGATATGGGTGAGTCATACCTTCTGATCTCAATTCCCTCGTCTCTCCAGTTTAGGACCAGGTTTTGGTAGATTTCTCCAAGCACGCCTGCGTTTCCTGCAAATTTTGTCAAAAGTGTCCTATATGCCATCTCTCTCGTCTTGGCATTTGTGCTGCGAACAAGCACGGTAAGCTCTTCACGCGTGATCTTTCTTTTCTTACCGTTTATGGTCACAATGTATTCAAAAGCATTTGTTATTTTGTCATACAGCTTTACAAGAGCGGTAGGGCCGGTGACATCAAGCGTGTTGATTATTTTTTCTTCTGGTTCGGAAAGCGAGTATTTTGCAAGGAGGCGTTTGTGCCTTAGGTATTCTCTTAGGTTTCCCGCATCTTGCATGAGCCTGGTCGCATTGGAGTCGTCTATTTGGCGCTTCCACCATAAATCAAAAAAAATCATCTTGTTTTCTATTTCAGAGCCAAGCTTTGTCATTTTGGTGAGAAGTGATGTTGCTTCATCTGACTGGGTGTTTGCGGCATATAGCAGTGACGCGTATCCTGTGAGTCTACTCGTCTCCTCTGATATCTCTTCGATGTTTTTGATGGCCGAAAAAAAATCCCTTGCCTCGATGTCAGGTTTTAGCAACTCCTTTATCTTCTCAAATCTTTGTACTTTCTGCTGCAGGGCGGAAATTTGCTCGGCAAAGCCTGGGCTTTTGTGATTAGCTACAAGCTCAGCTAGGCTCCATTTTGACTGCTTGTACATCCAAGTATGGTCGAAACTGCCAATATATGATATTTCTAAATACTGCATGATTTCAGAAAGATTGGACCGATTGTCTAGTTGGTTAGGATGACGCACTCACACTGCGTATGGATGAGATCATCCCGCAAGGGTCATGGGTTCGAATCCCATTCGGTCCATTACATCCATATCTTAGCCAAATCCATTCAGGCACCAACTTCGACTAATTTTGGCCAAAATATTGAATAGCGATTATCAATAAACATCGAACTGCAACTTCCATCTCTAGTATTGTAGTGGTTGACGAATTTTTAGGATCTACCTAAACATTGATTTAAAAAATAAAAAATGAATTGCCAAAATTAAGAAACTAAAAGATCTGGTTAATCTTAATATCTTCTTTGGAATCTTGGTTTTTGGTGCTTTGGAAAACACTCTTTACAGTAGACAGGTCTGTCTTCTTTTGGTTGAAATGGCACCTCTGCTTCCTTGCCGCAATCTGAGCAAGTGCACGGGTACATCTTTCTGTCGTATGACATACATGGAAACCATACAGTCCACATAAGAATGATTTGGTCTAAGCTCTCAGCCCAACGGCTAGAAATCAGCTCTGGCGATGGGGTAGCGTCACAACAAACGTGGCGCCCTCGCCCAAGCGGCTTTCCGCATGGATCGAGCCTCCGTGTTGTTCTATGATCGTCTTGCAGCTTACCAGCCCAAGGCCGGTGCCTGTCTGCTTGGTAGTAAATAACGGCTCAAAAATCAAAGAAAGATTCTCTTTTGGTATGCCAGGACCACTATCAATGATCTTGATTATGACATTCTTGCCGTCTTGACATGCCTCGATCTTTATCTTCCCTACATTATTCATTGCCTGTATGGCATTGGTTATGAGATTGACAAAAACTATCTCCAAATTCGCAACATCTGCAATAACATCTACATCGTTTTCTGGCAATTCAATATCGACAGTCTGAGGAATCCTGAGTCTGCCGATAACTGTGTTCAAAATAGAATTAAGTGACGATCTGCTTAGCGAGATCTTCCTCGGTTTTACAAAATTAAGGACGTCGTCAATCTGGTAAGAGATTCTGTCAACGGCACGCTGTATCTTCATGTATGTTTCAAGTGTCTTGGGATCTGAAGCTCCTTCCTTCACAATAAGCATCTCGACTGCATTTTTTATAATGGACAATGGATTGCGAATATCATGCGCAAGCCTTGCCGCAAGCTCACCTATGACAAATAGCTTTTCTTTTTTCACATTGTCCTCAAGCAGTGCCATCTTGCGCTCAATCTCAACTATCTGTTGAACTGAGGGGATCATTACATTTGCAAGTACATCTCCGCCAGCATGGCTGGCCTCAAGCTGTACGATAAAGTTTTCAAGACCTTCGGCCAGAATCTTTTTTTCCTTGCTGTATTCTTGGCTCTCAAGCAGTGCTACTGCCTCGTCAGGTTTTCCTTCATTGACAAGCTCTATTGCCCTATATTCCATCTTTACCAGCTTTGCGTTTGCGTTATCCATTGTAATAAAAAACTGCTTTACGCTGTCGTCTGCGTGCAAAATCGCATCTTTTAGCAATTTGTCTGAAAGCGGTTCAATGGCTTTATATCGCGTCTCCCATTTTCTGTCTGCTGTAAACGCATAGTTTCTTGCCGACTGGGTGAGCACTTCATCATAATAACGCATCAATTGCACATGGTACGGTCCAAGCTTCATGGACTTACACCCTCAATATGGTTGAACCAAAATGAAATGTGATTCCATAAACAATCATACTCAAAGTTTGATTACTTTGTTGACATCAGACACTATTACTATTCCTTTCGAGCCTACAGTTGTGTGATTTTTAATAGCATCTATGATGGGTTCTACTAGGTGATCGTCTACAACTGTCACAATGCCGTCTATTATGTTAAAAAGTGGTCTTTGCATGGATGTTCCCCTCTTTGCATGAAGTGGCAGGCGTTCTGCCGCGCCTCTTCCTCTAGCATATATGACGGTGATTCCCTGCGCCCCTGCCTTTTCCACTGCATCGACAACCGTCTCGAGTCTTCCAAATTCAAAAAAGGCCTCAATTCTTTTCATTTTCAGATTGGGCGAATTTTTTCTACATATAAAGTTTTGAGCTGATTCCCAACTTGAAACAAAAATTGTTCTTTGTTTATTGTTATTAGTTATGATCTGTCAAGTGTTTAAATTATCGTGAATCGCTGAACACTTGAGTTTGTGATCAAAAAAAAAGAAAAAGTTTTAGTTATCTCACGGTCTAATTTTTGCAAGTAATGTGTTTGGTCTTTTTTGTTGAGTTGTCTCTGGAGCCTCAATATCTATCTTGAATTTAGATACTGCGTTTTGTAGCTGTGACGCAAGCTCCGCCATCTGATTTGCTGCATTGGATATTTCGTGAGTTTGTGCTGTCTGTTCTTCAACGGCTGCGGATGCCTCCTCTGTGGCAGAGGCATTTTCTTCTGAGATCGCAGCTATCTCGATGGTGTCTGAAGACACCGTCTTTACTTTGTTGAGCTGCTCATGAGCTGCATCTGAAAGCATTTTGACTGTTGCCGACACGTTTTTGATGTTAGCTGCAATCTCTTGCAATGTCTTCAAAGACGAATCTATTACCAACTTTCCTTGGTTTACCTCATTTGCACTCGTCTCGATCTCTCCAACTACTTCTTGGGCGTGTTCCTGGATTTCTTTGAGTTTTGCATCAATTTCGTCTGAAGACTGGGCAGAGCTTTCTGCTAGGCGACGTACTTCGTCTGCTACCACCGCAAAACCACGTCCTGCCTCACCCGCACGAGCTGCCTCTATTGCGGCATTGAGCGCAAGCAAATTTGTCTGATCCGCAATCTGTCTGATTACCTGCAATGCGGCAGCTATCTCGCTTGTTTTAGCAGCAAGTGCCTTTACCTTTTGCGCAGACTCGTTTGTTACTTCCATTATCTTGTTCATCCGTTGACCTGCCTCCTTTGCGGACTCGGAACCCTTTTCGGATAGCAAGCCTACTTGGTTTGATATCTCGACTGAGTCTTTTGCGCTCGTAGAGAGCTCATTTACAGACTTGGCAAGCTCTTCTACGATGTGCTTTGATTTTTCGATGCGTTGGGCCTGTGATTGGGAACCCCTCGACACTTGATCCACAGTCGTTGAGATTTGTTGTATAGCACTGTTCAGCTCCGTGCCAGAAGCTGCAAGCTGTTGGGCACTGGACGCAACAGATTGTGAAGCACCTCGGACGTCTCCTAAGACATTTCTGAGATTGGCAACCATCTGTCTTTGTGAATTCACAAGAATGCCAATTTCATCCTTTGATTTGGATTCATCGATTCTTACTGCCAAGTTGCCCTCGCTAATTTTTTTGGCAACTTCTGCGGCAGATTTGATTGGACGGGAAATCGATTTCGAAATAAAATAGGCAACAGTTCCAACTACTGCAGCTATTATGCTTCCGGTGATGACATACATGTTTTGCAGTGCAACCACTGGCGAAACAATTTCCGCGACGTCAAATTCGGCAATCATAACATATCCTAATTCCAATTCGCATTTTGTTGCACCGATGATCGGTACGCCGCGATAGTCTGGATATATCGATGCCGAAATATCTTTGCCGTTTTCAAAACATTCTCGAACTGCTAGCGTGTCAACATTTTTGGTAAACTCGTAACCTTCGTTGAATCTGGATGGGCTGATCATCAACCCATCTGAGTTCACAAGATATGTTTCACCTGATTCGCCAAGACCCTCTCTGTCAAGTAGTATTGCATCCAGGGCTGGAACTCCTGTCTGAGCAATTAAGACTCCCAATATCTGCTTTGTTTGCGTGTCTGTGATCTGAACAGAAGTGACTGCGACTCGTTTGCCATCATGTTGTGCATATACTCGATATGGTTGTTTGAGGCCTACCTGAAACGCCTTGTCGGAGGAAATGTCTTTTCCAATCAACGATTTATCTTGGGCGTATATTACGATGCCGTTTGGTGAGACCAGCTTAAAGTTGTGGTAGCCGTTTTGTCCACCTGTGGATTCCCTGATCCTGTCAAGCGTCTCACTAAGCGTTGACACCACTTCGCCTGATTTTGCAGTCTCGACAACCTCCTGCATGCTTGCTACTTGCTGGAGCTGCTGGATCCTAAAATCATGAAGCTGTTCAAGCGCCTTGGCTCTGTCGTTTGCAAGCGTTCTTAATTGGTCAAATGCGCGTTTTTGGAGTGCTTCCTGAGCGTTGTTGAAGCTGATGATGGATATTGCCACCATTGGAATCATAGCTACAACAAGGAACAGACAGATCAGTTTTGTATTTAGTGACCTTGTCAGAACGTTTTTCATCTGTATGGGCTATGCAAATTCGGGATATAGGCTGATGTTTGTTTGCAAAAAACACGCTGGCAAGAAATATTGTGAAAGCAAAACCAATACAAAACGATTGTCTAATTTTATTCATCGCCCTTCTTAAAACAACTAAAACTGCAACAATGCCATGAAGATCCGCAACAAAATTCTGATTGGCTTTCTCGCAATCATAGCGGTAACTACACCAAACGGCGTGATTGGTTTTTTAAAAGTTGACAACACACTGTCTCAGATTGAAAATGATCTGAGTCACAGCTTAGAGGATCTGAAGACGGCATCAAGACTCAACAATCTGGCATCTAATATGAGATACCTTGATGAGGTACTCACCCAGTCGGCAAGAAACTATGCGTTTACATCGGATCCAAAATGGTCAGACATTTATTTTGAATCAGAGCCGCAACTAGACAAGACAATAAGTGATGCAATCTTGATTGGCGCACAAGAAGAAAAAACCTTCTTTGAAAGTGTGGATGTGGCAAATCGCAAACTCGTTGCATTGGAACATACCGCCATCGATCTCGTAAGGGAAGGTAAGTCAGAAGAGGCGATCATGATTTTAGAGGGTCAAGAATACTGGGAGAACAAAGAACTTTTCAAGACTGCCCTTGAGAAATATGCGCAAAGCAAGGGGCTAGAGTACAACGAAATCTTTGATGTGTCTACGAGCAAACTAGATAGATCCATAAATAATATCAAAGCAATTCTGGCCGACGCAGAATCATTACTTTATTTTGGAATCCCTGTGTTGCTTGTGATAGCAATAGCCCTAAGCTATGCGATTGCCAGAAATATCTCAAGACCAATTGATTCCCTGAAAAACGCAACAGAAAAGATAACAAAAGGTAACTATAACGTGCCACTTGAAACTAACCGTGACGATGAGATAGGCGACCTGTCTAGACGGTTAGAATCTATGGTCAAATCATTCAAATCGTCGCTTGAAACAGAAAGGCAGCTAATAATGGCGCAAGAGAAAATAAAATCAGAAAAGCTCTCTACTATAGGAGAACTTGCAGCAAGAATAGCACACGATCTAAGAAATCCATTATCTGTGATCAAAAATGTTTGCCAAATAATGAAGTTGCAAAATCCTCCAACCGATGAAAAAACCCAAGAATATTTTGCAAAAATGGAAACGGCAATTCAGCGCATGTCGCACCAAATAGACGATGTCTTGAATTTTATAAGAACCACGCCGTTAAAAAAAGAGGTTGTGTCGATTAAAGAAACAATTATGAAATCACTTGAAGATCTAGAGATTCCATCTGGCATTATCGTGGTTCTCCCACAAAACGATGAAAAAATTAATTGTGACGAGCAAAAAATTAGAACTGTTTTTGCAAACATCATACTAAATTCGATTCAAGCAATGAATGGCTATGGCGAGGTTTCCATTAAAATCGTAGGTCGCACCAAACTCGTCGATGTAGAAATTTCCGACTCCGGGCCGGGTATGCCAGAAGATCAATTACAGAAGATCTTCGAACCATTATTCACTACCAAGCAGACAGGTACCGGCCTTGGACTCTCGACTTGTAAAAATATCGTAGAGCAACACGGTGGCCATATCTCGGTTAGAAACTGCCCTACCACCTTTATCATAACTCTTCCAAGACTTTGAGACTGTTTTATATTCCTAAAAATACGCATCGATATCATGTGCGTGCGAGATCACCAGTACCAGAGGCGCGGAAATAAAAAGATGATTCCTAGTAAAAACGAAGACGAACTTGAGGCTCACTTTAAAACATCTATGCTATTCACAAAATCAATGAAATCACTATAGACACCCGTTTGCGTCCTTGTGTGTCTGTAAAAAACATACATGAGCTAATACCTGCGCGGTAAGTTGAATAGATGGTATTTGAGAGAAACACTGAATTTTACAAAACCAGGTAGTTTGCCATCGGAATTCGCTCAACTTCAAAGACTGGATCAAAACGAACTCAACATGGAAACCGTCGGAGCCGCATTCGAATCGCAAGAGGAGGTGAAGCAACTATTGGAGCAAAGAATTGCAAAGGCCGTTGCCCCTGTAGCGCAATCACTACTTGCCGATTTTGTCAGTGAGCAAGATCCAAATCAAATCAAGTCGATCTTGAAAAACATCACGACAAAAATTCCATCAGTAAAAATCCAACAATATTTCCGGGCAGGGAAAAATTACTTTACGATTGATCATCAGATGGGGCATGCGGGGAACATGTTGTTTAAAGTACTATTTGACATGGTTTTTTGCAAAAATCAAGAGTTGTATCATCTTGCACAAGACAACAGATTTTCAATCATATGTAGGATATGAGAGGGCGACCTGCATATTTCGAGCTTTTGTTTGGCATTTGAGCATTTTTACATATAAAATACCATGTTTGTTTAAAATAACAATACAAGCGTTCTATTGAAAATCAATTAAGAATAATTCGTGCAAACTGCAGATCAACAAGCAAGAAACTTTACACTCGAAGAGGTAGTGGAATTCACAGACCTTATTGCAGAAAAACTAAACAGTGCAATAGACAAGGTCGACAACATCAACCACAAGACACATGTCCTTTCCGTGAATGCATCAATTGAGGCTGCACGTGCTGGTGCTTATGGCAGGCCGTTTGGAATTGTTGCATCAAATATGTCGGAGTTATCAGAAGAGACTTCGAAGATCACCGAGAGGATGCGAAGCGATACAAAAGAAATACTGCGTGTGGGAAGCATGATAAAATCACAATCTAAAGATTTCAGGGGAAACAGGCTATCAAATATGGCCCTTGTCAACATTGATCTAATCGACCGCAACCTGTATGAAAGAACTGCCGATGTGAGGTGGTGGGCCACTGACGGCAGTGTAATCGACGCACTTACCAAAAAAACTCAAGATGCATACGATTTTGCATCAAAGAGGCTTGGCGTCATCTTGCAAGCATACACAGTTTACTATGATCTGGTTTTGGCTGACACGGCAGGCAACATAGTGGCAAATGGAAACCCGCAAAAATTTCTCTCGGTGAATACAAATGTCTCAGACTGTGTTTGGTTCGCCAATGCAATGAGGACAAAAAGTGGCAGCGAGTTTGGCTTTCAGACAGTACACAGATCTCCGCTGGTAAATAACAACTTGGCACTAATCTATTCATGCGCCGTACGTGAAAATGGAGACACTAAAGGAAACATCATAGGCGTGTTGGGCGTCATCTTCAAGTGGGAGTCTCTCTCTCAAACAATCATACAGCACACTCCGATAGGAGAAGAAGAAAAACAAAACACAAGAATTTGCATAGTTGATGATAGCGGACTTGTTTTGGCAGACTCTGAGAACAAGATGCTAAAAGACACAATCCAGTTTGACAAAAAAACAAGCCTGTTCTCAGAAAAAAGAAATTATATCTTCGATGAGTATGCTGGAGTGGACTGTTGCATTGCCCACGCACAATCACCTGGATTTGAAGGCTATTCTACCGGGTGGCATTCACTAATAATTCAAAGATTGAGCAACAGGAATACAAAAATCCATTCTTAAATAGTACGCGTCTCAGAGTCGCATAATTGGCTGGCAAATTCCTACATTATCTATATTATGTGTAGTTGTTGTGTCAGATTAGTATATGAACGACGTCGTCTTGCTCTGGACTCTTTTTTCTTTGTTTGTTGGGGTCTCGCTTGCAATCGATCTTGGCGTTTTTTCAAAACTAAGAAAGAAAAAAGCCGATGAGCACGAGACTCCGCCATTTAAGGTTGCATTAAAGTGGACCATAGTGTGGATATCTCTTGCAGGCGTATTTGCGGGCATCATTTATGTCGACATGGGCGAAGAAAAGCTTGCAGAATTTGTCACGGGGTATGCTCTTGAAAAATCGCTCAGCGTTGACAACATGTTCGTGTTCTTGCTTATCTTCACGTCGCTGAACATCCCACACAAATTCCAACACAGGGTTCTTTCGATGGGAATTATAGGTGCCATAGCAATGAGGATCCCACTGATCCTTGTGGGCGCGTCGCTTCTTGAAAGCTTCCACTGGATGATCTACTTGTTTGGGGGATTTTTGATATTCACTGCATTAAGGATGCTTGTCCAAAGAAAGGAAAAGAAAATCGAGGTTGAAAAAAACATCGCAATACGCGCATTAAGGAAGTTCATGCCAATAGACTTTGAACTAAAAACACAAAAGTTCTTTCTAAGAAAAGATGGCGTCCTATATGCAACACCGCTCATCGTTGCGCTGGTAATAATCGAATTCACAGACCTGCTTTTTGCGCTGGATTCGATTCCAGCAATTTTGGCAATCACTACAGATACATTCATTGTGATAACGTCGAACATATTTGCAATATTGGGCCTTCGAAGCCTGTATTTTCTTTTGGCAGGAGTCATGGAGAAATTCTACTATCTCAAACCGGGCCTAATCGCAATACTACTATTCATAGGCGTGAAGATGATAGTTGCAGAAAAAATTGAGATCCCTACAATGGTTTCACTTACGGTGGTTCTTGGAATCTTGGGCGTAGCATTGCTCTTCTCCTTCATTCGGGCAAAAAAGAACGGCCAGCCCTTGAAGGAATCAAATGACTAAATACAATAATTGCGCATAACTAGCATGCTGGATTTTTCAGGACTATGTGGGAACTGTAAGGCGCAAGGGTGCTGTACCAATTCTGCAGTCCCATTGGTTTTTTCATCTGATTTGGAAGACCTCAAATCAATAAACAAAGCAAGTGACGAATTCCTCCATGACAGAAATGTAAATGGCGTCCTAATAAAGGCGGTAAACAAAAAGAAAAACTCCCAAATCTGTGTATTCTGGGACGAAGCAAATTGTAGATGCTCAATATATCGCCAAAGGCCGTTTGATTGCAGGGCGTACCCATTTGACGTGATTAAAATAAATGAAAAATACTACTGGATTGTCTACTCGTGTAACCCACAAAGCAACTGGAGTTGGACTGAGGAATACTTGAAAGCGCTAGAGGAAGACAAAGCTTTTGGCGAAGTCATGGAAAAAATTGAGATATTCTCTGGCAATACTGAGCTGATTCTTCCAACTGAATCTAAAAAAACTTCATACGCAATAATACGAGAAGTAAATCGCTAATGCTACTTTTTGGCGCCGAGCGTTCTGTTCTTTAGTCTGAGGAAGCTACCTCTGCACTTTCTGCATCTTGACGCCGCCATTGAATTTCTGACGCCACAGTGCAGGCAGATCTTCATGTGAAGCCTTGCTGCTTGAGCAATTCGTTTCTTTTCTGGGTCGGTGATTGGCATCTTTTTACAACCACATCTGAGTACTTTTTAACCTTTGGACTCTAGCTTGCCTGCCAAAAGCATGGCTACCTCGTTTGGCCTTTTGGCAACTGGGATGTTTGCCTTGTTAAACATGGATATCTTTGACTCTGCAGAACCATAAGTTCCCATCACAATTGCTCCTGCATGGCCCATCCTTTTTTCCTTTGGGGCACGGCGGCCTGCGACATAAGCAACTATTGGTTTTTTGAAATTAATGTCGATTATGTGTTGTGCGAGTATCTCCTCCGAGTCGCCGCCGATCTCGCCTACCACTACCATGCCCTCCAGTGAGGGGTCGTCTTTTACGGCATCGAAGGCGTCGATGAGTCTTGTGCCGTTTATTGGGTCGCCGCCAATTCCTATTGTAATGCTTTGGCCAAAACCAGCTCGGCTCAAAGTGTTGGAGATTTCATAAAGGAGCGTGCCGCTTTTTGACAATACTGCTATGTTTCCAGGCTTGAATGGGCTGGCAGGCATGATTCCAATTTTGATTAGGCCTGGGATCATGACTCCGGGCGTGTTCGGACCAATAATCATTGCATCATTTTTCTTTGCTATTTCCAACAACTCCATTGTGTCTCTTATGGGAACGTGTTCTGGTATGGCTACGAGCAGCTTGATTCCTGCCTCTAGTGCCTCTTTTGCAGCGCCCAAAAAAAACTTGGCCGGAACAAATACTATGGATATCTTCGCACCTGTTGCGTCGACTGCCTCTTTTACCGTGTTGTATATTGGGACTTTGCCTTCGAACTTTTGTCCGCCCTTTCCAGGGGTGACCCCGGCAGCAATATTTGTGCCATACTCCATCATCTGTTTTGTGTGGAGCGAACCAAACGTGCCAGTTATTCCTTGCACTATGACAGGAACTCTTTCGTAATTTCCAGAAGCATCTTTTTTACCTCTTAGAATTTCATAAATATCAACCACGCTTACTTACCTCCATTACGACGCCGTTTATTGCGTCTTCGACCGAGTCGAACATTTTTGTTTTTGTGTTTTTGAGCATCTCTTTTGATTTTTCTGATTCTGCACCCATGAGTCTTGCGTAAACTGGAAGATCAATTAATTTGTCGTCATATGCTTTGATAAAAGCGGTTGCAACAGTAGTCGTCTTTACTATGCCGCCATACAAATTGACCAAAATGGCCTTGACCTTTTTCATCTTGCTAATCAGCGTCAGTGCTTCATACACCGATTCTGTTGTTGCGCCACCACCTACGTCCAGAAAACATGCTGGCTTGCCACCGTTGTCTGCAAGCATGTCCAAAGTGGACATAACAAGTCCTGCACCGTTGCCTACAACCGCAATGTTTCCATCAAGCTCAACAAGTGTAAATCCGCTTTTTTCTGCGCGTTCTTCAAGTTCTGTCTTTTCTTGGTACTTTGCCATCTCTGGGTGTCTAAAGTTTGCATTGTCGTCTGTGATCACTTTGCCATCCAATGCAAGCAGCGAGCCATCTTTTAGCAGGGCTACCGGATTTATCTCTGCAAGCTCGGCCTCTTTTTCTACTGTAAGCTTTGAAAGCTTCTGCAGCATGTCTACAAAATCTGAAACGGTCCTTCCTTGCAGGCCAATTTGTTTTGCTACGTCTTCGGCGACTTGTTTGTCCACGTGACCTAGGCCTACTTCGCGAATTATCTGATTTTTGACTGATTCTATCTCCACCCCTCCCTCGGATGAGGCGATAATCGTGTAGCATCTTTTGCTGCGATTCAAAAATAGTGACAAGTACAGCTCTTTTTCATACTCGGCCATTTTTTCAAGCAAAATGGCCCTTGTCTTTTCGCCCTTTATCGACATCGACAGGACCTGCGGGTATTTTAATTCAAACTCGTCTTGATTGTGGCATTTTTGTATTCCGCCTGCCTTTCCCCTTCCGCCGACTGGAACCTGGGCTTTTATCACAAAAGGGAAGCCAAGCTCCGCTGCGTCCTTTCTTGCTTGCTCTATGCTTTTTGACGCAATACCTTTTGGAATTTTTATGCCATATTGTGCAAACAATTCTTTTGCTTGATATTCCAAAAGTCGCATGGAGGATTTTTTTTATGGGTCTTTATATTCTGTATGCTAACTTGTTATCTCTTCAAGTAATTCTATTGTGTGCAAAAAAAGATCTTTGCTTTTTTTGATCAGCTTCTGCGGGAATTCATCTAGCGTGTACACAATTTGTTGTCGGAACGTGGGTGGCAAGACACCTCCAGATACGACAAGCTGTTCAATTACGTAGCTGTCTGTAACTGTGCAAACAATTTCCTCGTAAGAGCCTTCTTCTTCTTCGAGTGTCTGGCGGTACAACACCATTGGAGTTCCAGTCTTTGTGACTATGTTTGCGGCCTTCTTTAGTAATTCCTCTAGGTGCTGTATTTGCCAGGCGTCTAAGCTGATCTGTTTTACCACAATACTATATGCGTTTTTTGCTATATAACCGCCGTTATTTGCGAAAAGCTAGCTTCTTACTCTACTGATATTCGAATTCTTTGACCATCTATGTCGTCGTCTTTGTAGTTTTTTGCGATTCCTTCAAAATCTATCTGCCTTACGCGCACCAAAAATGCAAGTTCGTCTGAGCGTTCTTTAACCATCTCAAGCGATTCTGGATCGAGATCCAAAATCGATGCTGTCTGCAAAACATCCGTCGGGTTGTAGCCGCGCTCCTTTCTGAGAGTCTGGAGTCTTCTTGCGAGATCCTTTACCAGACCGCGTGCCATCATGTCCCGGTTCCTAGTCGTAGATATGAACACCAAAAAACTGTCCCTTTGGGCAAAAGCATAGCCGTCCTTGGCATCAAAGCTTACCACAAAGTCACCCCTATCCAAAGTAATCGTTGCCTGGCCAACCACAAAGTCATATGTGCCTCGTGCCTGCAGGCCTGCAACTATGTCCTGTGGATCTGTAGCAGCAAAGCTTGCAAGGAGAGCACTCATATGTTGTTTTGCCTTTGGGCCGATATTCTTCCGTTCAAGTTCGACTACTGGTTTTATTGGGAGATCTAATTTCTGCATGTGAGCCACCATCTCAAGGCCGTCCAAGTCGTCAAGCTCAACTATTTTGGCTGCCTCGACGTTGAGTTGTGCCAATAACAAATCGCGGAGTTTTTCAAGCTTGGGCTTTTGGGTTTTTCTGACACAAACGATTGCTTCGGTCAAAGGCCATCTACGCTTCAATTTAGCTTTCATCCTAGCAGCTGATGCAACAGACACTGTTTCTTTCATGAGATCAAATGACTCTTCAACTGACTCGTTGACAAGGTCTGGCTCAAAAACAGGCCATTTTTCCATCAAAATACTGTTGTTGCCAAATGTGTTCAGGTATAGATACTCGCTGGTATGGGGACACAAAGGGTGAATCAAAATATCAAGAGTCTTTAGAACTTCGTGTAAGACAGCATATATTGAAAAACGTCGATTTGTTTTTTCGCCATCCTCTTCCCACAATTCTGCCTTTGTTATTGGAATGTAAACCTGGCTTAGAGAGTTGATAACAAAGTCCTCAAGCGCACGTGCAGCTTCGTGGAATCTGCAGATATCGTTGTTTTTCTGCACTTCCACTTTGAGCTTCTGAAGCTTGGACAGGATCCAGATGTCCGGTGGGTGCAAAAGATTCCTTTCTTTTGCCCAAGTGATTGTCTTTGAAGCATCGAATTTGTCGTATTCACTGTTTTGTTTAAAGTACAAATGTATGTGGTAGAGTGTATTGAGTATCTGATACGGCCTAGACATCAGCTCGTCGGTGCTGAAATTGATAGGCTCAATTGGACTTGATTTCCACACAAAATAAAATCTGACCAGATCTACTGGATATTTTGTGAGAAGTTCGTACGCATCAATTACATTCCCAAGACTCTTGCTCATCTTATTCCCATTTTTGTCAAGAACATGGCCTTGGAACAAAAAGGCCTTAAAGGGGGAAATTGGGGCGTCATTTAAGATCACATTCTCGATTAACAATGTGTATGCCCAGCCTCTTGTCTGATCTATTCCCTCAGTAAGGAACGGTGCAGGTATGTATTTTCTGTATTCTTCATCCGTAAGCGATGAATATGGTGCAGAACCGCTGTTGTGCCACGTATCAAGTACGAACTTTTCTCGTTCCATCTTTGCACCACATTTCTTGCAGTTGATTGTTACTCTGTCTATCCACGGCCTGTGAAGCTCAAAGTTTGGGCCGTCTGGAAGATCGGATGCTATGGCGACTATCTCTTTTCTTGAAAAGAGCCGCTCTACGTGCCCACATTCACTGCATGTCCAGAAGGGAAGAGGGCAGCCCCAAAATCTTTCACGAGAAATGCACCATGGATGTTTTTCTTTGATTATGCCAAGGAATCTGTTTTTTGGCTGCTCAAAAAAATACTCGACATTTTCTGCAGCTTGCACTGCTTTGTCTCCGAGTCTGTCTAACATGTAAAAGAATTCTCTTCTTGCAAGCCAGATGAGCGGGTGGTGGGAGCGCCAGCAAAGGGGGTACTTGTGCTTTATTCTGCCTATTCGAACCAGGGCACCTGCAGATTTCAAGTCTTCCACTATTGGTCTGTCTGCATCACGCACAAACATTGCAGCGTACTTTCCGGCATCCTCTGTGAACTTTACTTCGTCGTTGATAGGATTGAAGATTGTGACATTTCGCTTTTTTGCAATATCGTGGTCTTCCTCTCCGTTTGCAGGAGACAGGTGGACAATCCCACTCCCGGTATTTGCGTCAACGAATTGTTCTGCTACTGCCACGTGCATGTTGGGCTCTTTTGAAATCTCTTTTAATTTTGGAATTTTGTCTAAAAGTGGGTGGATGTATTTTTTGCCATCAAAAAAAGAGCCATTTTCAGTCTTGAGTATCTTGTAATTTTCTACCTTGACTTCCTTCATGAACTCTTCGAGGCGTTTTTGACCTACGACCCAAGTCTCGTCGTTGACTTGGACGTAATGGTAGTTTTCATCTGGATTGAATCCCACCATGGCGTCAGTCACCAGAGTAAATGGCATTGTAGTCCAAACTATCAGGTATGTGTCTTCTGATTCCAATTTGACTTTGTAATATAACGAAGGATCCTGCACAGTGTCGTAGCCTTGATTGACTTCGGCATGGCTAAGTGAAGTCTGGCAGCTTGGGCAATAGGCAACGACTCTGTAGCCCTCAGTCAGAATGCCTGACTCGTGCGCCTTTTTTAAAAACTGCCATTCTCTTTCTATGAATTCGTCTTTGTATGTCCAGTAAGCGTTTTTTTGATCAAATGACATGGCAAGCAGCTTATCAACTTCGACCCATTTTGCATTGTATTTTTTGACTATTTTTTTGCATTCGTTTACTAGCTTTTCAATTCCAAATGACTTGAGGATCTCCGTTTTGCCACCTGTGATGCCCAGTTCTTTTTCTGCCTGCAGCTCTACGGGAAGGCCCTGTGTGTCCCAGCCTGCATTGAAGACTATGTTATAACCCTTTAATGTCATGTAGCGGTACCATAGGTCCTTTATGACACGGCCACGCAAGTGTCCTGCGTGCGGGGTGCCGTTCATGGTGGGAGGGCCTTCGATGAAGACAATCTTTTTGTCCTTTGATTCCGAAAGCATCTTCTTTAAATCAATTCTTTCTAAATGTGCCCTGATCTGAGACTCGATTTTTTTTGAATCAAACTCTTTTTCTAATTGCAATAGTATTGTGGTATCTGATCTCATTTTATAAAGTTAGATTAGTGCTGGACTTTTTGTCTTGAAACTTGAATTATATACGAGAATCTGAGCTGCAACATGTGGTAAATGTCCTGGTGGTCGGCAGCGGAGGACGTGAGCACGCACTTGGCTGGAAGATCTCACAATCTCCGCATGTAGAGAAGGTCTTCCATGCGCCAGGAAATGGCGGCACAATGAATAATGTCCAGCTTCAGCCAGATGAAATAGGCAAACTGGCGGATTTTGCTGACGAAAACGAATGTTTCACTGTGGTGGGGCCGGAGGCTCCTTTGGCACTTGGCATCGTAGATGAATTTCAAAAAAGAAACCTCAAGATCTTTGGACCTACCAAGCAAGCAGCTCAGCTTGAATCAAGCAAAGTATGGGCAAAACTCTTTATGCAAAAACATGGTATCCCTACTGCACAGTTTGATGTATTTTCAAATGCCGATGATGCAAAAGAATATGTCAGATCAGTTGATCACCAGGTGGTGATAAAGGCAGATGGCTTGGCCGCAGGTAAGGGCGTCATAGTCTGTGATACCAAACAAGAAGCTTTTGATGCAATAGATGAAATTCTAGTAAAGAAATCCTTTGGGAGTGCAGGGAAAAGCATCGTCATAGAAAAACGAATAGATGGGATCGAGGCGTCATACATAGCACTCTCTGACGGAACGATGGCAATCCCAATGGCGACAAGTCAGGATCACAAGCGCATATTTGACGACGACAAGGGTCCAAACACAGGTGGAATGGGGGCGTATTCTCCGACCGGAGTGATCGATGACAAACTAGCAGAAAAGATCCAAAAAAGCATTATTGAAAAAACAATAACTTCGATGAAATCAGATGGTATCAACTTCCAGGGATTTCTTTATGCCGGAGTGATGATAAAAGATGAGCAGCCATACGTTCTTGAGTTTAATGCCAGAATGGGAGATCCAGAGTGCCAGCCAATCATGATGCGCATGATGTCTGATCTTTATGAGTATCTTGATGCTGCAGTAGACGGCACCCTCGAATTGATGCCACCGATATCTTGGAAAAATCAAAGTGCAGTATGTGTCGTCTTGGCCTCAAAGGGATATCCGGGAACTTATTCAAAAAACGAACAAATTACGGGCCTTGAATCTGTCAACAGCGACACCGTCTTTGTGTTTCACGCAGGAACAAAAATAGATGGTAACAAGATTCTGACCAATGGAGGGCGCGTCCTTGGGGTAACTGCTCTTGGAAACACGTTGCAAGACGCCATTGCAAACGCCTATAATGCAGCAAACAAGATAAGCTGGAAAAGCAAGTACTGCAGAACAGACATTGGTAAAAAAGGACTCAAATACCTGAGCTGATTATCTCGTCTTCTGTGACCACGAGGTGAATTCTCACGTCTCCTTCTGAAAAAGGTATGTTCTTTACTACGAACTTTGAATATGTGAGTGCAATCGTGGTGGATTCTTTATCGGCCAAAAACCGATCATAAAATCCTCTTCCATAACCAAGTCGCTGACCTCTCTTTGTCATTGCAATGGCTGGAACCAATACCACATCAAACTCGTCCACTTGGGGGCAATTCTGTTTTGGCTCCATTATGCCGAACTCGCCTTTCTCAAGATCCTCGAATCTGGTGATGTTACAAAAAATCAAGTGGTCTCCTTCCACTCGTGGGAGCGCCAAAGTCTTCCCCTCGCTTAGTATGTCTTGCAGTATGTCATGCGTTCTTACCTCGCTACCTATTGAATAATATGCAGCAATTGTTTTTGCAGCTTGGTAATACTGTATCTTTTTGAGATTTTTATGGATCTTTTTGCTTGCTATCTCAATAAAATCTGCAGAAAGGCTGTCGCGTTTTTCTAACAAAAGCTTGCGCAGACTTGATTTTTCGCTATTTACCTTCAAAGCTCTTGCTCAGTGATGCAGCAGTTACTGTATTTTTTAAAAGCATTGCTATGGTCATTGGCCCAACGCCACCAGGGACCGGTGATGCATATGATGCTTTTTGAATTATCTCCTCAAAATTCGAATCGCCTACAAGCTTGCCATCGAGGCGTCCTGTGGCCACATCGATTACCACAGCTCCGTGCTTTATCATGTCTGGAGTCAGAACAAACTTTGATCTATCGCCAACCCCGGTGATCACAATGTCGGCACTCTTACAAATGTCAGCAAGGTTCCTTGTTTTTGAATGGCACATGGTAACGGTTGCGTTTCTCTCCACAAGGAGGTGGAACAACGGTTTGCCTACCAGATTGCTTCTGTTTATTATGACGACACTTTTTCCTTCAATTGGTATTTGATAATGATCTAACAGTTCTATTATGCCAGAAGGTGTGCATGCCTTGAGAACAGCTTTTTTCATTACCAGCAATCCAACATTGTGTGGGGTAAGCCCATCTACATCTTTGAGCGGTGAGATTCTCGAGGTCGTCTCGAATTCATCTAGTTGCTTTGGTAGTGGTAGCTGGATCAATATCCCGTGCACCGTTCTGTCTTGATTTAGCGAGTCGATAAGATCGTTCATGTCTTTCTGTGTGAGCGTGGCGGGCAACTTGTGGTCTTTTGTGAGTATACCAACTTCGGCGCATGCCTTCTGCTTGTTCCTTACGTATGTTGCAGATGCTGGGTTGTCGCCCACAAGAACGGTGGCAAGACAAGGCCTTACTCCAGTGGACACAAGCTCCACTACTGCCTTTTTCACACGCTCTCTTACTGCAGCAGCTACCTGAATCCCATCGATTTTTGTGCCAACCATAGAGCTACTGCAAAGTAATTCTAATTTAAGGTACTGCCAAGTTATCGACTCCTTTGTTGTGCAAATACGGTTCTGTTAGGACGTAGTGTTCACCAACAACTGCTTTCATCGATAGCACGACAGAAACCAAATACGCAAAAATAAAAAAGAACTTTGTTCAATTAATCTTAATAATGTAAAATCACATCTCAAAATAGGATGACCCAGTTTTACACCTATAATTTCTACGTAATGGTTATAGGCAATATGTCATCAAAAAGTCTCGCAACGTGAACAAAAATGAGTGGCCGCGAAAAAATACTCCTGATCATAATTGGTATACTTTCAGCCTCCTTACTTGCAGGATTTACGACTAATTTTGGGAGCGTCTATTCTGATTCGAAGGCTAAACAAGAACCACAAATGACGCAGACGCAGCTAGTTCAAATAAGCAAGGAGCCTGCCGTCGAGGAAAAAATCCAGCCAGCACTACTTACCATGGACGCTCAAACAAAAAGTCCATTGACTGTGATCTTCAAAGAGGTAGAAAATTCAGTAGTACAAATAACCAGCAAGGTCTCGACAATAAATCCGTATATCATCATTAATGGCATGCCTCTTGAAAGTCAGTCCACAAGACTTGGCTCCGGGTTTGTTTATGATCAAGAAGGTCACATAATAACAAACCATCATGTCGTAGCTGGAGCAAAAGAAGTGGATGTCAGATTCGTAGATGGCAACATATATTCTGCCAAAGTGATTGGCTCGGATCCTTTCAACGACATCGCAGTCTTGCAAATTATTGATGATTTTTCAGAAGAGCACGTGGTGCCCTTGAAAATAGGTGATTCGTCTGAGCTCGAAGTAGGGCAACAGATTATTGCGATAGGAAATCCGTTTGGACTCAGTAACACGATGACTACTGGGATAGTGAGTCAAATAGGTAGACTCTTGCCAAATACAGAATCGGGGTTCTCCATACCAAATGTGATTCAAACTGATGCTGCAATCAACCCTGGCAATTCAGGTGGACCCATGCTAAATCTGCAGGGACAGGTAATTGGTATAAACACTGCAATCCAGTCAAAAACGGGCGAGTTCTCCGGAATCGGGTTTGCAGTTCCATCAAACACAATAAAAAGAATAGTCCCATCACTCATCGAGAAGGGTAGTTACGAGCATCCTTGGCTTGGCGTAGCAGGAACAAGCCTAACACCGGACATCACAAAACAGCTTGGACTGCCAAAAAACTTCAAAGGCGTTCTTGTAACTACTGTGGTGGACGGAGGGCCTGCTCAAAAGGCTGGGCTTCAGGAGGCAACATATACTGCAAAAGGTGGTCTAAAAGGTGGCGACATCATAACTGCATTGGATGGACGCCAGATAAGAGACATGGACGATCTTATCGTCTATATTGCTGACAACAAAAGTGTTGGTGACTCTATATCGATACAAATAAACCGAAATGGCGAAATAGTCGAACTTACCGCGACTTTGCAAGCGCGTCCAACAAATTAGAATTTAAATTCAGGACACCGCCATTCCCTTTCAGATGCAAGCATTTACAAACTTTTTGACTCTGAAACCATCAACGAAATTTCATTTTTCTACTAAAATCGATAAACTAAAAACGCATTCAAAACAATATGAATCGACACAAAAACTCCTCGACCCACCATTACAATAATGTCCGATCTGAAAATGGAAAAAACGACAACGATTCTAGTCCTTAGCATGTTGTTTGTTGCGGTTCCAGGCGCATACGCTGCAACACTAAAACATACAGTTGAGGGTGGAGTCGACGTAAGCATCGAATACCCAGACACAGTAATAGCTGGCAAAGACTTTGCGATCTCGGTTCTAATACAAAATAATGGGTGGGAAGACAAACAAGACATCAAGTTTACAGCTACGCCACAGGACGAGTCGATTAAGACAAACGATCAAGTACTTACAGTAGAGCGGCTTTCAAAAGGAGGATCATTTGGGGGTTCCATCGAATTTGCGACATCTGAGAATTCCAAGATCGGCACACACTACATAAATGCGATATACTCGCAAATTCTCTTGAGCAACAACGAAACTCCAATGCCTCGGTTTCAACAAAATATAGCAATACCAGTTGAAATCAAAGGTGCCGCCGAGATCCAAATCAACACGGTTGCCCCCTCCGCGATATTCTCAAACGCAGAATTTCCATTCAGCGTGGAGATCGTCTCAAAAGATACCGCACTGCGCGATGTCATGGTCAGAATAGTTCCCCCAGGCGATGTGATGATACGCGGACAGACGGCGTTTTCTTATTCCACCGTTGAAAAAGACAAACCAATTTTAATTCACACTCAGATAATTACCAGTCCGACCGATGTGACAATGGAGCACAAACTGCCATTCGAGGTGACTGTGCAGTACACCGACGACTCGGGACAAGAAAAAACGACCTCAAAGACAATAATGCTTCTTTTGCGGCCAAGGACGTTTATGGAGTTCACAACTGACGGTGGAATATGGATTGGAGGATTTTTCCTTGCTCCCTATGTAAGCCTTGGAACTTTGATTGGCATACCTGCAGGCACGCTGTTTTCCCTGATGATAAGACGAATGCAAAAGAAAAAAGGATCAAAAAAGAAGAAAAAGTGAGATCTGTGAAAGTAGAGTTTGACGTAAAAAAATACATTGAAGATATTAGGAATTCTACTGGATATTTTCACACTTTTCTTAATCGTGAAAATATTGCAGCGGGCGTGCTGGTTCTGCAACCAAACGAAGAGGATTCCCAAACGCCTCACGACACAGATGAGGTGTATTTTGTAGTAAGGGGAGACGGATACCTCAAGATAAACAACAAGGACTATGAAGTGTCTGAAGGAAAGGCATTTTACGTGCAAAAAAACGTGCCGCACAAATTTTTTGGCAATAAAAAAGAATTGATCGTGCTGTATTTTTTCAGCGGTCCTGATTCCTAATCAGTACCTTCCTACCAGAAATTTTGATTTTTCCCTCTGCAATCAGTTTTACTGCTTGAGGGTATATTTTGTGTTCCTTTGCAAGAATTCTCTTCGAAAGTGTTTCTTCGGTGTCGTCGTCTCTGACTCTGACAACCGACTGGAGGATTATTGGTCCTGTGTCTACTCCATCATCTACAAAATGGACAGTGCAACCGCTAAATTTGACGCCGTAGTCAAGTGCCTGTTTTTGCGCATGCAAGCCTGGAAATGAAGGCAGGATGGCAGGATGAATGTTCAAAATTCGGTTTTTATATCTTTGAATAAACTCTGGGCTGATTATCCTCATAAAACCAGCAAGGCAAATCAACCCATTTTTTTCAGTAACCCCGTGTTCTTTGAGGGCCTCGATGATCTTCTGGTCGTATTCCCAACGCGTGCCGCTAAAATTCTTGCTTGGTATTACTTGAGTTTTGACTCCTAATTTCTGGGCGATTTTGAGGCCTTTTGCATCTGGGTTGTTTGAAATGACTATGGCTGGATTTATCGGGATCTTCTGGCGTTTTATTGCTTTGAGAATTGCCTCCATGTTACTTCCGCGACCAGAAATGAGAATCCCCAAGTTGAGCAAATGTACCAGATTTTTTGGAATGTCAAATGAATATTATGTTTTAGTTTGACTAGAATTTCGGCAGGTGGATAGTAAAGACGGTTCCTTTACCTGCGATACTTGAACATTCTATGGTGCCACCATGATTTTCTATTATTGATTTGCAACTAGCAAGTCCAAGACCAGTTCCACCTTGTTTTGTAGTAAATAACGGCTCAAAGATCCTCCCAAGATTCTCTTTTTCTATTCCGCGCCCATTGTCTATGACATCAATTACTACTGACTCGTCTGTTTCTGAGGCTTGGATCATTATCTTTCCTTTTTTGTCTATTGCTTGAATAGAGTTCACAATTAAATTTGAAAAGACAATTTCAAGCTGTTTTACATCACCATAAATCTCGATATCTTCATCTGGCAAAATTACTTTGATGTCTTCTGGAACGCTCAGATCACCAATCACTGTTTTCAACAAGCTCACAAGAGACGTCTTTTCTCTCAACGGACTGCTGGTTCTAACATAGTCTAAAATCTCACGTATGAGCTGTGACATTCTGGATGTCGCGCGTTCGATTCGCTCATAATTTTCTTGTGTTTTTTTGTCTAATTCTGGCTGTTTGAGTTTTAGAATCTCAACCGTGTTTTTAATTATTGTTAATGGGTTCTGCAAGTCGTGGGCAAGTCTTGATGCCATTTCGCCAATGGCATACATTTTGTCTTTTTTTATCGTCTTACCACCGTTAGTATCGCCAGTAAAGCTGGCGACATGGTCTGCGACGCCGGCGAAATCTTCATCTCTTGCTGCGTCCTCCTGAGCATTTTTCAAAAGCCTTGCTGCGTCCTCCTGAGCATTTTTCAAAAGCCTTGCTGCGTCCTCCTGAGCATTTTTCAAAAGCCTTGCTGCGTCCTCCTGAGCATTTTTCAAAATACGGTCTTCCTCATTTGCACTAGGCCTGTTTTTTCCATGCTGCATACTTATGCGATATGAACATCATATGGATATTTGAGTTAGTTTGTTTCTTGCAAACAGTTCGGGCACAAACTAAGCCTTGGGCAAAATCCCAGTATGGTTTTATAACCAAGCTGAGGTAGTTACCATGCAATGGACGTTACAGATTCGCAAATAAAGAAAGCGCTAGTTGCGTTTGTAATAGAAAAGGCGCTTTTAGATATGGGCGAACCGGTTTTCCAAAAGGTAGTGCAAACGCTAAAGGACGACTACAATTGTTACATACCGGATTGCTACGATCATCCAGAATATCTGAAGCGAATCCTTTCGGACCTTTATGGAAACGCACATGTAGCAATAATCGACTCGATCAAATCCAGCTTGCAGGACTTTTCACACCAAGGCCAGATACAAAAATTCGTTGCTGCGCTGGATTAATATGCAAACCACACTGGATGTAGTCTTATCAAAAAAATATCTGATTGCCGCACTCAGTGGAATTGCAATCTTTAATGCGGTCTCAAATTTGATAGGCAAGGATTTTGCAATATTTGCCGGAAACCTCGCATACATTCCGGTGGCGGGTTCTTTTCTTGTGCTCACTATTTTGATTTTAATCAGATTCGGAACGAGTGGCATGCATGGGATCGCATGGGTCTCGTTTGGCGGGTATGCGATTTCCTGGTTTATTGCAGAAGTGCTTTGGATAGTACAAGAGCTATATCTCAAAATCAATCCGTTTCCTTCGGCTGCGGACATATTCTACCTTGTGGGGTATCCGTTTCTCATCATATTCTTTATTGCATATCTCCAGCCAATGCGAAGCGCAATAACAAGAAAGATGATTGTAGCATCATCTGCTTTCGCGATTGGTATTCTGGGTATTAGTATGTACTCTGTGTTCAGTACGACAACAAACGACGATGTCTTTGAGCTAGTCTTGGCGACTATTTATCCTGTTTTCGATGCCGTGATAATAATTCCAGCATTGATCGGAGTCGGATTGTTTTTCAAAGGACACGTCAACCTGATGTGGACATTACTGTGCCTTGGCTCCATATCGGTTTTTGCCGCAGATACAGCATTCCTGCTGGCACAAAATGAAGAGTCTTACTACACTGGAAATCCGATGGAGATTTTATTTTATTGGAATTATGTTCTCTTGGCGTTTGGCGTGCACAATCATCTCAATTTGTTTCGCACACAACAAGGAAGCAAACTGGAAGATCTGAGGTGAGGATTCAAACTATTTGTTGCTTGGTCCAACCATAATGCCTTTTCTGACGATGCCAACACAGTTCTGGTTCCCACACCTGCACTCAAAAACCAGATACGGATTCATATAAGGTAGATAGTCCCACGTCAACTCCTCGCCTGCATGTATGTCGCGTGCGGCAACTAGCATATTGTAGAAGTCTATCACATTTGGCCTGCAGCTGTGATTCATGAATCTGGTATCATCAATATCTTTGTAAAGAAACTTACCAATCTGATACGAGTGCTTTATCCAGTCTTGTTTCTGGTTCCCGTCATTAAGCTTCTCAAAATCCGTAATGTGGATTTTTTCTATGTGTTCCGTGGTGGGGAACCAAATCACCTCGTCTTTTTTTATATTCTGGGCCGCAAATAATCCCATTCCGCTGATTCGTGAATTCCGCTTCTCTACTTTTGGGCTAAGCAATGCATTTCACCCTGCCTAATTTGTCAGCTTGGAATTTATCTATTTCCAATTCTGGAAGTGGGGTGTTTTATATCATAATGTCACAACAAAATCATGGGCAGTTCGGAAGAAACCCTAATGAAAATACGGGATCCGCTCTTTGTGATAGAGACATCACTTCAGATAATAAAGCAGCGCGGCTCAGATGACAAGATTGCACACGAAATAAACCGAATCGAAGCTGCTCTGAAAAGGATAGGCCAAATCATCAAGTAAAACGTATTCTTTCCAATAACTTGGTTATCTTTTCTATGTCGTATGGTTTGATGAATACCTCTGTCGGCTTGAGCCTTTGGAGTTTTTCGGCCGTCTCCTCTCTGAGGTCTGCAGTTATTATGACTACTTTGGATCTCGGGTCAGCTTTGCGGATGTTTTCCAATCCGTAGAACCCATCATAATCCGGCATCATTAAATCTAAAAAGACGATATCCGGCTTGTATTTCTGGTACAGTTCAAAGGCTTCCTTTCCGTTGTATCCTCTACCTAACACATCTACATTTTTGAGCTTCAAGTAATCACAAAAGACATCAACGGTGTCCACGTCGTCGTCGATCACTATTGCAGTTACCATTAGATTATCTCTGACGGCTTGTATTTACCAGACTTTTCCATTCGCTTTAGTCTCTTTATCACAAAAGCAGCTGTTTGTCTGACGTCTTCGCTTGGATCATTTAGAGCATCTCTGATTAAGTCCGCGGCCTCAGTGGCCCTCATCAAACCAAGGGACTCCAAGGCTTCGTGTTTTGTCAGTCCACTCTTGTCTTGCAACGCGGCTTTTATTAAAGCGGGAATTTTTTTCCGCATGTTTCGGGCGGCAATCTGGTAACATGCCTCGTGCTTTACGACGTTGTTGTCATCATTTTCCAAAACCCATTCCATGAGATCTGCGATCTCAGCGAATATCGGATCGTCGGCGTTTCTGTTTTCTGCAATCTCGCCTGCGAGCCAAACTGCGTCCCACCTCTTTGATTCGTCTTTTTCGTTCTGTATGATCTGTTTGCAACTGGCCAGTCTTTCTGCAACTGGAAGCTCTCTGATATTATTATCATCAAAAATTAGCAGAGCCAATTCCACTATTGGAAATGGTAAAATCCTATTAAACTGTTATGGCCAAGTGTGGAAATAGTAATATAGTATGATTGCAAAACTTGGTGTGATGGCAGGCCTTGATAGGCTATTGGCAAAATCACTCGACTCGGTAATCAGAGAAAATCTTGGTGATAAAACAATACAAAGAATTGAGGAAAGATTGTTTGAAAAGTATGGAATCTCGCTAACTCAATCCATTGAACAATTCCAAAAGCTTGACGCCGTTCTGCGTGAATTCTTTGGCGCAGGAGCAGACGGACTTGAGCAAAGATTTCTTAAAAGCGTCTGTGAGATCAAAATCGCAAATGGTGAAAACTGGCTCGTAATTGAAAACCCGATGCTGACCAAAGTCATTCTGGAATCCTTTGGCGACGATGACAAGAAGAAAATACTCAGTCTACTAAATGGTGAATCAATGATAATATCTCAAATAATTGAAAGATGCAACATTCCGCAGACGTCGGGTTACAGAAAAGTAAACGCTTTGATTAATGACGGATTGTTGCTTCCTGCTGGGTACATCGTTACACCAGATGGAAAAAAAGTAACGAAATACAGGTCGATATTTGACAACCTCAAGATCGATATAGTCAAAAACAAGATATCTGTGACACTGCATTTGCCAAAAGACGACCTCTCTAACAGCTCGATCATAACCGTCTGTTCAACAACTTAGCAGGCAATCGTTTCAACTTTTTAGGATCAAGATATTAGGTACTTTGACATTACCATAATTGGAAATGTCGTGGTCAGTGCAAGGTATTATTTCCAAAAATAAAAACTCAAATCAAGTAGGATATGTCTTAGTGTTGATTTCGGCAACGCTTGCGGCCATAGTTCACGTATTGGCAAAACCGTTGCTGGATGTACAAGCCGGCATTGAAATCCACCCCGTGGCGCTGGCTGCGTGTGTTTATGTGATAAATGCGGCGTTTTTTACACCCCTCGCAAAAAAATCTCCTCCTATTGCTACACTTGATAGAAAGAATCTTTTGCTTCTGTCAGTCATTGGAATTCTTGAAGTGACTGCACTTATCACATATTTTTTTGGATTAAAAGACTCGACTGCAACAAACGCCTCGATTTTCAGTAATGGTGAAATAGTTTTTTCGCTCCTAATTACGATGATTCTTTTTAAAGAATCCCTTCACAGAAAGGAGATTGGGCCATTTGTGATGATAATGCTTGGGATGATGGTCTTGCCGATCGGTTATGATTTTTATGCTAACGGAATGCTACTATCGGGACTGGTTCTTGGAGACCTGCTAATTATTGCCTCTGGAGTTCTTTACGCCTTGGATGTTATGCTTTGCAGGTATTTGAGCGACAAAATTGACTCAAAAAGGATCACGCAGATTGTGTCATTTGTATCTGGCACCTTTGCAGTAGCTGCGCTATTCGTATTTCATATACCGTTTGACATCCAACTTGCAAACTTGGGCTCGATTGCACTCTTTGCAATAGGCGGAACAGGACTGGCCACTATGTTATTTCTAATATCCTTGCGTCTTCTTGGAGGAGTGAGGACGGTCTTGTTGTTCTCGACCAACTCTATAATAGGCGTAATTTTTGCCGCGATTATTCTTGGCGAAACAATATCGAGTATGAATTGGGCTTCTGTCGCGCTTACCTTTGCAGGAGTGTACCTTCTAAGGAATAGGTTGGCCGCAAAACATGACGAGCCGGTCCAAAATGAACAGATGAAACATTCTGTATGATCTTTACTATTAAACAAATGTTAACATATTTTAATCAAAATTTAATTAGTTTTTGAATTTTCACATTATAACGTGTCAATATGAACACATTTTTGGTTGTTTCATGATCAATGTTATATAATTTAACATCGTAACATAATCGATTCGAAGGATGTAAGAGATAATCGAGTGTCCATGCGCATCGATGGCCAGCTACCAAGTGAACAGCTTGGCATCTCTTGCAGACACAATGGTGTCAATTCGAATTCTGGCCGATGAGCAGGACACTCCACCTCAAGTTGTTTTGAAGCGCGTTGTATTTTTTGTCAACAAACAGTTATTGTTGAAATTTAAATCGTACATAATTACTGCAAACCTTGTCGTGTCGCAAATCCGAATGACAAAAAACGGTATTGTCTGCCGTGTAGATGGCAAGACTGTGAACCTGGATCCAAGATCTGCAATGCCACACTGTGTTAATTTTGTGTCGCACGCGCATGCCGATCACCTGCCAAACAATAAGGATGGCACCATCTTGGCAACAAAGGAAACCAAGGAAATAGCCATACTTCGGGGACACGAGATGTCAAACCACGTTGAATCTCTGGACGACTTTCGGCTTTATGACAGCGGCCACATACTTGGCTCAAGGGGCGTTCTTTTTGGCGACGTGTTTTATACAGGCGATATCTGCAGCAGGGAACGAGGCTTTCTAAAGGGAGCAAGTATCCCAAAATGCAAGATATTGATCACTGAATGCACTTTTGGGAGGCCAGAATTCGTATTCCCACAGGTAAGTGAGATTGAAAAAAGAACCAACGAAATAATCTCTGACATGTACCATAAAGGGAAGCCGGTTCTGTTATTGGGCTATCAACTCGGCAAAGCGCAAACACTTTCGCATCTGTTTGGACACTGGGATCCACTGTATTATCATGACTCGGTTAAGGAAATGAACGATCTACACAGGAAGCTTGGAATCCCATTAAAAGAAGGGCTTGGGCATACTATGGCTGAAGCTATGGGACTATTGGACAAAAAACCGTGGGTTATGGTGTGTCCCCTAATGTCTGAAAATAACTCATTCATAAAACAAATGAAGTCACGGTACGACGCGGTGACCATAGGGTTTTCTGGCTGGGCAAAGGCATCGAGGCAGTACACAAAAAATGATTATTCGATACCCCTGAGCGATCATTGTGATTACAACGAACTTGTTGAAGTTGTGAAAAGGAGCGGGGCAGAAAAAATCTACACCATTCACGGCTTCGTCGACGAGTTTGCAGCGGATCTTACAAAAATGGGCTTTGACGCACAGCCGCTACGTCCAAACTCACTTGACAGTTTTCTCTAATTTGTGTCTGTTTTTCATATGAAAATCAAACTTAGCTTTAAATGAGAATTTTGGGGTCGGCCAACCATGGCTACTGAATCTCTACGAAAAGACCACGAGTTAATAGAAAAAGTAGTAAAATCTATGGAAGTCACTTTACAACTGCTCCGCCAAGGCAAAAAGATACCTGAATCAATTCTCATGCCGGTGATCGACTTTTCAAAAAACTTTACAGACGTGTGTCACCATGGAAAAGAAGAAGGATCGCTTTTTCCGGCACTGGAGCAGTCTGGAATGCCAAGGCATATGGGTCCAATTGCAGTGATGCTAATGGAACATGAAATGACTAGACAAATTGCAAGTCGAATGGAAGAATCTGCAAAAAAATACATTGATACGGGCTCTACACAAGAATTGATTTCTGATATCCAGGAATACATAGAACACATATCGCAACACCTGTGGAAAGAAAATAATCGACTTTTTGTCATGGCGGAGATGAGGCTACAAGGACGTACGGAGCAGATTAATAACAATCTGGCAGAGATAGAAAAACAAAAACTATCAAGTCTTGGAAAAAGTCGCCAAGATTATGAAAAACTTGTACTGGATCTAGAACAAAACATAACTAATCTGTCATGAATAAATAAAAAATGAAGATGTGGATTTATTCCACAATTACTTTACCTGTCATCCATGGGTGGACAATACAAAAGTAGTCGTAATCGCCTGCATCATCGAATGTGTGTTCGAATGTTTTGCCTGCCATTAGGATGCTACTGTCAAATGTACCGTCTGGTCCTGATTCGGCTGAACCACTTGTAACTGTGTGAGCTGCTGTGTCGTCATTTGACCATGTCACTGTGCCACCAACTCCTATTGTAACGGTGTTCGGGATGTAGCATTCATTTGTTGCTTCACAACCGGGCACTGAAGACCCACTCGGAATTGATACCTCAGCTGACATTGCAACTTCGTGTTCTTCCTCCATTTGTTGCTCCTCTTCCATCACTGGAGCTTCCTCTACAGGCTGCTCCTCTTCCATCACTGGTGGAGCAGGCGGAGTTGGCGTTGGTGCTGGCTGTGTTGTTGGAGTTGTAGGTATCTGCATTGGTGGAGTTGTTGTTTTGCCTGTTGCTGAAAACGACATGGCAAACGCAATCAACGCAACGGTGATTCCTATTGAAAAAGCGATGCCGAATTTATCTGCGGCTGTCATGTCGCTTGTGGTATTCTCACGGTAAATAAAGCTAATTAAAAAATAGACGCCAAACTATCATCGAATTATCTCTTTGCACCCTAGCAGGAGCTCTTTTGAATTATCTTGCGTATTTTTATCACAAACTTCTCCAAATCGGCAAAAATGTCTTCAAAATATCTTCTTGGGTCTTGTACCATCTCCTCAAACTCAAACGATTCTCCGAGTTTTTTGAATTGTCTGATAGTATATCTGATCCTGATCGTCTTTTTATCGCTTGGTTGCATGATATGGCCATGTGTTGCTTTGTTTCGCAAAATTTGCAGCTTCCATAACCCGCTGCGTTTTGTATCCCATTTTTGTGACCTGTTTTTTGTTGGCGTTGTGAAATAACTTGCAATTGCTCTTTTTACAAGTCCTTGCTTGCCAGTGTCAGCAAGTTGTTTTCTTATGCCATGAATGTAAAACACATTGTCTTTATCAAATATCTCAAATTTCTCATTTATTTCGCGCTTTATTACGTCAATCACACTTGATGCAAAAAACAAAAATGAATCCACATTTGCTTCAAGCGTCAAACTGCCGCTTACTGACTGTGGCACTTTTTTTGGAATTTTATCAAGGAAATGCTTTGCTAGTGCAAGTTTGAATAAAACCGGATCTTGACTCAAATGTTTGATATCGCGTATATTCCTCATTCACATTAGTGTTGACTGAATTTAGATTAAAGTTATCCATTGTTGTCAAAATGTAAACGCATCTTTGAGCAAGAGATGGAGATCTTCTTTTAGGTGATCATCATTTAGACTAAGTTTAAGATTCTCTAGCAGAGTCTCGATTATCACGCATTGATTTTTTGAAAACTGGTAGTAGCATTCAAGAACATCCTCGTAAGATTTTGCCTTTTTGTACATTTCCCAAAAATTGTCCGACATTACTTGGTAGTTGTACAGAAAAATTCGAATCGGCTCTTGTACGCTTGCAGATGAATTGTATCTAAGCATGTTGACTAGGAGCTCTTCAAGCCGTGCATCCAAATTTGCCTCAAAAATAGCCTTGTAAATGTTCGATACTGCCAGGCCTAACAATGCGTCTTAAAATAAGATAAAACTATCCACATGTATTGCAAACAAATGTTTGAGAATCAAAAAATAACTGAATAAATGTATGTCAGCCCTGTCCTTCAATGACGCTCAAAGTCATCGTGCTTATGATGTGCTTGATTTTGCGGATCTTTGACGTGATTACCTTTTCGAGGTCTTTTTGCGTATTTGCTTCTACCTTACAGACCACTTCATAATATCCAAAAACGTCGTCTGCTGCTTTTACCTCTGGAATGTACTTGAGATTTCTTATGACGTAGTAGGTTTCTGTTGGATCGCAGTGTATGATGACGTACGCACTAGGCATTATTCCTGCTCCTCATTTACCATCATTGTTATTGCGGATTCTATGTTTTCAATTTTTCTAAGCCTCTCAAGCACGATCTTGCGTAGTGTGTCGTCGTTTGGTGCGGACAACTTTACCACTATGTCATAAATCCCGAACGTTCCCTGCACCTCGTACGAAGACAGTTCGGCTTCTTTTAGCACCGATTTCGCTTTCTCTATGATCTCAGATTCGTGATTTAGCCTAGCGTTTATCAAAAAATATGCAGTGGACATGGTTATTCCTGTCCTTCAATTCCCATCAAAGTCAAAGTTGAGCGTATTCGGTCAATTTTGCGTATCTTCCAGGTGATTATCTCCCTGAGGCGTTCTACTGAGGCAGTCTCGATCTTTGCTAAAATGTCGTATGCTCCAAACACTCCTTTTACTTCTTTGACTCCGTCTATTGGCTTTATTTGGTCGATGACCTTTTGCTCCGATCCCAGCTCACAGTTAATGAGAACATATGCTGTTGCCATCTATTTGATCCCTGCCGTGATGTGGGTTTTTGTCATGAATCAATTTGACATTTGACGTATATATAATGAATCATAAAAAAACTACTCATTCGTTCAATTTTTGCAAAGTAAACTAAACAATTTATAGCTAAATCAGGATTTTGGCATACGAAGTAAACGATTGTACGCCACGCCGAATCTGTGTGCTTCATCACGAGCATATTGGAGAATTTTTAGGCCTTGATGGTGTCGTGGCATCAGAATTGGATCTTTTTTGTTTGGTACAAAGACCTCCTCGTTTTGCTTGGCAAGAGATGCGCAAGGTATTTTCATGGCAATGCTCTGCAGCGCCGACATCGCAGCACTCAGCTGACCCTTGCCGCCGTCTACGAGAATTAGATCTGGCGGCTCCAAGTTTTCTGATGACACACGCATATATCTTCGCTTTATTACCTCATTAATCATTGCGAAATCATCTTGGCCGCTGACAGTTCTTATCTTAAATCTCCGGTATCCGGACTTGTCAGGCCTACCATTAACAAATCTTGACATGGCGCCCACCGCAAATGCCGTACCGTAATTTGAGATATCAAAACATTCTATTACTCTTGGTATGACGTCAAGGCCAAGCTCTTCTTTTAATTGGACAAGGCCTGGCTCTGATCCCTTTGACGTAATGACGTCGATATTTTTTAAAATGAGGTCAAGCATTTCTTTTCTTTTTCCAGCAAGCGGAACAAGTATCTTGACTTTGATTCCAGCCGCCTTTGAGAAGAGGCTCTCTAACAGTTTTGCATTATGTGGCATTTTGTTCACTATTACAAACGGCGGTATGCGATTTGTTGTATAGTACTGGTAAAGAAAATTAGAAAACGAGTTGTCACCCACAAGATCAAAGGAAAATTTGTTGCTGTCTCGGATGACACCATTTATCTTCTTAAAGGTCATGATGTGAGCAGATTGGCCGTCTGTCTTTATTCCAAAATACTCCTCATCTGCTCCGGTAACACTTTCCATTTTCTGCCGTGTTTTGAGGCTGCCGAGTCTCTGTAGGGTGTCTTTTATCTCCTGCGCACGCTCAAACTGAAGCTGATCCGAGGCGCGCTTCATTTCTGCCTCCAATTTTTTTGTAAATGCGTACAGATCTCTTCCCTTTAGAATCGATTCCAGGTCAGACACGTGTTTGGCATATCTTATTTGAGCTTCTTTAAACTCGCACGGCGCTTCGCAGTTTCCAAGATGGTATTCTAGGCAGGCTTTTTTTGGAAGTCTTTTACAAATCCTGATCTTAAAGGCCTTGCGCAAAGAGCCAATACTTAGCAGCTTTGAGCTCCCGGAGGTAAACGGCCCGTATATTTTCCCATCTCCCATGAACTTGCCAGTCCTTGTCCGTCGTGCAACAACGAGTCGTGGGTATTCTTCATCAGTCAGTCTCAGGTAGGTGTAGCGCTGCTGATCTTTGAGCTCTATGTTGAAAACAGGCCTGTATTGTTTTATCATGTTTGACTCCAAAAGAAATGCTTCTGCTTCATTATCCGTTAATACAAATTCAATATCGGAGATCTTTTCAACCAGTTTCTGCGTTTTGTAGTTTTGGTTTTTTAAAAAATATGATCTTACGCGATTTTTCAGGTTTTTTGCCTTGCCGATGTAGATTATTTTCCCGTTTTCATCTTTCATCAAATAAATTCCGGGGTGTGAGGGGATTGCTATTTTCTTGATGTCTAGTGTCAATTTACCAAGATCTTCTTTAGGTATTGCCCAGTGTAGCTCTTCGGATTTGCCGCAACCTGAGCTGGCGTGCCGGTGGCCACCACTTGACCACCCTTGTCTCCTCCTTCAGGTCCTAGGTCAATTATCCAATCTGAATTTTTGATGACATCCATATTGTGCTCTATTACGACTACCGTGTTGCCAAGGTTTACCAGTCTGTTGAGGACATCAAGAAGCTTTTGGACGTCTGCAAAATGAAGTCCGGTTGTTGGTTCATCCAATATGTACAGCGTTCTTCCGGTATCTCGCTTTGCCAGCTCTGAGGCCAGCTTGACTCGCTGTGCTTCTCCTCCAGACAGAGTCGTCGATGATTGACCAAGCTTAATGTAGCCCAAACCCACATCATATATGGTCTGCAGGATTCGCTTAATTTTTGGGATATTCTCAAAAAACGTTAACGCTTCTTCTACAGTCATGTCTAAAACATCTGCGATGCTTTTTCCTTTGTACAGCACAGCCAGGGTTTCAGAGTTGTACCGCTTTCCCTTGCATTCGTCGCATCTCACATAAACATCTGATAGGAATTGCATCTCTATCTTTTTAACACCGTCTCCTTCACAAGCAAAACAACGACCATCAGCAACATTGAATGAGAATTGTCCTGGCGTGTAGCCCCTCTCCTTTGCAATCTCCGTGGACGCAAACAACTCCCTAATGGGGGTGAACGCCCCTATGTATGTAGCAGGATTGGAGCGAGGCGTTCTTCCTATGGGGGACTGGTCTATTGCAATTACTTTATCGATGTTGTCAACACCCTCGACAGTTTCATGCTTGCCTGGCCTTTCGTTGGTTTTGTAAAAATGGGCTGAAAGTGATTTGAGGAGTATCTCATTTACCAAAGTCGATTTGCCGGAGCCGGAGACTCCGGTCACTGTAACTAGGTATCCTAGAGGGATCTCGACTGTGATATTTTTGAGATTGTTTTCTGCGGCCCCCTTGATTACTATCTTGCCTCTTTGTTTGCGTGTCTTGTTTTCAAGTCTGATCAAAGTCTTGTCTTTTAGGTAGTCGCCTGTGACTGATTTGTGGTTGTTGAGGATCTGCTCGACGGTACCTTCAAAAACCACGTTGCCTCCATGGATCCCAGCACCCGGCCCCAAATCAATTATCCAGTCTGAGTTTCTGATGACTTCTTCGTCGTGCTCTACTACGATTATGGTGTTTCCCAGATCACGCAGTTTGACCAGAGTCTTGATGAGTCTGGCGTTATCTCTCTGATGCAAGCCAATGGTGGGTTCATCTAAGACATACAATACGCCTGTGAGGTTTGAGCCTATCTGTGTGGCCAGCCTGATTCTTTGAGACTCGCCGCCTGAAAGTGTCGAGCTCTGCCTGTTTAATGTCAAATAGTTGAGACCGACGTTCCTTAGAAATTCCAGCCTCTCTGTAATTTCCTTGAGAACATCTCTTGCAATGTATTTTTCAGTCTCGGTAAGCCTAATGTTTTTAAAAAAATCATAGCACTCGTCAATTGAAAGGTCACAGACTTCGCTGATCCCCATCCCATTTACCTTGACAGCTAGTGCTTCTGGCTTTAGCTTTTTACCGCCACACTCGTTGCACGGTATGTCTCGCATAAACTGCTTGAGCCATTCACGTTTTGATTCAGAGTCTGTGCCCATAAACACACGGTGCAAGTTATTTAGTACTCCTTCAAACGAGTTAGTGTACTGCCAGTAAGAGTCTGTAGTCTGAGATTCATATTGGAAATGAATCATCTGGTCCGTTCCGTGGAGTATGACTTTGAGCTGGTCTGGCTTGAGCTTGTTTATCGGGGTCATCAAATCAAAGCCAAATTTTTTGCCTACTGCTCTGAGTTCCTGCCTTCTAAACGAAGAGAACCTGCCATTCCATGGAACTATGGCTCCATCAAGAATTGACTTGGATTTGTCTGGGATCACAAGGTCGGGGTCAAACTCCATTTTGACGCCAAGACCATGACACGCTTTGCATGAGCCAAACGGTGAGTTAAATGAAAAAGTCCTTGGCTCGATTTCGCCAATGGTGATGCCGCAATAGGGGCACGCGTTGTTTTGCGAAAACATTTTTTCTTCCTTTTCAGATGAGATCAAAACAGATCCCTTTGCAGCCTTGAGTGCTGTTTGAATAGCTTCAAAAAGTCTGCTTTTCTCTGCTTTTGTGGCCTTTAGGCGATCCACTACTATTTCGATGTTATGCCATTTCTGCCTGTCGAGTTTTGGGAATTCGTCTTCTACCTGGATTATCTGGCCGTCAACGCGTGCACGGGAGTAACCATCTTTTTTTATTTGCTCGAAGAGCTTCTCATAAGTTCCTTTCTTTCTTTGAATCAGCGGGGCAAGAACCATGATCTGTTTTTCATCAAAATCCTTGAAAATTGATTCACAAATCGACTCTATGGACTGGTTTGAGATCTTGCGACCGCATCGTGTGCAGTGCGGAATACCTATTCTGGCATAAAGCAATCTTAGGTAGTCGTATATCTCGGTAGTTGTTCCGACAGTGGAACGAGGGTTCTTTGAAGTTGTTTTTTGCTGAATTGATATGGCCGGCGATAAACCTTCAATAGAATCTACATCCGGCTTGTCCATCATCTCCAAAAACTGTCGTGCATAGGCAGACAGTGACTCTACATACCTTCGTTGACCTTCGGCGTAAATCGTGTCAAATGCCAGCGTGGATTTGCCAGAGCCTGATAAGCCTGAAATCACGACAAGCTTGTTTTTTGGTATGTCTAGATTTAGATTCTTTAAATTATGGTGTCTTGCACCTCTGATCTTCAGTTTATCGTACATTTTTCTTTTCCAACTCGATCTGAATTCGTCGTAATCTGTCGCGACACTCTATTGCCTTCTCAAAGTCCAGCTCTTCGGCATATTTTTTCATTTGTGCCTCCACCTCGATTGCCTCATTGTGCAAGTCGTGCTGTGTCTTGTTTTTAATGTCATCTAGTACTGCGACCTGCTGAGGTATGGATTTGATTATCGTCCTTGGTGTTATGTTGTGTGACTTGTTGTATGCGATCTGCCTTTCTCGTCTGCGGTTGGTTTCTTCTATTGCCTCTTTCATAGATTTTGTGATTGTGTCTGCGTAGAGTATGACTGCACCGTTTGCGTTTCTTGCAGCCCGTCCAAATGTCTGAATGAGGCTGGTGTAATTTCTTAAAAACCCCTCCTTGTCTGCATCCAGTATGGCTACAAGGGAAACTTCGGGTATGTCGAGACCTTCTCGCAACAGGTTTATCCCAACCAAGACGTCAAAGTCGCCAAGCCTCAACTGCCGTATCAATTCTGTTCTTTGCAGGCCCTCTATTTCGGAATGCAAGTATCTTACTTTGATTTCTCTTTTGGAAAGGTATTCGGCCAGATCCTCTGCCATTCGCTTTGTAAGGGTGGTGACCAAGACACGCTGGTTGTCTTTTGCGCGCTTTCTTATCTCAGATACCAAGTTGTCCATTTGGTTCTTTGTGGGCCGTACCTCGACTATGGGGTCGACTAGGCCGGTGGGCCTGACAAGCTGCTCTGCGATTTGAAATGATCTTTTTCTTTCATACTCAGAAGGTGTCGCGGAAACAAAGATGCAATTTTTTATGTACTGCTCAAATTCGTCGAATTTGAGAGGCCTGTTGTCAAAGGCACTTGGGAGCCGAAAGCCATAGTCGACCAGTGCTTTCTTTCTGGTGTAGTCTCCACCATACATGCCGTGTAGCTGGGGCAGAGTCACATGTGATTCATCTATGACAAGAAGGTAATCGTCTCCAAAAAAATCCAAAAGACAGAAAGCCTTTTCACCAGGCTTTCTTCCGTCAAAATGCCTAGAATAGTTCTCAATGCCTGAACAGTAACCGAGCTCTTCGATCATCTCCAAGTCAAACTTGGTCCTCATTTCCAGCCGCTGCCTTTCCAACTCGTTTAGCTGCGGGAGTCTTTGTTTCAGCTCGTCTCTTATTGACTTGATTGCTTTTTGCCTTACGTCATTTGCGACAAGATAGTGCTTTGCTGGAAATATCTTGATCGAATTCAACCTCCTCTTTTCTTTTAGCGATACATGATCCAGCACCGAGATCTTTTCAACCTCATCCCCAAACAGTGAGATTCGCACTATTTCATCAGAGTAAGCGGGAATTATGTCAATTGTGTCGCCTTTGACCCTGAATGTGCCAGGTGCAGGCTCCAAATCATTTCGCTCATAGCGGGCATTGATGAATTTCTTGATGAGCTCGCTCCGGTTGTATGTGGTGCCGACTTTGACTGTTGTGGCCATTTCCTCCCAGTCTTTTGGCGAGCCAAGTGAATAGATGCAGGAAACTGTGGCTACGATTATGGTGGGCTCGCCTGAGAGCAGCATGGCAGTTGCCTCCAGTCTCATCTTTTCGATTTTTTCATTGATTTCCGTGTCTTTTTCTATGTATGTGTCGGTTTGAGGTATGTAGCTTTCTGGCTGGTAGTAATCATAATAGCTAACAAAATAGCCTACGTTGTTTTTTGGGAAAAACTGTTTCAGCTCCGAGTAAAGCTGAGCTGCTAACGTCTTGTTGTGTGAAATAACAAGTGTGTTCTTACCTGTGCGCGCAATTACGTTTGCTATGGTGAACGTCTTGCCGCTTCCTGTGACTCCAAGCAACGTCTGAATTTTATTTTTTTGCACACCCTGTACGAGTTTCTCAATTGCTTGTGGCTGATCTCCTGTAGGCTCGAACTCTGAAACCAGCTCAAATGTCTGCACTTGCAACAGCTACTGGATCGCCTCAAACTAAATTTAAAGGAATGTCAACACAGGCGATAAAAACTTTAGTTCCGAGTCACCAGGGAAGTTCATCAACTAACTCGAGATTGCCATTGATGATTCTAAAACCCATTATCCGAAGCGTCTCCTTAGCAGTAGGTGTGTTTCGCTCAAGTATCTTTTCTGCAAGTAGCCGCCTTGCGTTTCTGTCCAGGTGCTGACCTATCTTGTACTTGCCTCGCATTGTGATTGGGGTGACTTTGATTATCGCTACTTCGTCTACTACCTCCATCTCTGGCCGTATTTTCTCATACCTTCCCTCGGGTTGATATTTTTCCATTAGTGCGTTTAACGCAAGTGTTTTTTCCATTCTGTCTTGTATGATTGAACCAATTCCCTTTATTACAACGCTAATGTAGAGAGTGTCGGCTTGAGAAGCATCGGTTGGGTGTGTAAAATAAGATGGCAAAAACTCTAGCTCTCTGTCTACCTCAAAGCCTACTTTGTTGTTGTTTTTGATGTTCTCGAGCTTCTCACCTCTTGTGTGAGAATGCATGTATATGGCATCATTGAGGAAGACAAAATTCATCGGTATGACTTGGGGAAACCCATCCTTGTCAATTGAGCATATTCTGCCCACATGCTCTTGGTTTAGGAATTCTACCATCTTTTGTTTTGATTTGATTTCCAATCTCCCTAAAAGCTGCACAAACAAAAAACCATTTTTTGCTATAAAATTGTGGCGGGCCTCCAAAAACTCACAGATCAATCATACTTAATGGTTAAATTTCCAGTTGTGATTATTTAGGCATGAATTACGCACGAGTCTATAACGATCAAGCAGCAACTTCATTTTTGTTGCACTTTGTGGTTATAGTTCCAAACAGCGGTGTGTAACCATGGCGCAAACGACAGCACCGCTCCCACCGGCTCCAGTACTTATGACGTGTTTTGGACATTGTGGGATAGGGCTTGGGGCAGAATCTTATAGGCGGCTGCTACTGGATGTAGGTGCTGATCCACTCAAGCCTGTTCTAAAGGACACAAAAGACGAGTCACGAATCTTAAAAAGATATGGAAGTACAATTTTGAGATTCCCTGGCGCATATACTGGAGGAGAAACCCCGCTCATACCAAGAGCACTGCTTGTCGACTTGGACCCAAGAGCTGCAAATCTTATCTTACAATCATATCCTGATCTTTTTGCGTTGCGTGACAAGCACGTAATACATGGAGCAGGGGGCGCAGCAAGAAACTGGGCGGAGGGAAGATCCAGATTCAAAAACGAAGTCACGCAAAAATGGGATTTTACAAAACAACTCTCTGCACTCTCGCCTGAGCCAGTCAGGGGATACACGGTTCCATTTGCTATGGGGGGAGGGACAGGAAGTTCGTTTGCATGCTCATTTATAGAATTTATCAGAAATAACACAAAGGAGCATGCCACGATTGCAACGTTGGGGCTTTTACCCGAGTTCGGGTGGGATCCGGTTATCTTTGAAGCGGCCGCAATAAACATAGTCATGAACTTGGAGTACCAAATCAAGTATTCAGACTGCTCGATTTTATTTTCCAATAAACGACTGCGCGAGCTTGCGCACAAGTATGAAAAACGTGTTCAAAAGGTGCCTTCGATTATAGACGACTTGCCAAAAGAGCACGAAGTGGGCTGGAAGGACTATAAAGGCATGAATTTGATTGCGGCAAATGCAATCTCGATGTTCGTGGCCTCGTTTGCGCGTGAAACCGAATGGGATATGTCAAACTACAGGACATGGCTTGCCACAAAGAGGCCAAAGATGGCAATTCCATGGGTGATTCCGGTTCTTCCAGACGAAGACCAATGGAGCCTCAACCAACTTCCTGGAATGAGCAAAAATAACAACATGGACTCGATAATTGAGAATCTCAACAAAAAGCAAGATGCGATTCTGTTTGATATTGATGAGACCGATGTCCGTAACTACGGCGGTCCTCGCGACTCTTGCTGTGCACTAGTCAAAGTAAAAGGCGATTTTGATGTCAAAGAACGCGAAGTGCTCAAACGCGTAATCAAAGACAGATTCAACATCGAAGACTCTAGGATGATATTCGTCAAGATTCCGATCATGGAAAAAGAGCAGGCAAATGTCACGATCCTAGTTAACACAAAGGCAATCGGCCCAAAGATTTTAGAGATTGCCAGAGAGGCTGAAGAGTCGTGGGATGCCTACAAGGAAGAATACGGAAAGTGGGGCCTAACTACGGAGGACTTTAAACAGTCGCTGATGGACGTAGTACACCAGTTCAGCTAAGTGGTGAGCATGTCTGACTTTACCTATCTTGAAGAGCTAGCGCGACAAATCAAGGCAAATCGTAACTACCTAAACCAAATCGAAGAAGAGCTAAAGATAGTGAACATGAAGCTGCACGAGCTGCCGCTTAAGCGGCCTACCGAGTCTACATTCGCAAAAATGATAGGGGCGCCTTACGACGACCAGCAAGAAAATCTTGAAAAAACAAAGGCGAATCTGGAGGCAAAAAGAGACGAGCTTTCAGGGGCAGTCAAATCAGACACCGCAAAATTCATCTCCGAAATGACGTCTCCGGACTTGGTCATCCCACTTGATCCAAAACCAACATTCAAGGACGGCAGGGTGCAGTTCCAGTACAGAAATGCCACAAAATTCCATAATTTGTTTGAGTTTCTAAGCGAGTTGTTGGGACTGAGTGCACCACTTGTCGTAAAAGACGTCTTGCTCTCATCCTCCGAAGTAATAGTCAAAGTGACAAACGAGTACGAGGCAAAACAAAAATTCATCAACTCGATGAGCGAGATCCAAAAAACACTCACTATTAAAAAGAAGTAAGGCTGAAGGTAGAGCGGGGCATTAGCCTCCAAAGAGGGAACCGCAGAACCTTCAGGAACTACCATATGGCGTTACATGAACATAAGTACGTGTGTGTTCACTCCAAAACACATTTTGTGTGGCAGAGCTGATGTAGAACAAATGTGTGTTTTGCCGTTAGTTTTTATTCATTCAAAATTCTCTACCCACTGATGCAGAACAAAAACGTCACATTTGCGATCATAGTGATAATAAGCCCAGTTTTGTTTGCGCTAGCGGCATATCCTGACTCTTTTAGCTTGAGCTGGAATCAGGGGCGTGGTGGATTTCTTTTCGCAATGGCTTTTGTAGTTGCGGAACTTGTTGGACTAAAATACGTCTTCTCACAAAAAAAAGTACTTCTGATAATCCCGCTCGCGGCAGCAGTGATCGCATATCTTGTTGCACTAGAATACGGCTTGAGAGATTACATCAAAAAGGGAGCCGAAGTCTACAACGTCAATCTGGTGTATTCATGGACATGGATGTGGGACTTTGTAGTTATGGGAATATTCGTGATTGCAGCAGTCACAATATTATTTGGCAAAAAATGGATAAGAATAGCACCTGCCGGGCCGATTTTCTTGTGCGGAAGCGCAATCATACTCTCACTTGATGCATTTTTCCCATATGATACGTTAGGCCCACTGCAGTACGTGGTGCCATACCTAGTCAAGACGAATGTCTGGGTGATTAACACATTTGATCTTGGGTTTGCAATTGCAAGAGACAATTTGATGTTTTTGAGAGGTGAGCACGGTTCGATGGCACTCCAGGTTTTTTGGCCCTCGGCTGGCGTCCACAGCGTAATAATCTACTCGCTTGTCATGATGGCATTTCTGCTCAAAATGAACATTCCTCCAAAGCGCAAGGCTGCCTATTTTGTACTTGGGATAGCAGGAACGATTGGCGTAAATATGATAAGGATATTCTCGCTGTCGCTTTTCGTACTTAAGGTATCGACAAATCCGACCGAATTTGAAGAATTCCATGGTATAGCAGGAGAGATAATGTTTCTACCATGGCTTTTTGCATATCTTTTTGCGGTCACCGCAATAGAGACTAAGAGAATGAAAAAGCAAGTCGCCTAGAAAAAATTAGTAATCGAGCTTTGTCCTTGCAAATCTGAGAGATCGGAGACGCGCACACCAAGCCTTCTTATGTCCATCTTTTGATCAGCTAAGGCCTCTTCTAACAGCTGAGTTGAGGTCTTTTTAAGCTCGTCTATGCTAAATGTGGGGTTTCTCAGCATTCTTGATTTGGTCTTGCTTGAGAGATCTGATTGGATGAATTGAATTCCTACGGATCTGAACATTTTTTTGTGTTTTAGTATGGTTTGGTGCAGATCATCGCATATCTCGTTTAGGCTTTGAGATAGAAATCCAAAGTCTTTGGAGTCTTCCTTTAGAGTTACGATTCTGGAAAACTGGATTGTTGGCTGCCTCTCAGCTACTGGGTCGTCGTCGATGCCTCTTGCAGCATTATAAATGTACGATGATATCTTGCGGCCAAACATCTTGTTGAGCGTAAATACGTCAATACCTCTTAATTCACCAATTGTCTTGATATTCATTTCAGCAAATTTATCTGCAGTAACTTTACCGATTCCTGGAATATCGCCCACCTTGAGTTCGTTTAGAAAGGATTCTGCGTTTTGTGGCTCAACAACCGTCAAGCCGTCGGGTTTTTTGAAGCCTGACGCAATTTTTGAGAGGAGCTTGTTTGCGGAGATCCCAATAGAACACGTCATCTTGACTTCGGATCTGATGTGATTTTTGAGCCGCTGAGCCAAGTGGGTGGCATTTTTGAAGCTGGACTCAGATTTTTTTGTGACATCAAGATACGCCTCATCCTTTCCCACATATTCGAATACATCCGCATAACTTTTGATTATCTCCATTGCTCTTTGCGAGATCTCTGAATAATATGCAAAGTCTGCAGCAAGAAAGACGGCGTCTGGAGTTTGGCGCAGCCTTGATTTTGCAAACCTGATCGGCATTCCTGACTTGACACCGAATTTTCTTGCGATATAGTTTGCAGTAGCTATCGCGCCACTGTCTCCGCCACGATCAGAAAAGATGCACACACAGACTGGTTTGGTCTTCAATGACTGGTTTCTAATCTCTTCACACTGCGCAAAAAAATAGTCAAAATCAATGTGGAAAACTATTCTTTCACTCATTGCATCTTATTTGTCAAAAATCCTTATTACAATATCGGAGTGCATGCTCTAAATACAATGCTGACTGTTGATAGGTATGTCATATCCGCTGTCATCGGAGCGAGATGGAATCAAAATCATGCCGCATCTAATGGAGCCAGAAAAAATGTATTACTGTCTTCACAACGAAAAGGTTCTCCTTGTTTTCAAAGACGAGCAAGAGTTTCTTAACTGCTACGAAGTAGAAGAAAAAGAGATCGTGGAAAGCGTCAAAAAGTGCAAAAATCCCGAAGAAATTGAACAAGTAATAGAAAACTACCTCAAAAATGCAAGGTCTCAAACTTAAAATAAAAGCTAAAGGGCAAAAACAATAACTAGGTCACCATGAGCGAGCAAGAAAAACCAACCGAAGCCGAAGAAATATTTGCAGAATCACAAAAGATCAAAGATCCTCAAGAGCAAGCAATCTCGGATGTAGAAAAGACTTCTGACGAAGATAATGCAAAAAAGACACGCGACGTGATATTTGTTGGCACAAAACCGATAATGACCTATGTCACTGCTACACTCACGCAGCTTTCAACTCAACCGGTTGTGACCATAAAAGCAAGGGGACAAAGAATCACCCAAGCAGTGGATGTTTCACAAATGATAGTAAAACGAATGAACACCGTGGGCTATGCGATAAAAGATGTCAGGATTGCTTCTGACTCACTTTTGTCACAGGACGGAAAAACAAGAAATGTCTCCACCATAGAAATTGATATTACAAAGGCATAATTATTTTCGAGTTGCTCTTGTCGGCGGCATAATCATAATTGCCGCATTGGTGCTTTTTCAGAATTTCAATTCATGCCCATCCAAACAATTTTCAATTATCGACGAAATCATAGAATATGAGAAAACACTTGATCCAAATACCTGTATTTCAATTGCGGAAAAAATCGACAGATTAAACAACGAGTGTAACTCCGGCTTGGAAACTCCTGATTGCGGCTAGACCACCTCTAGGATAAAAGACACGCCAAAATAAATCAGAATCGAGTTTATTGCAATCATACACATTCGGTACCTCCTGTCTGAGAGAAAGCTCTTTCCTTTTGATGACAGCGATGACACAAAAAAGAGCCACGCATAGTCCATCCAAATGTGCATTACAAACATGATGAGGGTACCCCAAAATGCCCACAAAACAAGCGCATCAAAAATGAGTTTGATGCCGATTGTGAACCACCAAATCAGAAAGAACGGATTTAGGCCTGTGAGGAGCACGCCTGTTGCAAACGCACTATATTTTGATTCTTTGATGTCTTGAGTCTTCATCGTGGAGTAAATCTGGATCCCGGCAAAGGCAAAGATACTCAATGCTCCAAGGATTGAAATTGTGACTCTAAACTGTGGAAACGCTTCAAATGAAAAAACGCCAAGGCCAAGTAGAATGATGAGCGGAAGCTCGATTACTGTGTGGCCTGCTGCTACATAAAGACCAGCGCGACCACCGCGTCTTAATGCACTGGACACGGTTGCAGCAAAAAGCGGCCCTGGTGACATGACGCCGGAAGCGGAAATGACTATGACTGCTACAAAAAAACCAAAAAAATCCTGCATTTGCTGGTACAGCTAGCCGTACATTGATTCTCTGAGGGCACGCGTCTCTTTTTCGGTCTGCTTGATCTGCTTTTCTGCTATCTCTGCTTGTTTTTGCATCATGGTGAGATCGCAGGAGACCCCAGGCAAAAGCTTCGACATTGCCATGCATAGATGGGCACTTGATTTGAAATCTGGGCCTGCATCATCGACGTTAACTAGAACTACTACTACATCTTGGTTGTTTAACATGCCCTCGTTTAATAATGCGCCTGGAATTCCTGGAATTGTCCCGTTCTGCAGGATCGTCATGTCTGCCTGCTTTATTTTACTTCGCGCGCTATCTGTGCTCCCTGCAGCAATCACGATGTCTTGATTGTTGTCTGGAAACCTCATTGGCGAGCTGCTGACTATTAGGCCACACTTGTGTTTTCTTGCCCATCTAAGCATCATCTTTGCAATTGCTCTGTGGTATGGCTCGTTGATGGTAAGGTACGAAGTAAAAATTGATACCTTGAGCACGTCATTGACAAAAATCCGTGTAGCATAATTTGGCGTGCCGTCTTTGAGTATTGTCACAGTTGGAAAATCAATGGAATCGACAAAACCAACGAGATCGTATTGAGACGTGTGCATCAGCGACTCGCTTGCAATCGCACTCGTAAAGCCTACTGAGGGAAAGCCGTCGATGACATATCCGCCTTCGACGTTGACGTCTTTTAGCTCCTTTACCCACAGGCGTGGTAACATACATGAATTAGCCGTGAATCACTGATATACTTTACAGTGAACAGTTATTTGATTTTGGACAAAAGTGAGCTGTAGATAAACGGAAGCACAGTGGTTATTTCTGCATGTATGGTGGTTTGCTTGGCGTCCTGCGTGACTTTGCCCCACGAGATTGCCTCGCGGACAAGTGCCCCACTCAAACTACCGTCGAATTCTTGTGCTGTGGTGATGTAGACTGCATAGTCGAGGCCTTCACGGTATTGGTTCCACCAAAGTGTGTGGTGTTTTGATATGCCGCCACCGAGCATCAGTGCGCCAGACTTTTTGGCCTTGAAGACTAGTCCTGATAAGACATTTGCGTCATCTGTCATGTTCAGCTTAAAGTCACTATGTTTTTGTGAAAACAACCAGATTTGGCTGCCTACTGCACCGTCCATTATACCTGGGACGATGACCGGCGTGTTGTTTTTTTGCGCCCAGTAAAGGAACGAGTCGTCGCCAAGGGCCTTGCCAATTTCCCTCGTGATGTCTGTTGTTGACATTTCCTTTTTTCCTTGCTTGTAAGCCTCTTCTAGGATTTGTTGCATCTTTTCTTCGATGAGTGGCCCGTAGCTTTCCATGGGAACTAGCACGTTGCCAAGTCTGTGGATGTCTTGGTCTGCAAGCTGTGAGTCATCCATCGTAAATGAGCCTTCTTTATAGCTTGAAAAATGCCTAGCAATATCGTGATCCAATGCGCCACATGTGGTTATTATGACGTCAAACCATTTTTTCTGTGTCATGTCTTTTATGATACCACGAACGCCTGTTGAAACTATGGCTCCAACAAACGACAAAAATTTGAGGCATTCTTTGTCTGAAATCATCGCAGAAAGGATCTCTATGCCGTCTGCGAGGTTTCTTGCTTCAAACCCTCCGGATTTTGACATCTGCTCAAAAATTTGCGAGATTGTTGTTTGCTCTGTAATTGTGAAATCTTTTACAGGGTTTCCAGGCTCTATCATAGCATTCTCGCATTATTTCGATTATAAAATTCTCTGCAAATCATTTTTCAATACTGCATGTAAAAAGTGCTGCAATTGCAGGCTCAAACGGAATCCAGAATATGACGTTGTGCTGATATGGATAAATACAGAGTAATAACTGTAATTGGTGTGGAAAATGCCCGGTCAGCTTTTCTATTGGTCGCAACCATCGTGATTTTAGTGTGGCATGTGTCAAATGCTGCTGCTTTGCCTATTAGTGAAGTCACAATACACAATGTGACTACGTGCCACTTAGTTCAAGGAACATGGGTTGATCCACAGTGCATTATCGACCAAATCCCATTGACAGTTAACGTGGGGCAAAAACTCACTGTCGCAAGTAACGTCGAGCTACTCCTGCAAAAATCCCTGTCAAACGCAGGTACGGTGGATAATTACGGCAGGATCACAAACTCGCAAAGCATTCTCAACAGTGGAGTGCTCAACAATTTCGGCACAGTAAGCAGCTCCAGAACCTTTGATAATTCTGGCACGATAAATAATCATAATGTGTTTGTAAACTCTGCTGTGCTTACTAATACTGGTACAATCAACAATCACCGCGACTTTTACAATTCTAACACTATCGATAATAGATTTGGCCTAATCAGAAATATATGCAATGGAATAATAATTGATCCAAATGGCGATCTAAATCTATTGCCTGGCTTAATACTAGGTAACTTACCTGTGGTGATCAGCTGTCCACCAAATCTGTTCATATCTGACGTGCAAGGTGAAGAAGGCGATGCCAACTCTATAGTTTTCAACTTTTTAGTTTCTCTTAGTGCACCGGCACCATTGGGTGGCGTCCAAGTTTCGTTTTCAACAAGTGACTCGAGCGCGACAACATCTGATGCGGATTATCAATCAGCCAGTGGCTCGATCGTGATTCCGGAAGGTCAAACAACAGAAAGCATACCAATCCATGTCAATGGTGACACAAAAATTGAACCAGATGAGTCATTTCTTGTAAATCTTTTCAACCCAGTCAATGCGATAATTTCTGATGTGCAGGGAATAGGTACAATTCAAAACGATGATGTTGATTCGGATGGGGATGGCGTCCTTGACAAGGCTGATAATTGCAAAAATTTACCAAACTCACTTCAGGAAAACTCTGACTCTGATGGCGTAGGAGATGCATGTGATGCTGATGATGACAATGATTCCGTGGCAGACCTTGCGGATAACTGTCAATTCACTGCAAATTCGACGCAGGCAGACACTGATTTAGATGGAATCGGAGATGCGTGCGACTTTGATGATGACAATGATGGCTTTTCAGACGCTACAGACTTGTGCCCACTTGCATCTGGTACTGTAGATGGATGCCAAGATGCCGACGGAGATCAAGTGGCAGACAATAATGACAACTGCCCGTCTATTTCAAATATGGATCAACAAGACTCAGACACCAATGGAATCGGCGACGCATGTCAAGATGTTGATGCTGATACAGTTCTTGATTACCTGGACAACTGCCAAATGACTCCAAACATTGATCAAACAGACACCGATCGTGATGGTATTGGTGATCTGTGTGATGGGACGCCCAACGGTGATGATGATGCAGACAATATAGATAACCTATCTGACAATTGTATTATGATGCCTAATCAACAACAAGAAGATTCTGATGTTGACAATATAGGTGATGTCTGTGATGTATTCCCAAATGATCCCCTAAACGATGTAGATGGTGACGGAGTAGGAGGAAATGTAGACAACTGTCCTAGTACACATAATCCTGATCAGGCAGACAGTGATGATGATGGAAGTGGTGATGCATGCGATACGACTCCAACTCCAGCAACATTGTATTGTGATGGTAAAACATTGGAAGAATTAATTGCAACACCAAGTTACAATCTGATTGACAACAGAGACGGCCATATTGGAACCAAAATCAAGGGAACAAACGGAAATGATCTAATACTGCTTTCGGATATGGGTAACCTGGTCAACGCAAGAAAAGGCAATGACTGCATAATAGGTGGCACAGGCAACGACCACATAAACGGAGCCAAAGACAACGACCAGATATTTGGTCAAGACGGTCACGACAAAATCTGGGGTGGTCAAGGAAATGATTTCATAGATGCTGGAAATGGCAATGATAAAGCGCACGGAAATCAAGGGGTAGATGCAATATATGGTGGCACAGGCAACGACTGGCTTGGGGCAGGAATAGGCGACGACGTAGTTTATGGAGGAGATGGTGATGATAGAATATTTGGCAGGCCTGGGAACGACACGTTGAATGGTGATTCAGGAAATGACAGAATCCACGGTGGCCAAGGTAATGACTACATTGATGGTGGCTCAGAGACTGACAAATGCCACGGTGGCCAAGGACAAAATACCTTTGAGAATTGTGAGGATACAAAGTCAAAGATCGCCGAGGAAGATGACGAAGAGACGCACAAAGACATAGGGGACGACGAATGAGTCCTCACGAGAAATGCATCTTGTCCATGTATCTGTGAGACCTGCTTTTCTTGTAATTCGAAATCTTAAACGACGCTGTAATCGACGCCTGACTACGTCCCAACACATCTAATTTTGGGATCATTATTTGGTCTTTTTCTTTAAGGTCAGCTATGATGCTCTGCCCACCGAATTTTTTATTTGACACGTTTGCTGCCAGTATGGGGACTCTGTTCTCAAGGGAACGTGCTTGAACATAGATATGCCATGGTTTTATTCCGCGCTTGATTATTCTGCTTGGTGAAAGCAGTATGTCTGCCCCTTTTTTTACCATGGTCTCAGCAACACCTGCAAAGACCATGTCGTAGCAAATTATTATGCCGATGCTTGCTTTTCTGGTTTTAAAGACCCTGGCCTCTGTACCGGGTTTTATTTTGAACCGCTCATAGTCGAAGGGGTGGATCTTTTCCTGCTTGCCTATTATCTCGCCATCCTCTATGAGCGGTGCCGTTATTCTATAATTATCTCCATTCTTCTCGTAAAATGCGCCTGGCACTATTATCATGGAGTAATCCTTTGAAATTTTGGTAAAATCAGAAAACTGTGCATCAAAATCCAACACCGTGTTGTCATTGAGCCATTGTTCAGGAAGGCACACTATGTCGGTTTCGTTCTTTGCAAGCTTGAGCATGATTCTAGAGGCCTCGGTCATTGCTTCGGCATTCGATCTGTATTGCCTTGTCTGAATTATGCCGGCCTTGATCAATGCACGTTATTGAGACCGCCCCAATTATAAGCGGATTCACTATCAAATTTTTCATAGCATTACAAGAATTATTCCTCTGGTCAACTAAACTTGGCAATATTTGATTAACAAACCAGATCTCAAAGGGTATCCATACTTTGGTTCACATCAAAAAAGTGGAGATTTTTGGCTTCAAATCGTTCGGATTTACGAACACCGTAGTGGGCTTTGAGCCAGGCTTGGTATCTATCTCAGGACCCAACGGTTCTGGCAAAAGTAACATACTTGACGCAATCATCTTTGCCTTGGGCGAAAACAGGCCCAAAGTCATGAGGGTGGATAAACTCCGATCGTTGATTCACGACATCGAAGGCTCAAGGCGAGGCACAAAAATGGCGCGAGTGAGCCTTCACTTTGATAACTCCGACAGGAAGATCCCAGTTGACTCCAACACCGTCATCATCACACGTGAGATGGACGAGCACGGCGAAAACATCTATTATTTAAACCAAAAGCAGACAAACAGAAACCAGATCCTAGACTTGCTTGAGGTCGCAAACGCCAGCCTCACACAATTAAATGCAGTCCAGCAGGGAACGGTCACGAGGATATCGGAATTTACCGCCGAAGAGAAAAGAACTGTGATCGAGGATCTGATAGGCCTTGCGTACTTTGATGAAAAAAAGGCCGAGTCGCTCAAACAACTTGATGACGCAGACAGGCGCCTTGAGGTGGCTCTGGCAAGAATGGATGAAATCAAAAAAAGAATTGACGAACTTGAAGCTGAACGAAACCTTAAGCTCAGGCACGATCTGATAAACCGCGAAATTGGCAGGCTTCACGCAATATCTGCATCAAACAAAATGAAGGTAATCCAGTCAGAAAAGATATCCAAGGAACGAAGCATTCACTCGCTTGTATCTGAGGCAAAGCGACTAGATGAGGAGCGCGCCACAATAAAAAAAGAGATCTTGGTCCTAGAGTCGCAAAAGTCGTCATTTATGGCAGAAGCAAACGCGTACAATCAGGCAAAGGCTGCAATCGATGCTGAGCTAAGCGCAGCGATGCAGGTCTATGAGACTGCAAACACAGAGATGATCACAAAAACAAGAAGGCTTGAGCAGATTCAGGCAAGGCTTCCGCAGATTGCCTATGATCTGGAACAGCTGCAACAAGGAAGAGCTTCCATCGAAGCACAGATGGCAGAGCTAAAAGAAGCAATTGCAAAAATCAAGGAGGACAAAAATCAAAGCACCGCATTGCTCAAATCAATTGACTCTGAAACATCCCATGTCTACAAGCAGCAATCGCAAGTAATTGCACAAAGAAAAGAAATAGACAGCAAAATCAGCGGCCTTACCGCAAAACTCAACGCAGCCAAAGTGGCTCTAGCTAAACTCGAATCCGAAATAAATGACACCAAATCAAAAATTATGACCAACAAAGCAAGGCAAACGGAAATAGCTGAGGAGTTAGCAAAACTGGAACAACTAAAGACAAGGCTTGAATCGATTCGTAGCAACCACAAAGATGCTATATCAGAGCTAAAGGCAAGGATCTCGGAGCAGGAAGGCAAGAAGGCAAGGGCCGAAAGCGACATAGAGGAACTCACACTCATCTTGGAGAAGGCTGCAAAGGCTGCAGCTCAATATGATGCAAAGATCCGAGTGGTCAAGGGATTGATGCATGAGGATTACACAATCGCAACCCTCAAGGAGTACAGCACGGAGCTTGGAATTGAGGGGCTTGCATACGAGATGATCTCGTGGGACAAAGAATACGAGCGCGCAACACTCGCAGTCGCATCTGACTGGATCAAGTCGTTTGTGGTAAAAGATTTCGCAACACTTCTTAGCTTGGCAGAAGTCGCACGTGCAAAAAAACTACCAAAACTAAAAATCATACCGCTTGAGGCAATTCCAAAATTCAACATGTCGCCACCTTCTGACTCTGACGTCGTAGGCGTACTCTCAAATTTTGTCAGATGTGATGAGAAATACGCTGCACTCAAGACATTTTTGTTTGGTAACGTGCTACTGATGAAAACACGCGAAGGCGCAATACGCCTCTCAAAACAAGGCTACAAGACGGTTACATTGGAGGGGGAGTTCTTTGAATCAAAAGCAAGCGCAGTCATCATAGATATCAACTCAAAGATATCAAAGCTGACAAAAATAATCTCGATGAGTACTTCGGTCGAAGGCCTCATGCAATCAATTAATCTACTAAAAAAATACATACAAAAGAAACGCTTCACAATCAAAAAAACTGACGCCATAATCTCAAACTACAAAAACAGGCTCTCAATCTCCGAGACGGGGCTTGCGAATGCAGAGCTCAGCTACACTGATCTAAGAGTAAAGCTATCGACATTTGAAAAAACAAAACACCAACTAGAATCAAGAATATCGCAGCTGGGAAGACACCTCGACAAGCTCACTACAGATTTCTCAAAAGAGGAATCAAACATTGCATCACTTGAACAAAGGATCGTTTTAATGCAAGATAATTATGCAGACGGCGAAGACGCAAGGATTGCGTCGGAACTTGCAAGGTTGAATGAAAAAAGAACCGAATTGCTTGCAAGGCAGTCTGCCATCATAGGTGAGTTGCGTGACAAAGAGGCACAACTGGCAACACTTTCCGCTCAGGAGCTTGGCGAAAAGTCAAAGATGCGTAGCCTGCATGAGGAGCAATCTTCACTAAATCACGAAAAACGCGAAATTGAGTCACGTCTGAGCACCTTGGCAAAAGAAAAAGAGCAAGCAAACCAAAACCTAGTCAAACTCAGAGAAAAGGAGCAGGAACTCATCGCCACCTCCGGCACTTCGATCTCAAAGCTTCAAGAGTTTGACGAAAAACTCACCCAACTAAATGAGCGGGAGCGTACATACACAAAAGAGATCAATGCGCTGGAGCGACAATCGGACTCTCTTGCACGAGACATCAGGGATTTGGCAGAAAATGAAGCAAAAATACTCAAAATACTGGAAAAATACGGGTATGAAGAAATTACGGAGGCATTCGAGGTGGACTCGATGCTTTCTGCCTTGGAATCTGAGATGAGCTCGCTTGTCTCAAAGTTGAACGCAACTGCGCCTGAGACGTACGTCGAAGTTTCAAGCGGATACCGTTCCATGTCTGACAGAAAGAACGAACTGGAGGAGGAAAGGAACGCGATCGTCAGATTCATAGAAGAAATCGATAAGGACAAGCGGCAGACATTCCTTGAGGCTTTTGACAAAGTGGACAAAGAGATTAGAGAAGCGTTCCACACCATGACCGGAGGCGAGGCGTGGCTTGAGCTACAAAACGAGGACGACATCTTCAACTCTGGAATATCATATCTCATCCAATTCCCAAACAAGCCCAAAAGAGAATCATCGTCAATTTCAGGCGGAGAAAAAACACTTGCCGCAATCGTTTTTGTACTCGCACTTCAAAAATTAAAACCGTCAGTGTTCTATTTGTTTGATGAAGTAGATGCGCATCTTGATGCCCCCAACTCTGAAAAGCTAGCAAAGATAATTGAGCAGCGCTCTGAAGGAAGTCAGTTCATCATGGTCTCACTGAAGGACTCGGTAGTGCAAAAAGCAAAACTCATCTACGGCGTTTATCCAAAAAACGGCGTCTCGCATGTAGTTACATACAAAGACAAGCGGATGCCCTCGATTACCAGCTAGTCGGACTTGAAACAGGCAACTTTCCTATTTCCAACTTGGACTAGTGCCGGCTCTGCCTCGCACTTGTCAAAAGCGTACGGGCACCTTGCTCTAAACCTGCATCCAGAGTATGCGTCTATTTTGAGCGGTTCGTTGATCCTAATTGCTTTTTCCTTGTATAGATTTTCTGGACTTGGCTCAGATACTGCATCAAGAAGAGCCTGCGTGTATGGGTGCTTTGGTGAGAGTAACACCTCGTTTATGGGACCTACCTCTACTAATTTGCCCAAATACAAAACTCCTATGGTGTTTCCGAAATACCTCGCAGTGGCCAGATCGTGTGTTATGTAGACAAAAGAGATCTTGCGTGTTTTCCTGAGGTTTTCCATCAATTCTAAAATCTCGGCGCGGACAGAAACGTCAAGCATCGAGACTGGCTCGTCGGCTATGATCAGTTTTGGTTTTAGAATCAGGGCTCTTGCCAAGACAACCCTTTGTCGTTGGCCGCCAGACAGCATGTGCGGATATTTTGTCAATATCTCTTCGGCAGGCTCTAGCTTTACCTCACGCAAGGCCTCTATTGCCATCTGCCTTCTTTGTTTTGCGTCGCCGATTTTGTGGATTTCAAGCGGTTCGGCAACTATATCCTTGATCTTCATCTGCGGATTTACAGAGTCGTAGGGATCCTGGTGCACCATCTGGCACCCCAAACGTATCTTTTGGAGGTCTGAGTCTTTCGATGTTATCTCTGAGCCGTCAAAAACTATCTTGCCGCCGTCAGGCTCTATCGCTCTTAGTATCAGCCTCGCAATGGTCGATTTTCCGGAACCCGACTCGCCTGCAAGCACAAAACACTCGCCGGCGTCCACAGAAAAGCTTACGTCATCCACTGCTCTGACAGACGAGGTCTGTCTTCCAAGCCAGTTGCGTTTTGTAAAATATTTCCTCAGTCCTTCAACTTGTAGGATGGGGGGCAATACTTGGAATTAGATAAATCACTATATCAATAATCAGTAGGAACGACCAAAGATGACGTTTGCGGTCCCACGTTCCTTGCAGTAGATACAGTCGCCAGTTGCATTGCTCCCAAATGGGATCACGCGTATGTCTGCCATGGTCTCTTCTTTGATCTTTTCCTCACAGCCTGTCTTGCCGCACCAGGGGGCGTATACAAAGCAACCTTTTTCCAAGGCTGACTTGAGCGCAGAGTATTCCGTCGCATTCACTGTTCGCTCATCGAGCATCTTTTTTGCAGCGGTAAACATCTCGTCTTGAATTTGCTTCAAAATCTCCTCTATTTCTGACTCAATTCTGTCTAGTGGCAAGTCGGATTTTTGCTTGTTGTGGCGACGTGCAATGGTTACTTTGTGTTTGTCCAAGTCTTTTGGACCAATCTCTATTCGCAACGGGACTCCACGCATCTCCCACTCGTTATATTTGAAGCCAGGGGTAAGCTGGTCGCGATTGTCGACGTGAACCCTTAGTCCTTTTGATTTAAGCAATTTTTCTATTTCATCTGCTTTTTGTTGGACACGTTGCGCGTCTTTTTCTGAATAGTATATGGGAACTATGACAATTTGAATTGGCGCAACTCTTGGCGGCAATACCAAACCCTTATCGTCACCATGCACCATGATCATGGCTCCAATCAGTCTCCAAGATACGCCCCACGACGTCTGCCACGCATATGTCTCTACGTTGTTTTTGTCAAGGAATTTGACCTCGAACGGCTTTGAGAAATTCTGTCCTAGAAAATGTGACGTGCCCATCTGGAGCGCCTTCCCATCAGGCATGATTGCCTCCATCGTTGTCGTGTATACTGCACCGACAAACTTTTCTTTATCGCTCTTTTTCCCAGTGATTACTGGAATTGCAAGCTCGTCTTGCACCGTGTTTTTGTAAATATCTAAAATCTCGAGAACTTCTTTTTCGGCCTCTTCTTTTGTGGCGTGGACTGTGTGTCCTTCCTGCCACAAAAACTCAGACGTTCTAAGAAAAGGCTTTGTGGCCTTGATTTCTGCTCGCAGGGCCGTGTTCCAGAAATTGATCTTCAATGGCAAGTCTCGCCAACTCTGAACCCATTTTGAGTACAACGAATAAGCCAACGTCTCTGAAGTGGGTCTGAGCGCAAGTCTGTCGCCAAGCTCAGAGTCGCCAGAATGCGTAACCCAAAATACTTCGGGGTTGAACCCTGCAAAATGCTCCTTTTCTTTGCTTAGGAGTGATTCTGGAATCAAAACTGGTAAGAAGCCATTGCGATGACCTGTTTTTTTGAATTTTTCATCAAGTGAGGCCTTAATTGACTCCCAGATGGCATATCCATCAGGCCTCAGGACGATGAGTCCCTTGACTGGTGCGTAATCAGCAAGCTCTGCTTTGAGGACAACTTGCGTGTACCATTCACTAAAGTCGTCTTTTTTTGATACTGTGATGCCAACACTTTCCTTACTCATTCTGCTACCTTGCCAGAATTTTGACTAATGAGCTTTTCTTATTTGCTCCAAAGTCATATTCTAAGAATTTGTAACAATCTGGTTCGTTTAAATGATAATGGCTTGCCGACTTTGATATGATTACAAAAGTAACTGCAGTTATCGCAGCATTACTTTTTGCAGTAGCTCCACTGGCATTTGCAGACCAGAACGAAAAACACGCATTCGCATCTGCCTTGGAGGAAACTCTTGGGCATTTTCATGCACTTGAGCTCAATCTAGATGACAACAACGCGGAGCTTGCAATAGTCCATGCAACACATCCAATTGCAGAGCTGTACGACTCTATGAAATCAGAGCTGCAAGAACACGATCCGGAACTTGACGCACGAATGCAAGAAACACTAACGAACTTGCGTACAAAAACCGTCGGAGTGACAAGGGAGGATGCTCAGGCAGCACTTGATGAGGCAAGGGCACTCATCGAGGAAGCCAGACTCTTTGTGGTCGGTGAAGATCTTAGCAATGATCCAAACTTCAAACTCTCGCTGATCAAGACGCTTCTTGAAACATCGGCAGCAGAATACGCCGAAGCCATTTCAGAAGGCGAGATAACAGAAATGGTGGAATTCCAAGACGGCTCGGCATTTGTGTGGAGGTCTCAGCAGATCTTCGATGAAATAAAGGATGGTCTCCCAGAGCACGAAGTAGAAGAAATCGATCAGTTCTATGCAGATTTGTGGCATGCGTATGACGAAAGATCCGATCCAAGTCTGGTGCAGACACTAGTCGACGGCATAAACCACGAAATCGACGAAATCACAGGCGGAGAATCTGAAGATGAGGGACTACATGTGTACTTTGAAAACATAGAGGAACTACTTGCTGATGTAAGCAAGGAATACGCAAACGGGAACACAGACGCAGCACTAAGCCTTGCAACAAGGGCCTACTTGGATAATTATGAGTTCCTTGAGGCACCAATCGCCATGCAAGACAAAGAACTGATGGAAGAAATTGAAATCATGATGCGAGAAGAGCTCCGTGACATGATAAAGCAAGGGGCCGACGCATCGGAGATAAGTGCCCACATCGATGCGATTCTCGAAAAGCTAGAGCAAGCAGAACGACTCATTCCAGAAGAGCTTATGATGGCAGGCTCCGAAGAACATGAGGAACATGAAGAACACGAAAATGAGTATGCCGATCTGCCTCCACTACAGCAAATTGAGGCCGGAGTGGAGCCAGAACATGTAGCGTGCCGCTCAGGAATGGAGCTGCTAATCAAAAGCTCTAATGGCTCACCTGCTTGCGTAAAACCCGCAACTGCAGAAAGACTTGTACAACTTGGCTGGGGAACCAGACCATAAATTTTCTATTTTTATTTTAGTGGATCGCCTTTGCAGAGCACCTTACCTGTGACCCTACTCTGGAAGTTCGGGCACACAAAGCACTGTATAAAATGAACGTCTGATTTTAGAACTGGACAGTCAACGTACTCTAACTTCATGCGCTTTAGCATCTTTGGGCTTACGCCCTTCAACTTGAGCTTCCCTTTCTCGTCCATCATGCCGGATGCTTTGAGCTCTTCTTTTACAGCGTCGGGAATCTTTTGTGCTTTTTCGGATGTTTTCACTTCTACTTCGAACTTGTGCTCAAGCTCTTCCATGGTCTCACAAGTTTTGTACTATGATTTATTACTAGCGGTACTGCGATCATGCGGCAAACTTCAACTTTTATATTGATAGGTTCTAGTCCAAAAGTTAGAAAAAATTGCTTGCGATTTTTGACGTAGAGGGAGTTCTTTTCGACGCGGAATACTTGCCTATACTTGCAGAAAAGGTAAACAAGGAAAAAGAAATCTGGGAGATAACTCGAAAAGGCATTCAAGGACTCATCAACTGGGAGGAAGGACTACAGACACGAGTAAATGCGTTGAAGGGCCTGGATTACGATGTTTGCAAACAAGTGGCAGACGAGCTGCCAATCATGACTGGAGCAAAAGAAACATGCCGTGTTCTCAAGGCAGCCGGGTGGAAGCTTCTTGCAGTGTCTGGAGGGTTCACCATAATGACTGATAGGCTAAAAGAAGAACTCCAACTAGATTATGTATTTTCAAACGAACTCGTCTTCAAAAACGGCAAGCTTGACGGAGTAAAAATCCACGTCACCTCAGACAAGGCAAAATCAGCACGAATCAAAATAGTTGAGTGGAAAGAAAGGAAAGAGGACATAGTGGTCACAGTAGATGGAGCAAACGACATGACTCTGTTTGACATATGTGGACTTGGAGTCGCCTTCAGGGCCCAGGACGTAGTAAAAGAAAAGGCCAACGTGACAATCGAGGAAAAAAATCTCACGCACCTCATAGACGTAATAAACAAACATTACAATCTCAATCTACAGCTGCAGACTGTCGCGTAAGAGGCTGTGCACCGTGTTGTGCCTCAAATTTAGATTAATTCGAACGTATCGAAAGTATCTGGCTTGATGACTCTGCCGTTGTGTTGCTGGATGTATCTGTCCAGCTTTTCTAATTGTATGCAAATTGGCGAGTCATCCTTTACGAAACCATAGATTTCGCCATGGACTCTTTCTATCTGCTCTCGGTTCAGATTGACCTGCATCATGCCGTATTCTACATCATGAGATCATCTAAAAATGATCAAAAATTATTCGTTCAAATCAGGCAAACTCGCTTTGGAGACAAGTAAATTAAATTAGAAACAGAATTCAGAAATGTTGGTGGCCATCCAAATATTCCCAGTTATAGTAAAAAAAGAAATCCAAAAAGGAGACGATCTACCAAAACTCTTCTTGTCCAACTTCAAGGATCTCAGAGACGGAGACGTAATCGTAATCTCTCAAAAAGCAGTCTCAAAGCAGGAAGGCAGGATGGTCGAACTAGGCATGGTCATTCCATCGCTGCTTGCGGTCGGAATTGCCTCCGAGTATAAAAAAGATCCAAAGCTTGTTGAGGTCATACTTTCAGAGTCTCAGAGAATCGTAAGAATGGAAAACGGCGTCCTGATCACGCAAACAAAACATGGCTTTGTATGTGCAAACGCCGGAGTGGATGAGAGCAACATGCCACTTGGCTTTGTGTCTTTGCTCCCGGAAAACCCCGACAAGTCAGCACACAAATTTGCGCATGTGATTCAAGAAAAGACAAAAAAGAAAGTAGCGGTTCTCATATCAGACACATTTGGCAGGCCTTTCAGAGAAGGGCAAACAAACTGCGCAGTAGGGGTTGCCGGGATCAACGCAATAGATCACTATGAAGGAAAAAAAGACTCCTTTGGTCGAACGCTTAGGGTCACTGCAATAGCGCAAGCAGACGAAATCTGTGGGGCGGCAGAGCTTGTCATGAAAAAGACAAAAGACTGTCCGTTTGCTGTAGTCCGTGGCCTAGAGTTTGAGCCGTCTGAGGGTGGCGTAGATTCTCTGATTCGTAAAAAGGAAACGGATCTGTTCAGGTAGCAGAACCGTGACGACAAAGGTTATAATTATTGCATAAAAGATCGCAGTTGGTTTGGACTACATCAACACGGAACTGCACTGCCACAACACCTTTTCAAACTTCCACGTGGGCACTGAAGAACCACCATACGATTGCAACATAACAATACATGAACAACTAGAAAGAGCAAGAATGCTCGGACTGAACGCACTTTTTGTAACCAATCACAACACGCTAAACGGTTACCAACAAATGCTGCAGTACAAAAATGATCACGTCAAATACAACAACATACAGATTTTCCCAGCAGAGGAAATTACAACGGACAGCGGTGCGCACGTCATCGCATACGGCATATCAAAAGAGATCAGAGCTGGATTGTCTTTGGAAGAGGTGGTTGACGAAATTAAGCGCCAAGATGCAATATCGTGTGCTCCACATCCATTCAGTCTGCTTGACGCCTTGCGCGAGAAAGCAAAGCTTTGCGACCTAATTGAGGTCTTCAACAGCAACAATGTCGATGTCATCTCAAACGCAAGGGCCGCCGAGTTCTCGCTTGCGTACGGCAAGGTGGGTGTGGCTGGAAGCGATTCACATGTATTGTCAACCCTAGGCAGATGCGTAAATGTAATCGAGTCCGAATCCAATCTGGACGATGTGCTTTTTGCAATGAGGCACGGTAGAATCACAATAAAGCAAACAGGATATGCAAAAGAATCAGAAACACTTGAGCACATAAAATACAAAATCAATAACTCAAAGGACTATCTCGCAGAATACATTCGGGAACACTATCCGAACTCTCAATGGATGCTTTCACTGCTTTTGAAAATGTACGAACTAAACCAGAACAGCTACCTGTGGTCAATTCTGTACAAACTGGCAGTCTATCTGATGCGGAGAATTTCCACCAAGATCAATCTGCTAAATCAGGATCCTACACGGCTCCGGGACAGAAACTTGGCAAGCATGCTTAGAATGGCGCTTTGATTGAACTGAAAATAAACGACAAATCTCTCAAAGTACTCAAGGCAGACATCACGGAACGAAACGTTGACGCAATAGTGAATGCTGCAAATTCACATCTGCGACACGGCGGAGGGGTGGCAGCAGCAATAGTCAAAAAAGGAGGAGAAATAATTCAACAAGAGAGCAACAAGATTGGATACGTGCCTGTGGGATCGGCCGTGTTGACAACTGCGGGTAAGCTGCGTTGCAAAGCTGTTATTCATGCGGTGGGTCCGAGGATGGGTGAAGGCAACGAAGACGACAAGCTAAAACAATCCATCACGAGCGTGCTAAGGCTTGCCACACAGCACAACTTTGCGACACTGTCTATTCCGGCTATAAGCTCTGGCATCTTCGGCTTTCCAAAAGATAAGTGTGCCAAAATACTGATTGGTCAAACAAAACAATTTTTGCAAAAAGAGCACACCTCGCTTAGCACCGTGGAGTTTTGTTTATTTGATGATGAAACGCTGAAGCATTTTGAAGAGGAATTGAATTTAGCTGGCACTAATCCTAAATAGATTTTAATATGCAAACCAGCAAATCAAAACATCGATGAGCACAACCACTAAGAAATTAGACGCTCGTGGGCTGTTTTGCCCAGAACCGGTATTTAGAACAAAGATCGAAATAGAGAGAATGCAAGTAGGAGAAATCCTGACTGTGCTCGCAGACGATCCAAATGCAGAAGAGGACATCTCGCGCTGGGTCAAACGAAACGGTCATGAGCTTTTGTCGTTGCAAAAAAGGGAAAACGAGCTAGAATTCTCAATCAAAAAGGTGAAGTGAGTGGCCACCAAAATGCTTACAGACACAGAAGCCCTAAAGAGAATTGGCAATACTCCACTTGTAAAACTTGATTCTTTATCAAACAATCAAAAAACCTACTATGCGAAGCTTGAGGGTCACAATCCGTTTGGTTCTGTAAAAGACAGGGCGGCATATTGGATGATAAAGGACGCAGAGGAAAAAGGCAGAATAAAGCGTGGGCAAACGATAATCATAGAACCGACATCGGGGAACACAGGTATTGCCCTTACTGGAATTGCAAACCTACTTGGTTACCAGGTAGAAATAGTCATCCCAGAAAAGGCAAGTGAGGAGACAAAGAAGATAATCTCATCCCTTGGCGCAAAACTTTATGAAACAAGCGATGATCTGTGTCCAAAAGTAGGAGCGGGGACAGATCAGAGCATCGCACTGGCCACTTCGATTGCGTCCGCACGTCCAGACAAATACTTCTCGCCAAACCAGTACTCAAACGAAGCTAACTTTATGGGCCACTACAAAGGGACAGGGCCGGAAATCTGGCAGCAGACAGACGGCAAAATAACGCACTTTTTCACAGGCGTTGGCACCGGTGGCACAATTACTGGAATTTCCACTTACCTCAAGGAGCAGAACCCGAAAATCAAGACAATAGCTGTGCAGCCACAGCAAAACCACCTTATTCAAGGACTCAGAAACTTTGAAGAGTCTGCAAAACCGGATCTGTTCTTAAGACGGGAGTCTGTGGTGGATGACTGGATTACGATCACAAACGAGCAGGCGTTTGCAGCGGTAAAAGAGATTTTTGCAAAAGAGAAGATGCTTGTCAGCCCTTCATCTGCTGCAGTGTATGCCGCAATGAAAAACTACCAAATAGATCAAGGCGTGATAGTGGGGATATTTGCAGATGATGGGAGAAAGTTCAAGAGCCTTTATGCGCAACAAAAAGTGTTCACAGAAGAAGAATTTGACGCTGCGCTAAAAGAGGCAAAACATCTATCAAAAATAGTTTACATGTGATGTGGTAGAACCTCAAGATTGTATTCTGCTGATCATGGCGTTCAAAGAAAACGGTTTTTGAAGCACTTCAACAGACTCTGGCATGGTGCCGGGAGCTTTTAAAAGCGAGTTTATGTCGTAGGCGGAGGCAAAAATTATTCTCTGGTTGGGTCTTTTGTCCAAGATCTCTTTTGCTACTTCGACGCCGCTTTTTTTGGGCATGTTGTTATCAAGAAGCACTACATCAAATGGGTTTTTGTCCAGAGTGTCAAATTCTGGCTTGGAGAGCTCCCCAGCGTATACTTCAAGACATTCTTGGCCGTCCCTTGCTACTATGACTTGGTGGCCATTCTTCTCTAGGGCCTTTGTGTATTGCGTAGCTGTAAAGACATTGTCTTCTGCCACAAGTATCTTCATGAACTATCAACTGCTTGATTTTTTCATTGATAATTTAAGATGAGTTTGTTTGATGCACACAAACACGTCAGTTTGTAAATGCCTCTACTGGCTTTTTTGGTAATAACGGCAACGAGAACTCGAAGGTTGCCCCCCCGTCTTTGTTATTTCTGGCAGTTATTGTTCCCCCATGCGCGTTGATTATGCCCTTACACAAAAACAGTCCAAGGCCATTACCACTCAGGTTTTCTCTTTCGTGGCCCTTTGTGACAAACTTGCCAAAGATCTTTGGGAGTATGTCTTCTGGTATGCCAAGACCTGTGTCGCTTACCGACACAACAACTTCGCCTGATTTCTTGTTCAGGGTTGATTTTATTCTGATAGTGCCTTTCTCAGTGAATTTGATTGCGTTCCCAATCAGGTTCCGTAAGACCTGTTCCATTCTGGTTCTGTCCAACTCGATCTCTGCGTCTTCGCCAAGTTCCTCGATGATCTGGATATCCTTTACGATTCCGGTTCTCAGCATGGCGACATTGTCGCGAATAAGGGAGTTTAGGGAGGTTTTTTGCGGATACAATGTGAGACGATTGTTTTCTATTCGAGTCACATCCAGTATGTTCGTCGCCAAATCCTGCAATTTTTTTGCCAGTGTGGTGACGCCGTCCCATGCCTCTTTTTGATCAATGTCTCCTGACTGTGCAAGCTCGGCAAAGCCAAAGATTGGCTGTATTGGGCTCTTTAGTTCGTGTGATGCGATGCTGATGAACTCGGTTTTCATTTTGTCTAGCTCTTGAAGTCTTATGTTTGCGTCACACAATTCCTGAGTTTTTTCCTCGATCTCTTTTTTGAGATCGTTATTTATCTGGTTGAAGAAATGTATGAGCACAACTGCGATCATGCCTACGATTAGTATGATTCCAATCTGGATGCTGAGCCAACCGCGCTCATGCTCCTCTATGGCGCTGATTGACTGCTCGTTGAATCCTTCGATTTCAAGACTAGTTGACTCAATCTTTGCTTGAAGCTCTTTTTGTTTGTCGGTTATCTGTTTTAGCAGAAACTCGTTTTCCTGCATTGCAGCAAGATACTCTCTGACTGACTCGCCGAGCTCGATGTGGGTCTGCTCTATGTCTGAAAACATCTGATGGATTAGCCTAAAGTTGTTTACGTCTTGATCCGTGGGGGATATTTTGTATCCAGTTTGCGTCAATTTTTTAGCTTGTTGTATGTTTGAGCTCATGATTACATTGCTTGACCAGAATTCTTCTTTGGCTGAATCAAGCTCTGTTTTGTCAAGCAAGGGGGCCAACTGCAGTTTCTCGAAGCTTTTCATCTGGTTTGCATGTTGGAACTTGATTTCCCCTAGTATGTTTTGGAGCGGTTTGTATTCTTCTGAAATCATTATTATCTCGTTGCTGACTTTGGACATCTGATACATACCAAACAAAACAGTCATGCCCAAAAGCAAGATTATGATGCCAACAGTTCCACTCAGCTTAAAGCTAGTCTTGCCAAATAACATGGTTATCACTCGGAGTCAAAACGCCTCCATCACAAGGGAGTTTGAGTAAACGATTCTTTCTATGGGTGTCTGTCTGAATCGAACAGACTGCTTATGACTTGTTTTCTGTTAGGTATCTGTCCACATCTATTGCCGCCATGCAGCCGTAACCGGCAGCAGTGATTGCCTGCCTGTATCGGTGGTCGTGGACATCGCCTGCCGCAAAGACGCCTTCCACGCTGGTTTTAGTGTGTTCCTTTAGGACTATGTATCCTTGGGGATCAAGCTCAAGCTGTTTTTCAAAGATCTTTGTGTTGGGCGTGTGCCCTATGGCAACAAATATTCCTCCTACATCCAACGTTGATTTCTGGCCACTTACAATGTCGCGAAGTGTGATTTTCTGCACTTTTTGATCGCCTATGATGTCCACCACCTCACTGTTCCAATGGAAATCGATCTTTGGATTTGAAAACGCCCGTTCTTGCATTACCCTGCTAGCTCTAAGCGTGTCACGCCTGTGGACTAGGTGAACTTTGCTTGCAAATTTGGTAAGGAACGTGGCCTCCTCTATTGCCGAGTCTCCACCTCCGACTACTACTAGCTCCTGGTTTCTAAAAAAAGGACCATCGCAAGTCGCGCAGTATGATACCCCCCTGCCACCAAACGTAGTCTCGCCCTCCAGACCAAGCTTTCTTGGAGATGCACCGGTCGCGACAATGACTGCTCTGCATTCATATTCTTCGGATGCGGTAAGAATTTTGAACGGCTTGTGTCTAAAGTCCACGTCAACTACCTCATCGTCAATTATCGTGGCACCCATTCTTTCTGTCTGCTTTCTCATGGTTATCATCAGGTCTGGGCCCATTATGCCGTTCTCAAAGCCAGGATAGTTCTCCACTTCTGTTGTGTTGACAAGCTGGCCGCCAGGTAAGATTCCAGATAAGATCAATGTATCGTGTCTTGCACGAGAGCAGTAAATCCCAGCTGTGTATCCTGCTGGACCAGCTCCAATAATTATGACGTCATATCTTGTCTTTTTTTTCTCTGATTTTGGGAACTCCTTTTCGATTACCACTGTTGAGCCAGCGTCAGCCATCATGTTTGTGCCTAAATTTGGTCAACAATTTAAGTTAACCACTTGTCAAGAATGCTTTTATGTCTTTGACAGAGCTTGCCACATTCAATTTGTGAATAAAGAAGATCGCGTTGCCAATGTGCGTTATGCAACCTGCAATCGAGAAGCTCACAAAACGGTTCGCCACTCAAATAATAAAATAATGCCTGGAGGCAATATCCTTCTACAATTCTACCAAGGCGTTGATCGTGGTATTCCAAGTAGGTGCCCTGGTACTTTTTCTTAATTGAATCTACATTCAATCCTTGAGCATAGCTTGCCATCATATCGAGATAATACTGGCGTGGCTTGGCGGGTGCTTCGATTATGCCTGTGGTGGAAATAATCGAGGGGTTTGCCCCAATAAGGGCTCTTCCATGATATCTATAATCTGAGAAATCAAAAGTGCATGTTAGTTTATTTGTGAACACAATATGGAAGTTTTCAGAATTGAGTTCGTCTTTTGGTATCAAAGAACTGATTATACGCTGAAACTCGAAACCGTCATACAGAATTATGTTTTGAGTTTTTGCGGTGTTTTCAAATGAATCCATTTCGAATTCTATCTCTTCTTCGGTAGGAACATGTGCTTCAAACGGCTTGCGGTAATCAAAGATGCGAACTGATGCAAGCTCACGTGCAATATCTGCGTTGGCCTCAGCAAAGATGTTTTTTCTTTTTTCAGTTTTTATCCTAAAAGTCCCCTCTAGGAACTGTGTAAGGCTATCTATGTCTATTTCTGGCACAGCTGGTTCGTCGTAAAGAAATATTCTGGAGATCTTCACAAAGAATTAACTGCGATTTAGTTCTTTGAGTCTTGCGGCAGTTATCTCTGCTGCCCTTTTTCCAGAAAACAGCATGGCACCAAAAGTTGGGCCCATTCTCGGCAAGCCGTGCGTCTCTGTGACTGACATGCCTGCGATGACCAGTCCTGGGTAGATTTCACCAGTGTACTCTACTACCTTATCTTCACTGTCTTCGACCCACATCGGGTTCATTCCTTTCCAGTCGACTAGCTTTCTGTCGACTAGCCTTTTGACGGCAACTGAATCGTGCCCTGATGCGTCAATCACCATCTTGGACTCTAAGGCAACAGGGTCTACACACGTGATGTTTCTTGGCAGTGCCGCAACCGGCATCCAGTTGACAACAAGGCCTGAAACCCGTCCGTATTTTAGAACCAAATCGTCAAATTTGGTGAGATTGAGAAATTTGACTCCAGCATCGCACGCTGCCGCGATTAGTTTTGATACTGCATGGGGACCAGCGGTGATGTATAGACCTTCTGAAACTTTTTTGTACGGGACACCGAGCTCATCCCATATTTTTTGTGCTGGAGCTCTGACCGTAACTGGGTTCATCATATATCCTCCCAACCAATAACCACCACCGAGGTAGTTGTTCTGTTCTATGATCAAAGTCTTGTAGCCCATAAGTGAGAGCTCTCTTCCAGCTGTCAGTCCTGCTGGGCCTGCCCCTATGATTATGACATCTGAGGTAATGCGCTCATTGAATACAGAGAAGAATTCGTCAGCTATTGCACGTGTTATCTGGGCCTCACTGACGTCTGCAAAAATTTTCGTCTTTTCTTTTATTGAGGCACTCTGCATACATCTAGGCTTTCGTAGAACACATTAATAGTTTATCGTCAAAAGCTATTGTTTTGTACGCCGATACGCAAACCAGATTGACTGGGATTAGGTAGCACTAATACATCAAAAAACGAAGCGGAAAATTACTGCACATGTTTTTGTTATTGCGACGAAAATACCTTTTTTCAAAAATTTATATCCAAATTTAAGAGACGGTATTTGAATTTGAGTGTTATAACAAAGCCCCCAAAGGAAAGTAGGATGCCTAAAGTGAATTGGGCACGCATAGAGGAGGCAGAAAATTTTGCAAAAACCGTAAAACTGTTCAGGCAGGGCAAAATCGACTCTGACTCATTTAGGAGATTCAGGCTGCAGCACGGTGCGTACGGAACAAGGATGACCGATGATTACGCAATGGTAAGAATAAAGATCCCTGCAGGCGAGATTTATCCACACCAGCTTGAAAAAATTGCACAGCTAAGTGAGGCCTTCTCTATTGGAAGCGCGCACGTGTCGACTAGGCAAAACATCCAGCTTCATTGGGTGATACTTGAAGATGTCTCTGAAATAATTCGTGGACTGGCCGAAGTCGGACTGACATCGAGGGAGGCATGTGGCAATACTGTCAGAAACGTAATGTGCAGTCCACTGTCTGGCGTGTGTCAAGAAGAAGAATTTGATGCAACACCGTATGCAGTAGCGACGGCAAAATTTTTGTTAAGAAACCCGATGAATCAAGCTCTGCCACGAAAGTTCAAGTTTAACTTTACTTGCTGTGAAAAACATGGAATGGTTAGAATGACCGATGTGGGATTAATTCCACAAACGCGAATCATCAATGGAAATCTGCAGCGTGGCTTTAAAGTATTTCTGGGAGGTGGTCTTGGGAACAAATCTTTTGTGGGCCACCAGTTAGAGGATTTCACGCCAGAAGAGGATCTTTTGTACACCTCTATTGCTGTGCTTCGAATTTTTGACAGACTGGGTGACAGAAAGAACATGGCTCGAAACAGAATGAGATATCTGGTCGATCAGATGGGATGGGAGCCGTTTCAAAACCTTGTCTTAAAGGAGCGTGCAATAGTGAGGGCGACACAATCAGTCGTAGTCACATTGGATGTGGACGCACCGCAAAAACCCACAGCACCGCTCAGAGTTACCGGCTTTGACACAAAGTCTGTTCCAGACGGATTTTCCAGATGGAGGAAAAATAACACATTCAAGCAAAAACAGGAAGGATACTATTCGGTGTCATTAACACTTGAGGCAGGTGACATCACCGCAAGCCAGCTCAGGGCGTTGGCAGACATATGCAGGGATTTCTCAGAGGAAGGCTATGCAAGGACTGGGTTTGCACAAGACGTGGTGATACGCTGGGTGCGCGAGTCCGATCTTCCGAAGCTTTATTCCAGATTGCTTGAAGTCGGACTTGCAAATCCCGGCTCGCTTACGATGGCGCATCCAATCGGGTGCTCTGGAACGACATCGTGCAACTTGGCACTTACGAACTCACACAGATTGGCAAAGGAGATTCAAAGAAAATTCATCGAGCTAAAGCTTGACGAAGATGACGACCTAAGAGACTCTACAATCAAAATAAGCGGGTGTCCAAACTCATGCGGCCAACACGAGATTGCAACAATTGGATTCTACGGAGGAGGAGGAAGGAACGGCAAAGACATGTATCCTGTTTATCAGATGTCGATTGGTGGAAGGGCTGATGGAGAAACAATGCTTGGTGTGAACGTGCTTAGAATTCCAGCAAAGAGGGTGATGCCGGCAATCTTGAAGCTAATTGAGACATTCAAGGCAGACAAAAAGGAAGGTGACACTCTAAAATCTTGGATTCACAGAATAGTGACTGGGCATAGCGATTCAAAAATCAAATCTGTTGATGATGTTAAAAAAATTCTCTTGCCATTCACTGTGGCGCCATCTATTGAAGATGACAAGGATTTCTACGCTGACTATGGAAGCGACTCTCACTACCACACGAGAACTGGCAAGGGTGAGTGCGCTGCTTGAGTAAAGAAAGAACAATCAGAATAACAGTGGATGCAGACACGCTCAGGTCGGAGCTCAGGGACAACAGCGTGCGTGTAATCGACGTGCGACGACAGGAGGACTACAAAAAAGATCACATACCAAAGTCAGTCAATCTTCCACTTGCAGAGCTTCTGGCGGACGACAGCCCTCAAAAAGTGCTAAAAATTGCCCAATCACTTGGAATTGACGATGAGACGCCAGTGGTGGTATACGATGACACGTTTGGGGCGCTTGCGTCTAGGGTTGCCTGGACCCTGCAGTATCTTGGACACGCCGATGTGGCATTACTTGATACGACGTATAGCAAATGGAAGTCACTCGGCCTTGAAACTGACAACAAGGAGCCAACCGTAAGCTCAAAAACGCATTCAGTCAGCCTCAGGCCTGAGATTCTGGCGACTGTGGACTATCTTGAAAAGGTCAAGGATTCAAAAGATGTGACTCTGATTGATAATCGTGAACGGCTCAACTATTTGGAGCAACACATCCCTGGGGCAATCAACATACCATACAGGACACTTGCATCAGAAGACAAAATTCTTAGGCCGAAAGATGAGCTGAGGAGGCTGCTAAAAAACCGAGGAATCAACGAAAATTCCGAGATCATTACGTACTGTGGCAGCGTCGGAACGCTTTCAGGTCTTGCTTACTACGCACTAAAATCAGTTGACTATCCAAACGTCAAACTCTACGTTCGCTCCTTTAAGGAATGGAAAGGGTTGAACAAACCTATAGTAAAACAGGAAAACGCAAACTACTGGGATCTCTCGGCAGAATAAATCACTTGTCTCTGAGTTTTTTTGTCACAGTGATCTCCAGATTGTCAAAGAGTTCTAGGATCTTAGATTTGTTTTCTTTGAGATAGTCAATCCCCTTATCTTCAAGTCTTACTTTGTACAGTCTTATCTCCCTGTGGTCTTCAAGAAACTGCTCTATCATCATGCTGCCAAGCTTATCTGCATCGATGAATGTATCAAAACTTGAGATGGTTTTTTCTACGTCTTCTTGCTCTATGGCAAGCTTCGTAGTCTGTATGGCCTCGCTAATTTCTTTGAGGCTCTTTATTGTGCTTGGAAGCTTTTTGGTTGGCCCGATGAGACTGCGTTTTTCTACGCCTACTTTGCTGGCAAGCTCCGGCTCTATGTCATAAGTGTCGATTTTATTGAGTCCCTGCCTTTTCTCATTCCTTACGATGAGTCCCTTCTCAATTAATTTTTTGAGGGCGTCCTCGACTTCGGCCTTGCTGATAAACGTGGTCCAGACTATTGCGCCGACTGTGTGGTATCCCTGTCTGACTGATTCAAGTACTACGACTTCGACTATTCTACGAAATCCTTCTTCGATCCTCACATTCAAAAAGTCCTTGTCTTTGACTGCCCGCTTTGCGTTTTTTACATCAATTTCGATTGAACGCTTTAGTGCCTCAAGTGCTTGCGGAACCTCGTTTAGTAAAGACAAGTAACAGGCCTTGTTGTACCAAGCCATGCCAAAGGTAGGGTCAGATTCGATCGATTTTTCAACGCAATCTAGCGCCTTTGCATAATTTTTTTGTTGATAGTGGACAAGAGATTTCAGGTTCCACGCTTCGGCATTTGCGACATCTATGTCTAGCACGCGATCATATGCCTGTAAAGCACCTGCATAATCGTCTAGGTGAAATTTGGAATAACCAAGCTTCAAGAGAGCGTCTACGTTTTGAGGATCTAGTTTCAACACCTGATCAAAAACCCTGACTGCATCCTCGAGGCGTTCGTCTGCCATGAGGTGGATGCCTTTCTTTATCAGCTTGTTTTTTTGATAGTCTGCCTTGACCAGCGATGTCTCCTTTTCGTCGACTGGTTTTGGAAGGTTCTTTTCAGGTGCCTTCATTTACAAAATTTGGGTTTTCTTTTGAATAAATACTATTCCTGATCATTTGACAGCGACAAAACAGAAGAAAAGATAGAAAATACAAAAATACTTGCATATTCCAACCTGTTTATTGCCTAGCGAGACGAAAAAATTAGAGATATCAGGCACAGCACCATTTAAACAATCAGGCGTCTATGAGGTGCAGATCTCGATCTGTGAGACAAAACCCTCAACCGAAGAAATAGTCGCAAAAAAATTCCAGTCGGTGTGGCAGGAAAGCTTCCATCTGCATGTCAAAGATGGCAAGTTCTCACAAACTATTGGCAGCGATGCAAACCCGATACCTGAGCTGGTGTTTCAATTGCCGTCGATCTGGGTGATAGTGAGGGATCAGTTTTCTGCTTTACATTCTATTTTTGAGGTTCAAATAAGCGGAATTCCGGAAGAGCCGCCTATTAGAACAAAAAGACAAAAAGAGCCGCCTCTTGAAGAGGCTCCTCATTACGAAACTCCATACTCATTAAAAGGTGAACGCGGCCCACGCGGCCCACCTGGCGACAAAGGCCCACCAGGACCGCCAGGCCCACCTGGCGACAAAGGAGACAAAGGTGACAAGGGTCCGCCAGGCCCACCTGGCGACAAAGGAGACAAAGGCCCGCAAGGACCACCAGGCCCACCTGGCGACAAAGGCGACAAGGGTCCAACAGGCCCACCTGGCGACAAAGGCGACAAAGGGATTCAAGGCCCACCTGGCGACAAAGGCGACAAAGGCGACAAAGGACTCACCGGCGACAAAGGCGACAAAGGCGACAAGGGTGCACCTGGCGAGAAAGGAGACAAAGGCGACAAAGGACTCACCGGCGACAAAGGCGACAAGGGCCCAACAGGACCTCCAGGCGACAAGGGCCCAACAGGACCGCAAGGCCCACCAGGCGACAAGGGCCCAACAGGTCCACCAGGACCTCCAGGAGACAAAGGAATTCAGGGCCCAATGGGTGAGCGAGGCCCTCGAGGACCACAAGGGCCTCCGGGCGACAAAGGCCCACAAGGTATAATCGGCCCACCGGGCGACAAAGGCCCACGCGGCCCACCAGGCGAAGTTGGAGATAAAGGCCCGCAAGGACCGCAAGGGCCTCCGGGCGACAAAGGACTCACCGGCGTCCCAGGGCCGCAAGGAGAGCGAGGCCCTCGAGGACCGCAAGGGCCTCCGGGCGAAAAAGGACTAACAGGCCCGCAAGGGCCTCCGGGCGACAAAGGCCCACCAGGCCCGCAAGGCCCGCAAGGTGAGCAAGGACCACAGGGACTACCTGGGGAAAAAGGCCCGCAAGGCCCGCAAGGCATTCAAGGCCCGCAAGGAGAAAGAGGCCCGGTAGGACCACGCGGCCCACCAGGCGACAAAGGCCCATCAGGCCCGCAAGGCCCACCAGGCGACAAAGGCCCACGCGGCCCACCAGGACCACCAGGCCCACCTGGAACTGCAGGAATGTCCGACGAGCAAAAAGCACTATTCAGGGAACTCTTGGAAATACTTACTGCAAAGAACATCATCTCCACGGAAGAACAAATAAAACTAATGAGCTACTTGTACTAGATGCCGATTTGGTGCAAGTAAATTGAGTGAATCAAAAAACAAGATTGAATTCAAAATGCTGGATTATGAGCGTGTGGGCAATGATTTTGTGGCCTTTAAGCTTGAAGATGGTGCACTGGTCAAAGTCAAAGTTGATTTGGATAGGGTGGGAATTGCTACAAATCACAAAAATCCAGATGGAACTCCTCATTACGCAATAAATACATCAGTAAAAATCACAGTGATCCCAAGCGATAGGACATTTTCGGTTGAAAAGGGAGTAAAAGAAAAACAATCGAAACCACCAGAGCAGATGTTTAGCTGACAAATTGATGAAAAATAATAAAAATGCGTCAATAGAATTGACGAATTTTGACGATCCTGTTGGTCTATCGTCGTCTCTTTTTGCCTGACTTCGAAGCTTTTCGCTTTGCTGCTTTTCGCTTTGGTGCTTTCTTTGCCGCACTACGTTTTGCTGATTTCTTTGCAGCTTTGCGTTTAGCTTTCGATTTACGTTTAGTAGCCATTAGAAAAAATAACTTGTACTTGTTTTTCTATAGTTAAACTAAACAAAATTACACCAAGTGATAATAAATTGTAAACGAATTTTTTGCACAATTTTTTTCTGATCGCAAAAATTTTCAATAAACGCTTTCAGATGACGGCCTTTTGCCTTGCAACCAACTCGTATGTCCACAAACAGTGCATTTGTACTGCCTTCTGCGCTTGTATGTTGCAGTTTGAGGAAGAAAAACAACCGTTTGCATCGTCTTCATCATGCAAAATTTGCACCAGCGGTTTTCAGTTTCTTGATCCATGATCAATCAAAATCGTACTAAGTTATCGTGACTTGATTATAGTCAGAACATCTTCGTCTTCTAATACGTGTTGAAGGCCGACTCGTTGGCCTCCAAACTTGACACTCTTACCCCAAACTAGGCCGTAACGAAATTCTTTTCTCATGTTTCTGTGGAGTTTGTTACAAACATCTTCCACAGTGGAGTTTCTTCTGATGATCAATGGCTCCTTGTAATCGGTCTCACCGCCCTTGGGGCGCATGTATATTCTAATAAAGTCAAGTTTTTCGTAGATTTTTTCCTTTAGCAAGTCCATGTTGATGCCCGAGTCGGCGGAGACTGGAATGACTTCGGACTTGACCTTTGCCTGCACCTCCTTTACAAATTTGGGGTCGACTAGGTCTATTTTGTTGAGGACGGTAAGAGATTTGGCATACCTCTTGTCGCCTGTTAGGTGGTCTACGAGTTGTTCCGACGTGATGTCTTCACGTATGACTACTCTGGCGCTCGTTATGCCGTACAGATGGAGTATCTCTTTGAGCAGTTTTTCTGAAAGCGAGGTGAGCTTGGTCTGTTGTGCTATTGCAATGCCACCGGTCGGCGCCTTTTCTATTACTATGTCTGGGGGTTTTTGGTCAAGTCTTATTCCTATATTGCCAAGCTCAGTGCGCAAGACATTCTCGTGGTACGGTTGAAAGACATCCAAAATCAAAATCACCAAATCGGCACTTCGTGCAACGGACAGGATTCTTTTGCCAAGTCCTTTTCCTTTCGATGCACCTTCTATGATCCCGGGCAAATCCAATACCTGAATTCGTGCACCACGGTATTCCAGTACCCCTGGCACGACTGTGAGTGTGGTGAATTGATACGCCCCTACCGTAGATCTTGAGCCTGTCAGCTTGTTGAGCAGTGTTGATTTGCCGACGCTTGGAAGGCCTATGAAGACTACTGTCGCATCACCGGTTCTCTTGATGTCAAAACCATCTGTACTGACGCCGCTCTTCTTTGTTTGTATTTTTTCTTGCTCACGTCTCAGCTTGGCAATCTTTGCTTTCAGCAGTCCTATGTGGTGCTCAGTAGCTTTATTGATCTGGGTTCGATGAATCTCATCTTGAATTGCCTTGATTTTCTCAGGAATTCCCATTGCCTTGAAAGCTGATTTTCTAAATAAAATCTTATTTGATTTTTATCTGGGTGTGTGACAGTAACTTGGTGAGACGAAAAACTTTCGCGGTGGACATAGATGGGACATTGACTGAAAATGGGGGAGGAAGAATCCATCTGGGTGCACTCAATTCACTGCGTCATCTTCACAGGTTGGGGCACAACGTGATCCTGGTCTCTGGAAGATCATCAATAGAGGGATACCTGCTGTCTGTCTATGGTGGATTGAATACGATCGCAGTGGGCGAAAACGGCGGCTGCATCACATACGGCGCAAATGATCACATTTTGCTTGGCAACAAGGCCAAGTGTGTCGAGGCATTTGAAGTGATACGCTCAAAACTAAGTGGAGTTAAAGAAAAACCAGTGTTCCCACGAATGACCGAAGTTGTTCTTGAAAGAACTTTTGACATGGCTTATGCACAAAAAATAATTCAACAGCAAAAACTAGATGTGTCGCTGTCGGATAGCCAATACGCTATTCACATAAACTCTGCAGGGATAAACAAAGCATCTGGGTTCAAGCACGTCATGTCTCGTCTTGACGTTAATTACGACGATGTCATCACGATAGGGGACAGCGAAACGGACGTGCCGCTTTTTGAGATCTCAAAATATAGCATCGCAGTTGGCAACGCATCGGATGACGTAAAATCCAAGGCAAAAATGACCACATCTGCACACGCTGGTGACGGCGTTCTTGAGGCCATGGATATGATCGCGCCAGTCTTGTCGGAGATTTGATATGAGTTTCAAGGTCCTGCTTGACGAGATCGGGCTGCATCTATCTGAAATCGTCAAGGAAGAAAAGTTAGGGGACTTGGATTTCACACTAGAGCCAGCAAAGGAAGGATTCGGCGACGTGACGTGCAATATTGCGTTTCTGGCAGCAAAGACGCTAAAGAAAAAACCACATGATATAGCCAAGTCACTGCAGGCAAAATATGAAAAATTTCTGGGTGGTCTTGTCAGCAAAGTAGAGGCCCATCCATCTGGATATCTCAATTTTTACGCAGACAACGAGAAATTATCGAGGCTGATCATCACCGCCTCACAAAAAGACGATTACGGCTCGACTGATGTGGGCAAAAAATCACGCATCGTAGTAGAGCACACAAGCGTCAACCCCAACAAAGCGCTGCACATAGGCCATGTAAGAAATGTCGTCATCGGGGATTCGATTGTGAGGATACTCGCAAAAGCAAATTATGATGTCAAAACTCTCAACTATGTAGATGACTCCGGCTTGCAGGTTGCCGATATCTTGCTTGGCTTCAAACATCTTGGGTTCTCTGAGACACCGCCGCCCGGTCAAAAATTTGATCAGTACTGCGGCGACGTTGTGTATGTGAAGACCACAGAAAGGTACGCAAGCGAGCCTACCTTGGAAGAAAAAAGGAAGGCGATTCTAAAAGACCTAGAGGATGGCGACTCTGAGATGGCAGAGTTTGCCAAGCGTATCACGCGCAGAGTCCTAGAGGACCAGCTCAAGACGTGCTGGAGACTTGGGGCGTACTACGACTGCCTCAATTTTGAGTCTGAGATAGTTCGCTCAAAGCTATGGCCGCTGGTATTTGACAAACTAAAAACTATGAAGCTCATAAAATTCGAAAAAGAGGGGAAAAACAAGGATTGCTGGGTCATACCGTCCGACATGGAGGAGGACAAGGTTTTGGTTCGCAGCAACGGTACTGCGACATACATTGCAAAAGACATTCCATACGCTGCATGGAAGCTTGGCATGCTGGAAGATCCTTTTTACTATGAACAATATGCCGTTCAGCCAAACAACCAAGTTCTCTGGCAGACCACTCTTGAAAAAAACAATGGGCCAAAACACAACTTCACAGCAGACAAGGTGATCACGGTGATTGATTCCAGGCAGGCAAGGCTACAAAACATAATTACAAAACTTATTTCGAAATTTGCAGAAAACAAGCAATACATACATCTAAGCTACGAGTCTGTCACCCTGAGCCCTGATACCGCAAAGCAGCTAGGGGTTGACACTAAAGGAAAAAGCGCACAGATGTCTGGAAGGAAGGGATTGTACGTCAACGCTGACTCGATACTTGACGACCTTGAGAAAAAGACCTTTATCGAGACGCAGAAACGAAATCCGGATGTGGCGGAGGCTGAACTCAAAGACATAGCAAGAAAGGTCGCAGTCGGGACCCTGCGATACGAAATGGCAAAACAGGACCTAGACAAAATAATCACCTTTGATACTGCCAAATCGCTAAGCCTTGAGGGAGACACGGCATCCTACATACAATACGCATACGCAAGGGCCATGAGGATAATCGAGAAATCAAACACAAAGCCTGACTTTGGGGCCCCATTAGGCCTCCTCTTGGGGCCTTATGAAGCAGGATTGATCCGCTTAATTGGCAAACTCGATTTGAGCGTTCAAGACGCAGCAAGGAACCTCTCGCCCAAAGTAATCGCAAAGTATTGCTATGCTTTGGCAGTATCCTTTAACGCCTTTTATGAGCATGAGAGGGTCTTGGATGTGGCAGACAAGGATCTTGCAGCAGCAAGATTGTGCCTCGTGTATGCATTCAAATCGTGCCTTGAAAAAGCGCTGGCGCTCATAGGTATCGAGGCACCCACAAGAATGTAGTTTGTTTACTTTAAACAAACTAGTGGATAATATCGAATGAGAGAAAAAATGAAACAACATGAACCAGTTTTGCATCTCTAAGCTGCAGTGTAAGTTGTGCAATGAGCTGCTCCAAATTGAGGAAGGCACTGTATTGTATGGCAAAAATTGGTACCACAAAGGTTGCTGGCAAAATGGACTGAAAAGTGATTTCTATGGTAAAGGTAATAGTAATTGATGACGATGTCGACACAGTAGAGGTTTTTTCTGAATATCTGGAAATCAAAGACATAACCGTTCTTGGTCGTGGCTACAACGGCAAGACTGCAGTAGAACTCTATGAGCAGCTGAGGCCTGACATCGTGCTGCTGGACGTGATGATGCCCGAATACGACGGGTTTTTTGGCCTTGAAAACATCAAAAAAATTGATCCTGCAGCCAAAGTAATCATGGTGACGGCGGACCTCACATATGACACAGAAAAAAGATTAAAGGCACTCAACGCCTCGGCAATCATCTACAAGCCATACGAAATTGATAGCGTCATAGATGTCATACAACGTGTCTACAAGGGCGAAGTTCTCGTACTGCAATAACGCAATAAATGCTATAAATCCGTTCCATTCATATCTAGGCATGCGCATACTTATTGCCGACGACGAGCCTGACCTTCTTTCCCAGTACAGAACTGTTCTGGAAGATAGAAATCACCAGGTTGTCACTACCGGCGATGGCGAATCGTGCGTTGATGTCTATGCAAAAGAATATTCCGCAAACTCTGAAAATACATTCGACGCAGTAGTGCTTGACTACTCGATGCCAAAAATGAACGGCCTCGATGCAGCAAAGGAGATACTGGCATTGAACCCGTCACAGAGGATAATCTTTGCATCAGCATACGTGCAAGAAACGCTGGCGGATTCAATAAAAAACCTCAAACAGATAGTGGAGCTGCTGCAAAAACCGTTCGGGCTCCAAGATCTAATCGATACAATCGAAGACAAGACAATTTACGATGAGCTCGCAAAACTAAACGTGAACATACAAAATCTAAAGGATCTAAATCCCACACACGCGCAAATTCGAGATTACCTTGACGCGTTAAGAAAGATCCAAAAAGCAAAGACATTCTAGATAGGTTCTTATCCAAAACATAAAACGCCAATATATGGCAAAGATAAAGAATAACTCATACGTTTTGTTTTTTTATAGTGATTCTAAAAAATGGTTGAACAAAATATCCAAAGACCAAGTACTGCACACTCATGTGGGTGTAATAAAACACAAAGATGCAATTGGGAAGGAATTTGGGAGCAGAATAAGGACCAACAAGGACAAGTATGTCTATCTGCTTGAGCCTACAATACATGATTTTGTAATGAAAAGCCAACACGGAACACAGATTGTTTACCCAAAGGACTTGGGGTATATTGCAGCGAGGGCCGGCGTGCAAAGCGGGCAGACAGTAGTGGAGATAGGCACTGGCAGCGGCGCACTCACTACGTTTTTGGCAAGTCTGGTCAAGCCGCGTGGGCACGTATACACATTTGATGTGGAACCGCAATTCATGGAGATCGCCAAAAAAAACATCACCAAAGCGGGCATGATAAAGTATGTCACCATGCACAACTTGGACATCAAGACTGCTAAAAAAATGCCTCTCGATGATGTGGATTTGGCAGTAGTGGATTTGGGTGATCCTTGGACGGTGGTACCGCAGGTGCGCAAGATGCTCAAGGGCAGCGGCGCGTTTGTAGCGATTTGTCCGACAATGAATCAGCTAGAAAAACTCACAGCATCGCTGGTTGAAAACGAGTTCACCGACATTGAGTGCAGCGAGCACATATTGAGGACAATTGAGGCACGAGAGGGAAAGACAAGGCACTCCTTCTACGGTATAGGGCATACGACGTATCTTGCCTTTGCGAGAAAGGCATTCTATGACCGAAAGCAGGCAGCCTAGGCTCAACCGGCGTGTTTGTGCGTTGCGCACAGACACAATCTAATAGTCTTTTTATGCATGCAACAAAGTAGACGTGGTTTGCTGTCTCAGTCCAAAAAATCCGTAGTCACAGATCTGGCCAAGGCGCGAAGAAACCTTGATAACTTTGGAACAATAAACTCGGAAAATCACATAACCAAAGCAGATCTGTTAAAGCTCGGAGTCGGCGATGACATACGCAAGCTAAAAGCAATTCAGCGTGAAAAGCTCCTTGAGGATCTCTCGTCACTTCTAAATGACAAAATACGGGATTTTGAAAAGCATGAGCAGGAACAAAAGTGGAAAGAGAGCGTCCTGCTAAGACTCAACACCGAACTTGATGACAAAATTGCACAGCTTGAACAAGCAAACAAACAACTTGCAGAGGAAAAAGCACGCTCAGACGACCTAAATAAACAGCTGCAGGAGGCATTGTTAAAACTGCAAAAATCCGAAGAACAGCTCAAACTTGAGCGAGATTGGCTGGCACAACAAGTCGAAACCAAATCAAAAGAGGTCCTTGAAACAATAAGGGAGATGATCAAGGACGCAGAAAAACAAGAAAACGACCCTTCAAACAAACAGAAGAAAATTTAACCATACATATTCTTTGTAAAACAGTGGCACAGAAATTACAAGCGACACTGGTTAGGAAATTCATTCCACCAAGAAAACCAGACTCGCGTAAGGGTCAAAATGGCAAGGTGCTGGTGGTGGGCGGCAGCTACATGTATCATGGGGCGCCCGTGCTTGCCTCGCTTGCAGCACTGCGGTCAGGAGTTGACCTTGTTTACACAGCAGTTCCAAAAATAATCACTGCCTCCGTGCGCTCAATTTCGCCAAATCTGATCGTAATTCCCATGGTGGACGCCAAGCTGACGCGTGGGTCGGCAAACAAACTGCTAGGCCAAATTCCTCCAGATCTTGACTCGGCCACAATAGGAATGGGCCTTGCCGTGGGCGACGAAGAGGCACTCAAGATTTTGATAAACTCGCTTGTCTCACAGGATGTGAGACTCTCACTTGACGCAAGTGCGCTTGTGCACAACGTACTTCCGTTGCTGCCTGACAAAAACGTCGTGCTGACGCCTCATGCAGGAGAGTTCAAAAGACTTTTCGGGGTGATGCCGCCGTCATCAATAAAAGAAAGAACGGCATTGGTCGCCAAATTTGCAAAGGACAACGCAGTGACGATTCTCCTAAAAGGTAGCACCGACGTAATATCCAACGGCAAACAAACCTTTGTCAACCCGAAAAATCTGGCGGCAATGACTGTTGGGGGCACCGGCGACGTCCTCTCAGGTCTTGTGGCTGGAATCTTGGCAAAAAATCGCAATCCAATCGAGTCTGCAGCTGCCGCAGCATATGTCAACGGGTTGGCAGGACGATTGGTGCAAAAAAAGAACGGTCTGCACATGCTGTCAACCGACTTGATTGAAGAAATTCCGACAGTCATGAAACCATTCGACAAAGTGATACGATGAACGACATTCTCAGACATGTGGACAGGAACATGGGTAGCTTGGTTTCGGATCTACAGGAGCTCATAAGGCAGCCGAGCGTGTCTGCAAAAAATCAGGGAATTGAACAATGCGCAGTGCTGGTCAATCGCCTTCTCAAAAAATCCGGGATATCTTCAGAGGTGCTTCGGATAAAAGGTGCAGCACCGCTTGTATACGGCGAAGTCAAGTCAAAGCAAAACCCAAACAAAACGCTTTTGTTTTACAATCATTACGACGTCCAACCAGTTGAGCCACTTGAGCTGTGGGAGAACGACCCGTTCAGCGGCAGGGTCGTCGGCAACAAGGTGTTTGGGCGCGGCTCAGCAGACGACAAGGGCGAACTTGTAACGAGAATAAAGGCGGTGGAGGCATTCTTAAAAGAAACGGGAGATGTGCCGTGCAATATCAAGTTTGTAATCGAGGGCGAGGAGGAGGTGGGAAGCATCAACATAGGCAGATACCTTAAAAAATTCAAAAAAAAGTTTGCGTGCGACGCAGTGATCTGGGAATTTGGCTACGTTGATTCAAAGAACCGGCCCATCATAGGTCTTGGCATGAAAGGACTGCTGTATGTTGAGCTGTCTGCAAAAGAGGCAGTCAGGGATGCGCACTCTAGTCTTGCGGTGATAATAAAAAATCCTGCATGGCGGCTTGTTGAAGCTCTAAAAACACTGCGTGATAGCTCAGGCAGAATACTGATAAAAGATTGGTACAAGGAGGTCACACCATTCACCAAGTCGGACATCAATCTGCTTCAAAGGGAGCCGTTTGACGAGAACAGCTTTAAGGCCGAATATGGCATACACGAATTTGTAAACGGCAAAAAGGGACTTGATGTAAAAAAAGCACTGGCAGGAGATCCTACCTGCAATATAGCTGGACTCGTGTCTGGCTACACCATGGAGGGCGCAAAAACCGTGCTTCCCTCATCGGCTCTTGTGAAAATTGATTTTAGACTGGTGCCAAAAATGGATCCAAAAAGACAGCTTGCAAGGCTCAAAAGACATCTCAGGCAAAAAGGGTTCTCAGACATCAAAGTGAAGGTGTTTCATGGAGAGGCGGCGGCGCGAACAGACCCAAATGATCCGTTTGTGGCAGATGTAAGAGAGGCCGCAAAGAGGTCCTTTGGGGATTACATTATCAACATTTCAAACGCGGGCACCGGGCCAATGCACTCGTTTGTCGACATACTAAAGGCACCGTGTGTGTCGATCGGCTCAACTTACATGTTCGCACGAATTCACTCCCCAAACGAGTTTGCCAGAATCGATCTGCTCAAAAAGACGACAAAATGTATGTGCCTCATAATTGACAACTTTGCTGGGCACGCATGATCTGGTTGAAAAGACTTTAATGCGTCTCAAAGGGAGGTCTGATCATGTCTATGTATATGCCTGGCGCAACCGCCGTGGGAATAACCTTTGATGGCGGCGTGGTGTTTGCAAGCGAAAAAAGAATCGCATATGGAAACTTTTTGGTAAGCAAGACCACGAAAAAGACGTTTCCTCTAACTGAAAAGGTGGGCGCCACCATAGCTGGGCTTGTTGCAGACATGCAGATCCTGGTTTTGCAGATAAAGGCGCTCGCAAAAATCCGCAAAATGGAGCTAAAACGTGACGTGCCTCCAAACTCGATAGCAAAAATGATGTCAAATCTGATGTATGAGCGAAGATTCTTTCCGCTTTTGACACAGGTCATAGTTGGTGGTGTGGTGGACAAACCCGCAATATACACGCTAGATCCGCTTGGTTCGGTTCTGCCGGATGACTATGCGGCAGTTGGAACTGGGGCCGAGATGGCACTTGGGGTCTTGGATCAGCAGTACAAACCTGGGATGAAAGAAAAAGAGGCAGTAGATCTGGCAGTAAAGTCTGTCAAGGCCGCAACAATGAGGGACTCGTTTTCAGGCGATGGAATAGACGTCCTAGTTATAACAAAAGATGGAACCAAGGAATTCACAGAAAAGCTCTAAAAATAGAATGCCACCTCCCACACACAAAAACAGACGCTGTCTAGAGAGTTTGCAAAAGTAGGAATTGTTGGAAATACATCAAACTCATCAATACATAGAAACTGTAACTTGTTTCAAGTAATTTTCATAAAGGATTATTTCAAAAATCCATTTTTCTGGTGTGGAATGGCGATATATTTCCTCACCATGTTTCACGGACATCTTGCTTTCAATTTAGTTCTCCAATACATCATTCTTCAATCAATATATGTCCCAATTTTGTTTATTTGTCTAACTATCCTTCTATTCTTAGCATTCTATCAAATTCGTGAGAGTTTGAGGAGATTGTACCTAAAGCATAGAAAGGAAGCCTTAGTGTATTATATTTTGTTATCAATTGTTATCTATATTCATGCAATCTACTTCATGGTGAATCCATTCTATATTTTCAGCAAACTGATTTCAGAAACAATAACTGATGTTGAGACATTTGTAGCATCAATTGACTTAGCACATGTGTTGGAAATTATTGGAATTCCACTCTTGTTTGCATTTGTAACAACGATTATCAAGACAAGGTTATCAAAAGAAAATCACGTTGATGATACGTTCTCAAATAATCTAAGATTTGGAGTATTTATATTACTTGTAGGGGGTGGAACATATGCACTTTACTTTCTCATCACAAGTCTTCAACATTGACACTTTGCGGTAAAAAGAATCATCATAACGTAAAATTCTCAATCTCATAACCCTTCTTGTAGATCTAATCCAGAACTAAAACCATGCGTAATTTATGAGATTAGCTCTTCTAAGCTTGTTTCGTGCACGAAACCCTCATTCGTGATTTACGAAATTAGCTCTTTAGCTTAGCTCATTTATGAATAGACCCTTTTTCTTCCGTGCACGAAAACCGAGCTAAAACGAGCTAAAATCATGCGTAATTTATGAGATTAGCTCTTTAGCTCGAGTCTTTAGCTCAAATCTACGAAAAGAGCTAAAGATGTTTTAGGTTTCAATGATTCCACATGTTGCTTAGCTAAAAGCCGAATATTTTGTTCGGATTGCTGAACAAACAACATGTGTTATCTGGTGGCAGATCTTATCTGTTCTATGCCCTCTAAGATTATCGTGGGGTTTGTTTCTGCCCAAGTAGTTATGAATCGAAAGCTTCGGTTTAGCTGATTGAGCGCATGTTTTCTTGTAACCATTATTTTTTCAAGCAACGCACGATTCGGTTTTTCATTATACAAATAGCTCACATAACCACTAATGTCGCCATGCGCTATTTTGTTTCGTCTGGTTATGAATTCAGAACCCTTGCAGTCCCTATCTAGCAAGGCTGAAATTTCTATGCCATTTTTCGATGCTATTTTGAGGTTGTTTTGGTTTAAATTTATCCATTTATTAGGGCTTCTCATTTTGTAATTGTATAATCTTTTGTCGTGATTAAGCACAGCTTCGACTGCTATTGATGCAAAGAGAATTGTTGCCTCATATTGCTGTACACCAAAACAATCTAATGCTTTGTACCAGCTATTTGTTATTCCCGTGCTTCCTACCATGATGTCAGGAACTCTGAATGAAACTTCTTTTGTTTCCAAATACAGCATAAATTTTTGCTTCTGCCTTTGAATCTCTTTTGTAATGGAATCTTTGTTGAATGGTGCGTGGGGATGATCAAAAATTATCTCTTCAGCTTTTATCGGCATGGTTTTTAGCGATATTCTGGCCTCTTGCATCAGAGATACTACTAGATTTGCCCTTTTTTAAAGTGATTCAATAATATCGGCACTGACTCGTTTAGCATCCTTGATTCAATTGAATCAATCTTTCCAAGCCAGAATCGCTTTCTATCTGCATTAAGATTAATCTCTATAGTTATTATTTTGATCTTGCCTATCTCAGAGAGGTTCTCTTGCAGAATAGAGGTTCGCAATCTAGTATTTCTTTTTACTTTCAATTGACACAATAGTTTTCCGTTTCTTTCAAAAGTATTAATGTGTTCAATTTCCTTTGATCCCAGTTTTCCCAAACCTCTTTGCTTCCATTTTCCATCAAATCTATAGAATCCGTTTTGTAAATAGAAAACATCATTTGCAGATTTCTCAAAATGAAACTCGCCTAGTTTTTCTGAATTGACGGCTAATTTTCTTCTAACACATATGGAATCTGTAGCAAAAGCAACAAATTATTTGAATTTACTAAAAAACATATTGAAGATAAAACAATTGGATTGATAGGCATTCTTCTACAAAATCAGGAAAAACATATTGTACACAGATTGATTGAAGAATTACACAACGAGATGCCACATACTAATAAAATTTTGAAAACCACTTCAACATGGTATGAAGAAATTGCTGATGATGTTCTCAATTTAAAATACGGCAGTTCCATACGTGATGCATTCAAAGAATATTTGAAAAAACATCACCCATATATCTGGGAAGATAAGATCAAGATTCATAGATAAAAAATACGGAAATATATAACAACCTGATTTGTTTCGATAGATCATGGCTAGTCAGGCTAACCTTCTTTTCAACACAAAGACGATCACAAGACTTTGCCAAGACGTTAAGATCACTTCAAAACAGAGGCAGGCCGCAAAGGAATGGCTTGAGCTGTTAGAAGCCAACAAACTAGAAGACGAAAAAAGCAACTATCCAAAATTCATGCAGATAATCCTTCAGGATATTCTGGGATACCCTATAAAGGAGATAAATTATGAAAAAGGGAATGTGGAATTTCAGTTTGCAAACTCTGAGGGAAGGAACGTTCTGTGTTTTGAGGCAAAAGGAACATCCGTCAAAGATCTGTTTGCGCCTCAGCATCGCGTCAAAAAAGAACATGAAACTCCCATCAAGCAGACATGGGACTATATGGGAAGCATTGGGTTGGACTATGGCGTGTGTACTAATTACAAGGAATTTGTGCTAATCACAAAACAGCACGGTTACTCAAAATATCACATCTTTGACTTTAATTCGATCAAGAAAAATGATGAAAAGCTCAAAGAGTTCATCGGAATATTCTCCAAAGATAGGATAATAGACAAAGGTTTTGTCGAAAAACTTCACAAAGAATCCGTTATAGAAGAGCGTGAATTCACCAAAGAATTCTACAAGTTATTCCATGAAACCCGTTTGATGATGATTAAATCATTCCAAGAAAATCCCGAAGTTACAAAAGACGATGCAATTCACTATACACAGCTATACTTGAACCGTCTTATCTTCATGTTCTTTGCCGAAGACCACGACTTTCTTGAAGATAAACTATTCACAAAGCGAGTTACCGAAGTGTTGAACTCTCCATTGATTTCCGAGCATTCCAAGATGGTCTCAGATGAAATTTTGGGCTTGTTCCAAGCAATGGACAAGGGTTCTCACAGACTGGGAATTTTTGGATTTAATGGTGGGCTGTTCCAAGAACAAATACCGTCCAAAATCCACTTTCCAGATCTAAAGGATGCTAAATTCTTCAAAGACGTAAGACAGCATTCCAAACTTCGAATAAAGCCAAACGAAGAGACACAGAAAATCATCAACAAATATCAGAATGAGCTGAACCCAATTATAGTAAATCTGCTAATGATGGATTCGTTTGATTTCACAACGGAAGTTAATGTCAATATTTTAGGGCATATTTTTGAGCAGTCCATTTCCGATTTAGAAGAATTAAGAGGAGAGAGTATTTCACGAAGGAAAAAAGAAGGTGTATACTATACACCAGAACACATTACTGATTACATTTGCAGAAACACAATAGTTCCATACCTGTCAAAGTCAGGAACTAATTCTATACCTGAATTAATTGAAGAACACATGGACAACATAGAAGAATTAGAGAAGAAATTCAAAGAAATCAAGATTCTTGATCCAGCTTGTGGAAGTGGTGCATTCCTAGTCAAAGCAGTCGACATTCTGTTAGAGATTCACAAAGAAATCCAAATCATAAAAGAATCAAGAGGCCAATATGCCACGGGAAGTCAGTTTCAGTTAACAAAATGGAATGAGGATGCAGAAGCAAGGATCTTTGTGGAAAACAACATCTACGGCGTTGATATTAATGAAGAGTCCGTAGAAATTACAAAACTAAGTTTATTTCTCAAGATTGCATCAAAACATCGAAAACTAAGTACCCTCAAAAATATCAAAATTGGAAATAGTCTGATTAGTGATACAGGTGTAGATCCTCGAGCTTTTGATTGGGAAAAGGAATTTCCTGAAGTGTTACATCAGAAATATGGTGGTTTTGATATTATTGTTGGCAATCCTCCATATTTCAACCTACAATCAGACGATATTTTGAAAAATTCGCCAGACTGTGGCATTTTAACCAATGGTGTTCTTAACGTGGCATCACTGTTCATTAAAAAAGGTCTTGATCTCTTACGTAACGATGGTCAGCTAAGCTTCATCATTCCAAAATCATTTCTTACTGTAGATTCATGGATTCCTATCAGAAACTTTGTTCTTGATTACTCATTGGTTTTAGTAAATGACGTTGGCAAACAATGGGATGAAGTTGGATTGGAACAAACAATCATTGTAGTAAAAAAGAACTCTAGACAATTAAAAACCAAAATTCTAGCTAAATTTAATGAAATCGATACTATTCCTCAAGAATTTTTTAAAAAACGAAATGCTATTCTCACATGGCTCGATAAACAAAAACTGAAATTAATTGAAAAAATTGAAACAGATTCCGATCGTTTAGAAAATATTTCCGACATGCCACGTGGGATCACAGTAAAATCATCAGAATACTTTTTAGAAAAAAAGAGTGAACTGATTCAAGTTTTAGGTGGCACAAACATAGAGCGTTATTTGATTAAAGACGGAAATAAAAGAAAACCAAATCGATATTTAAAGTCTAACGATTCGAGAATTTCTTCAAAAAAAGATATTTTTACTAAAAAACGCATCATTTATCAAAATGTTGCCTCTAGTGTTCCAAAAATTGTTGCGACTATTGAAGAAAATCAACTACCAACAGATGACACTGTAAATAATCTTATTCTAACTGATGATAATTATTCTTATGAATATATTTTGGCAATTTTAAATTCAAGTTTAATTACATTTTATCTCAGATACGCAATAATAAATAACTCTGAATTAACAGTTCATTTAGATAAGCCTTATCTTGGGAAAATACCAATAAGGAAATCAAAAAACACCTCAATTATAGATAATCTGGTTACAAGAATCTTAACAAATAAAGCCATCATGAATGAACACAATAAAAAATTCTTTAACCGACTTCAAGAATATTTTCCAGACATAATTGTTTCTAAAAAATTAGAAACATATTATGAAATGAGTTTTTCTGATTTTATAAATGAAATAGAAACAATTCATACCAAAATTCCATTAAAAGAGAAAGATGAATGGGAAGATTATTTCCACAAACGATGTTCTGAAGCATCAAAAGTTTTTGGTCCGCTTAAACAACAATTAGAAGAGTTAGACGATATGATCTTCAAACTATATGGCATAAGTGAAAAAGAGGCATTATTAATAAAATCGGTTTTGTATGATAATTTTTGACAAGTTTTTACATCTTCAAACCTTAGCCTCGCGGATTGTTCATTCTCGTAGTTGAAGAATAATGGTTGAATGTTTTTGAACAAGAAAAGTTATGATGAACTCATTTCTATGTATCAGGATGTAAAAAATACAAAACACGAACGTCATAGTAGTGAGAATATCTGGTCAAGATGGGGAAAATTTGATGAGAAGGCGAATTTGTTTACTCTGAATATGATAGATTAATTAATGCGTTGAAGGTAGAAACTGAAAAACGAAAAGCCACTTAGAAAATTAGTTTCATATTAGTGGAAATTATTCATCAAAATAATCATCATCAATCTTTTTGATTTCATAAGTGTCCTGTACTTTGACACCCAAATTATAGTCGTACATGAATCTCGCTAACCGTTCGCCATTTATTAGAATAATTTTACTATCGATGTTTTTTACAAACGAATAAGCATCACTAGAAAAATCAGACGATGTTATGAAGATCCCTTTTTTGGATTTGTTAGCCATGAGTGCACCAGTAAAATCCCTCACCTGATGAATTGGCACTGTCCCTTTCCAGCGTTTTGCCTGAAAATAAATTTCATCCAAGCCAAGTTTATCCTCTTTAATCACTCCATCAATTCCGCCATCTCCGGTCCTTCCCAAAACAGTATGATCTATTCCATAACCCATACTTCGTACCAATTCTAAGACCAGCCGCTCAAAAAACTGTGGTGAAATACTTTCGATCTTCTCAAGCAAATCCTTTTCAACATTCTTGCGAATTATCTTGTGACCGTTAATCATCATGTCTTCTGGGGATTCATTTGCAGTTACTTCGATGTTTTCTTCATCAGAGCGTTCTTTTCTTTTTTCCATCATGCTCTTGTAATACTCTGCGTATTTTGGTAACATGAGCAAGAATTTTCGGTCGATCTCTTTTGGATTTGTTACTAGAATCTTTTTTCCATCTTCAGTAATTGTTACAGAAGCTTTTTCTCTTTTTACGAGCCCTGCTTTACTAAGATCAAACATTGCCCAACGTATTCTATTTTCGAACAATGTTTCTCCTCCACTGGGTTTAAGCTGATTTCGCTCTTCTTCTGTTAAACTAAACTGTTCTGCTAAAATGTTTTCAAGCTCGTTTATGTGTCTAGTTTTACCGTCAGCAGAGATTTTCAAAATGGGCAGCATCAATTTCCAGTACTGTGGCAGCATGATGATTTTTCGAGTTTATTCTTTTAAATTTGTCTTTATCACAATACAAAAAATCCACTGGATTCTGGGCTGAAATTTATGAGTACGAATTTATTAAGAAACAAGCCCTGTAGAAATCACCGATTTTTAACAAATTTGTGGATCAGATAGTACCGTCAGATCTAAAGCTAATCAAATTGTTACCGTTCCATGAGACCATCAAGATATGTCAAGATGGCTCGTACAATGATGTGCATAATAAAGAGGGCCAGGATCCACCATACCTGCACCAAAAATCCAACCATGTGTACACGGTATGGCAGCACCTGATGGTATGGTACCAACGACACAGTCTTGTACTATATCAGTACGAAGCCAAGAGTTACCGTAAGTTCGTTGATTTTTTGGTATGGCGCACAGCGCAGCATGAATGTATTGGTATACAAGAATGCCTCGGTTTGTCCAGAATTCCACACTACACTACACTACAGAAGGCAGCTGCTCGCCTCACACATGGCCTGCTGCTTAGGATCCTAGAATCGTTTGTAATGTCTGCCAGAATACGCAGGATGTTTGCTGGAATCGATTCCACGGGACTCGCACGGCCAGGCCTCACACCATTACACCAAACACCTCAAGCTACGAAGGAAATTCGTCAAAATATCGATACTGGCAGACATGAGGCGGCAGCTGATATGCGGCATCAAGATACGGCACAGACGACGGCATGATGGTGTTGATTTTGTTCCGCTGCTGCGGCGTACCAGTAAACTGGC
>DATLXX010000018.1:0-15846 GCA_035575435.1 Candidatus Nitrosotenuis sp.
CGTCTTCTGGCACGTTGATTGTTGCGTCACATTCTAAACAGTTCATTACGATCCTTCTCACCTCTTGTCTAGTAATTTATTAGCTTCTGTCGTTTGCAGTCCCCACAACTCGACAAAGCCGGTCGCCTTTCTCTGATCAAAGGCCGAGCCTTTTCCATAGGTAGCAACATCGTGTCGATACAGGGAATACTTGGACTTGCGTCCCACAACCCGCATGTTACCCTTGTATAGCTTCAACTTGACTGTGCCTGTGACCACTTTTTGGGATTGATCTATGAATTTATCCAAATCTGCCCTAAGTGGGTCTTGCCACAAGCCAGAATAAGCAAGCCAAGCCCATTCTTGGTCCACAATGGCCTTGAACTTGTTTTGGTGTTTTGTGTGCACCATTTTTTCCAAGTCAGAGTGAGCCTCAATGATGCACAAAGCCGCTGGAGTTTCATACACTTCGCGCGACTTGATGCCGACCACACGATCCTCAATGTGGTCCACTATGCCCACACCACAAGATCCAGCCACTTTGTTTGTGTACTCGATTAGCTTCACAGGAGACATCCTCTTTTTGTCTACTGCGACTGGGATTCCATTTTCAAACTCGATTTCCAGATATCGTGGCTTGTCTGGCAGGTCTTTTGTCTTTACCCAGATAAATGCGTCTGATGGTGGCTCACTGTATGGGTCTTCCAAGTTCCCTCCCTCTATTGCACGCCCCCAGAGATTCTGATCAATTGAGAACTTTTTTGACACCGTATCTATTGGAATGTCATGCTGTTTTGCAAACTCTAATTCAGTAGCCCTGTCAAGATTCAAGTCCCGAATGGGCGCAATTATTGGCAGGCTGGAGCCGGATGCAAACGTGACATCAAATCGCACTTGGTCGTTGCCCTTTCCTGTGCATCCGTGCGCCAGTGCGTCCACTTTTTCTTTTTTTGCCACCTCCAGAACCTTTTGCGCAATCAATGGTCGCGCAAGCGATGTGGCAAGACAGTACTTTTTTTGGTACAGTGCGTTTGCTTTGATTGCTGGATGAATGAATTTTTTGACAAACTCTTCTTTTGCGTCAATTGCATAATGTCGCAAAACACCCAGCCTTTTTGCCTTGGCTGCAATCTTGCGTTGGTCGCTTCCCTCTCCTACGTCTACTGTCACAGTAATTACATCCATGTCGTGATCCTCTTGAAGATATTTTACGACCACCGACGTGTCTAGTCCACCAGAAAAAGCAAGCACTGCCTTTTGCTTCATTAGAGCTTTTGCATCAATACATTTTGCATTTATCTTTTGTGCTGATCTGAAAAATTCTCATTTCAAAAATTTAGAAAAAGGTTCACGGCAAAAATTTGCAAATAGCTTCAGCTAAAATCCGATCACTATTTAACCAAAGTTTCATAACGCTGTTTTATGAAAATTCTTGTTTTGGCAGGCGCAGTAGCTGCAGCAATAGCAATCATGCTCACAGTAACCCTAAGCGTGCAATCTGAGGCAGACCAGGACAGGATTCGTGTCGTCTTCTTTGCAAATCCAACGCATGCGGTCCCAATAATCGGACTAGAAAACGGCGAGTTCGCAAGGGAGTTTGGAGACATTCCAATTGAGACCAGAATAGTAGACAGCGGGCCACAAGCAATCGAGGCGCTCTTTGCGAATTCAGCAGACATTGCATATGTTGGACCAGCCCCATTTGTCAATGGATATGTCAAGTCAGGTGGCCAAGGCCTCAAGATACTCTCAGGTGCAGCAGCCAACGGGGCAAGTTTTGTAGTCCAAGCTGACTCTGAGATATCTTCTGGTGCAGACCTTGCTGGAAAGAAGATCGCAGCGCCGTTCATCGGAAACACCCAAGACGTATCTCTGCGCCACTACATTGCACAAAACAATCTCACCCCAGCCGAGAGAGGTGGCAGCGTCGTAATTTACAACATTGCAAACCCAGAGATCTTTACGCTTTTTGCGAAGGGCGACATCGACGCAGCTTGGGTGCCGGAACCAACGGCGACGATTTTGGTCGAGCAGCTTGGTGGAAAGCGTCTCTTCAAAGAGGAAGAAATCTGGCCGCAAAAAGAATTCGCATCTGCATTGCTTGTCGCGCGCTCCGACTTTGTGCAAACGCATCCGGAATGGGTGGAAAAATGGCTCACCGCCCACAAAAAGACCATCGAGTGGATCAACAAAAACCCAGACAAGACAGAAGCAATCTTTATAGAATTTTACAAAAAGCACACAGGAAAATCACTTAATCCAAACATCATCCACAAGTCGTTTTCAAATATTGTGATCACGTCTGACCCAAAGCCAGACTCGATTAGAATTTTTGCACAGCGGGCTTATGAACTTGGCTACCTTGGCCGCTCCGGCTACAACCTTGACGACATATTTTATGGAGGCGTGCAATGGCAAAGCTAGAAGCAAAGAACATAGTCAAATATTTTGACCATGACGGCCAGCAGCTAAAGGCGCTCGGTGGCATAAATCTCACAGTAGAAGACGGAGATTTTGTGTGCCTCGTTGGACCATCAGGGTGCGGCAAGTCCACTTTCCTTAGGATTGCGGCAGGACTGCAAAAACCTGATGGTGGCGAGATACTTTTGGACAACAGGCCGATTACACGCACAGGACCAGACCGAATACTGGTGTTCCAGGAGGGAGCGCTGTTTCCGTGGCTCAAAGTCCGCGACAACGTGGAATTCGGCCTCAAGATTGCAGGTATTCCGGAACCAGAAAGGCGCGAAATATCAAGTAGATACCTAGACATGATGCAGTTGACCAAATTTGCAAACTCGTACACCTACCAGCTTTCAACCGGCATGAAGCAGCGTGTCGCAATAGCAAGGGCCCTTGTTATGGACCCAGCAGTGCTGTTGATGGACGAGCCTTTTGCAGCGCTCGATGCACAGACAAGAGACCTGTTGCTGGTAGAAATGCAGATGATCTGGCAGAAAACAAAAAAGACGATCGTGTTTGTGACCCACAGCATCTCAGAGGCAGCAATTCTTGGAAACAAAGTTGCCATATTTACACACAGGCCGTCCACAATCAAGAAAATAGTCGAAATAGACTACAGGAGGCCGCGGCTTGCAGAAGACGACGAGCTTGTAAAATACCAGAAGATGATTTCGGCCGAGCTTCGACCGGAGGTAAAGGCAAAGGAGTAACCATGAGAGTCAATGTCACGCTGAAACGAGTGGCGTTCTATGTGGGAATAGTGCTGGTATGGCAAGCACTTGATGCGGCAAACATATGGCCGAACAACGTATTTCCGTCCCCATACGAGGTGGCCGAGGATCTCTGGTACGGCGCCGTAGACGGAAGCCTGTGGTTTGGAATAGGAACAAGCCTGTGGAGGCTGATTGTAGGCCTTGCCATCGCAATTGCAGGAGGTATCGTTCTTGGTATATTCATGGCACGCGTACCCACCGTAAATCAAACAATAGGCTCAATCATACTCGGATTGCAATCCATTCCCTCTGTCGCGTGGGCACCTCTTGCCATAGTATGGTTCGGCCTCACAGATGCAGGCGTCATATTCGTAACTGTGGCAGGTGCCATCTTTGCAGTCACAATCAACACCTACAGTGGCGTCAAAAACATCAACCCTGACTTTGTGGCAGCTGCACAAAACATGGGTGCAAGCGGCAGCCAGCTCATTACAAAAGTTCTGATTCCAGCTGCGTTCCCTTACATGATATCAGGCTTCAAGCAGGGCTGGGCCTTTGCGTGGCGCGGAGTCATTGGTGCAGAGTTGCTGTTTTCATTCTTGGGCCTTGGATTTTTGTTGAATGTGGGCCGCCAGCTTAACGATGTCTCCCAGGTCATCGCCATGATGCTAGTGATAATGCTGATCGGGATTCTCATAGACGGCCTCATCTTCAAGAAGCTGGAAGACAGAGTCATGTCAAGATGGGGTCTGCGTTAGAGCGCGTTTGTAGCATCATTTCATTTTTAGTGAAGCTAAAAACGCAACAATGCAGATCCCTACTGCAAAATACATCACTGCAGCTTGGTTATAGTAAAACGCAATCGTGCCTGCTACCACAGGCCCAATCACATTTGCAATCGATATTGTGGAATTGAATATTCCTGTGGACGTTGATTTTGGATTGTTTTCCATTAGGTGGATGCTTCCCCCAATATACAAAAATGCCCACGTCACTCCCACTAGCGCCATACACGGTATTGCCATCCACCACTCTGTCATCAAGGCCATTCCGGCAAAGACAAAGACGGTAAGGCCAATTCCTATCTTGAATTTGGTGATATTTTTTGTCATAATTTTTGTGCCCATAAGATTCATCAAGATAAAAGCAGAGGCAGTGTTTGCGACATAAACCATAGACACTTCATACAGTTTGGCGCCAAGCGTCTGAGTCAGAACAAGCGGGAGGATGGTCCACACAGAGGTTGCGCCCACGTGTCTGAGCAAAAGTGACAAAAACAAATACCTGTTTTTTGTGATGACTTGTTTTGTGAGGCCTGTTCCAGTCTCCTTTGTAGCAGCGTAGGTTGGCAGCCTCAGGCACACTGCAAACCCTGCTAAAAACAAGGCCGCACTCGCAAGAAATATGGTCTTTTCATTGTTTGCTATTCCAGCCGCCACTATCCCCGCAAGCCACCCTAGTGCGTGAAAAGATATCACAGACGCGACCTTGGACTTGTCCTTTCCCGATTCATATGTGTACGCAAGCATCGCAGGAACCATCATGCCGCTTGTTACCCCTGCACCTAGTCTTGCCAAAAGCAAGTAAAATGAATTATCCGCAAGATAGTGCAGCCCGAATGTGATTGCACATCCGATGAACCCCATCTTGATGAAGATCAGTCTCTTGCCACTTGCGTCTGAGATCCTCCCAAAGTAGAGACTAGACAGAATTTGTGCAAGAAAAAATGATGCGATTGTGACACCAACTTCAAATATGTTGGTAGTAAGGCTTTGAGCCAGAATGGGCATGAAAACATACACGATCGATACGCCTGCATGTTGAAAGAACGTCGCACCGCGAATCAGATTGTTTGTTCCTAGCTTTTGCATGAAGTACGTGGTTTTGCTCATATTTTGAATAATTTAATTCAAATCACAGCACAAAGTATTCGGCCTGCGGATGATGCACGACTATTGCCGCAGTAGACTGTTCCGGCACTATCTGCCCTGCCTCAGTCAGAGTCATGCCAGATTTTTGCGGCTCCAAAAGCTGCCACACAAGATGATGTTGCGAGACATCCGGACAGCTAGGATAACCCCACGAGTACCTCAATCCTCTTTTTCCATCAAGTCCCAGTTCTTTTTTGATTCGATTATTTACAAGCTCGGCCAGTGCTTCTGCTGTTTCCACCGCAAGCCCGTGCAGATAGTACGCGTCTGTGTATCTGTCTTCTCTGTTCCATTTTTCTATGACCTGTTGCGTCTTGGATCCCACGGTGACTGCCTGGAATGCAACAATATCGTTTTCTCCAAAATAGTCTGCGATGCAAAGGTGTTTGCTTTGGGTGGAACGTGGAAAATCGAACGTGACTTGGCCACCCGTGTAATCCACCACTAGTTTGTTGCCCATGTTGTGGCATGCAAAATACCCATACACTGCTCTTGGTTCAAAGAGTTTTTCGTCAAGCACCCTTTTTTTCCACTCCTTGAGGAGCCGCTCCCCCTCTGCTTCCGCATCCACTTTGCCCCTTAGACCCCAAGAAAGTACAAAAAGCGATTTTTTACTCAGGTGTCTCCAGACCTCCTCCAAGTCGATATCTTTTGGTTCCAGCCTGATTGGCTTGCTCAGCACAGGGGGGATTGGCGCCTTGACAGGCCTGATTCCAGAGTGCGGCAGCTCGCCTTCTGGTCTTTCGACTTTGGTCTCCTGCCACTTTTCCAATCTTTCCTTCCACTCCTTGACAAACCGTTCACGATCTTTTGAAACCAGTTTATCCATAGTCTTTAGACCGTCAAACATTGTCTTGCAGTAGAACACGCCGTGTGGGTATATGCCTCCCTCCTTTGCAATCCTGTTGATGTAGTTGGAGTTTATCGCAGCGCCACCGCACAAAATTGGAATTGAAAAGTTGTTTTGTCTTGCGTGCTCTACAAAGTACTGCATCTGCTTTGACGTTGACACCAGCAGTGCGGACAGACCTATTGCGTCCGGCTTTACCTCATGTATCTTTTCGACAAACTTCTGCAGGGGAACCTGCTTTCCAAGATCGTATACTGTGTATCCGTTGTTCTCAAATATTGTCTTGACCAGATTCTTTCCAATATCATGCACGTCACCATACACTGTGCCAAGTATGAACTTGCCCTTGCTCGCCCCCTCCTCCTTTAGCAGATATTTTTCGAGCTCAGAGACTGCTGCCTTCATGCATTCTGCAGACTTGAGCACAAATGGCAGTATGAGCTCACCTGCGCCAAACTTGTCGCCAACTTCCTTCATTGCGGGAAGTAAATCATCATTTAGTGTAGCGATCGCGGCTTGGTGAGTCACGTTGCGCGGCAAGTCGGCAATGTTTGTTGCGCCAGAAATTTTTTCAGCTATTGCGGCTTTTACGTCTGCTTCAATTCCCTCTTTGAGCCTATTTACTATTCTAAAATACGCGCGCTTGCCTGCCGGCCAGCTTGGATCAACTTCGAGTTTCTTTTCTGGCGCCGTGGTGCTGACTTGCTCAAAGTAAGCAATCACATCGGCAAGTGCGTTTGGATGTTTATTGAAAATCAGATCCTCTGCTAACTTGCGTTCCTTTTCATCTATCTCAGAATATGGAATTATCTCCTTTGCGTTTACTATTGCTGCATCAAGTCCTGCCTTTACCGCGTGATACAAAAACACAGAGTTGAGAATCTTACGTGCAGCTGGGACAAGACCAAAGCTTATGTTGCTCAGGCCGAGTACCGTAAAGGCGTTTGGGAACCTTTGCTTGACTAGCCTTATCCCCTCCAATGTGTTCTTGCCGGCATCCAAAAATTCTGCCTCGCCGGTTGCAAGCGTAAATGTAAGCACATCAAAGATAAACTGATCTTCGCGCAGTCCATATTTTTTTCCAGTTTCGTACAGCAACTCGGCAGTTTCTAGCTTTTCCTGCGGTGTCTTTGCCATGCCCTTTGGTCCTATGCACAGCGCGATCGCAGGAACCCCGTACTTTGCCATCAGGGGCGCAAGTTTGTGGAATTTACTTCCATCACCTTCAAGATTTATCGAGTTGATTATCGGCCTGCCAGGTATCTGCTGTATTGCGGCCTCTATCACATTTGGGTCAGTTGAATCTATAACAAGCGGCGCGTCAATTTCGAGTGAGAGACGCTTGACGAGCTTTTTCATAAACTCCAACTCGTCCGCCCTTTCTGTTGTTGCAACACACACATCAAGACAGTGTGCACCGTCTTCTACCTGGGCCCTTGCGAGGTCGATTAATCCATCAAAGTCTTCAGACAGCACAAGCTGTTTTGCCTTTTTTGAGCCCTGTGTGTTGAGTCTTTCACCAATCAACAGCGGTGGTGGCACCTGCCTTAGATCAACTGCTTTGAGTGCCGAGCTTATCCTTGGAATCTTCAACCTCATCAGCTTGAAGCTGGATTTTCTAAATATATACTGGTTTTTCTAATTTTGACCGTATAGCTAGTGTTTTAGGAGATTTTTCATGCTTATCGTATGCCAGCCAATTTCATGATCTTTTTTGCAGTTCTGTCTATGTCCACATCTGGATTCGCAGACACAAGTAGGATGTTGGCACCAATTGGAAAGCTCATCATGACTGCCTTTTCTCTTCGTGACGCAGAATACTTGACAGGCCCTAGAGAGTAGTCAAACTCCTTTCTCATCGAGACGCGCAGCGCAAGCTCCATGTACATTTTCTGCCTCTCTGCAGCATCTTCCAGTGGAGTCACTCCTTCCTTGAAGCCGCCCGCAACGAGCCTTCCCTTCTGGTCTACGAGCCCCGCAAATCTTATTTCATCAAGCCTGAGCAGTTCTTGACATTTCTGTTCAAACAGCCAGTATTCGTTTGATTTCTCCATCAAGACCATGGTTTAGCGCTCGGCAAATCTAGCTTCGTCGCTGTCAAATATGTTCACAACATGTGCCGCGAGCTTCTCAATATCTATTGTGGGCTCTGCAGAAATCAGCAAAAGGATCTTCGATAGGGGGAACGGGAAACTTATCAGAATCACTTTTTCCCTTCTTGCCGCGATGTAGCACGTCGGCCCAAGTGTGTCATCAAATGATTTCAAGAGAGAGACCTGAGACACAAACCGCATGAACTCCTCTAAACGTTGCTCATCCCTTTCAAGTGGGACCAGTCCTACCTTGAACCCGCCCGCAACGAGCTTGCCGTTTTCGTCCACTATTCCTGCAAATCGGATCTCATTTTCTTCACAGAGCTTTTTGCATTTTTTGTCATAGTCTGGATACTGGACTAGGCTGTGCATTATTGCTGTCCCTCTATTCCCATCAAGGTCAGAGTCGAACGTATTCTGTCTATTCTTCGAATCTTCGTGGTAACGATATCCTTAATCAGCTCGTCTGATGGAGCGTCGAGTTTGGCAAGAATGTCGTATGCACCAAACACGCCACGAATTTCCTTGATTCTGTTTATAGACTTGAGCTCTGTCATGACGCGCTCTTCAGACCCAAGATCACAGTTGATCAAAACATAGGCAGTTGAGAAATCATTCACCCCCTAATTCTGCAGATAATCAACGTCGCACATTGTACTGTAACTCATGAGAATGTTTACTCAATTAACGTATATAGCATGATTTGCTGGAATTCTGAAAATCCATTCGAATATCCAGATCTGTTTCAAACATTTATGAAGAAAGTTTCCTTTGTCACAAAAATAACCAAATATCTGTTTACCGGCAAGAAGTGAGAATTATTTTGTAGACTCGTTTTGGTCGATTACCTGGCGCAACGCCGCAATGTGTGATGGCGTGGTACCGCAACAACCGCCGATTATTCTAACTTTTTTGTATTTTGTGATAAACTCCTTGAGTGCTTCTGCCATTTTATCTGGCGTCATCTTGTATATTGCACGACCCCCCTCATTTTCAGGCATCCCTGCGTTTGGCACCACGAGCAGGTTTAGGTCGTCCTGTTCATTTAGCCAGCGAACACTTGGAGTCATCTCAATCGGCCCAGTGGAACAATTCAGGCCGAACACGTCGATCCCCATGTCACAAACCGTAGTGTATGCAGCCTGGACGTTTGTACCCAAAAGCATCTTGCCGTATTGATCCAACGTCACATTAGCAATCAGAGGAACCTTTTTTCCCACTTTTTTCATTGCTTCCTGCGAGCCCTCTATTGCCAGTTTTACTTCAAGCAGATCTTGACTTGTCTCTATTAGTAATGCATCCACACCGCCAAGTATCAGCCCTTCCGCTTGCAGGGCGTATGCCTCTCTTATTTCCGAGATCGGCTTTTGGCCCAAGTCGGGATCGCTGGAGCTTGGAAGAAACCCGGTCGGACCCATGCTGCCAATCACATATCTAGGCTTGTCGGAAAACTCCGATGCAACCTCCACAGCAAGCTCTGCGATTTTTTTGTTGAGTTCGACTGTCTTGTCGCCATATCCGTACTCGTCTAGCTTGAGCTTGTTTGAGCCAAACGAGTTTGTTTCGATGCAATCAGCGCCTGCCTCCAAGTAGCTCCTATGTATCTTCTTTATCCATTCCGGGTGTGTGAGAATTAGGCCGTCGTTGAATCCTTCCTTGCCGTCAGGAAAGTCTTGCGGCTTTGGGTCGAATTTTTGGATTTCTGTTCCCATCGCACCGTCAAAGAGCAATACTCTTTCTTTTAGAGCATCAAGAAAATTCTTTTTTTGCATGCAAAGCACCCTACTTTTTCCTCATCTTGGTGAGAAGCATTAATGCCGCATTAAAGTCGTTTGGCGACGTTATCAGAATGTCTCTTGTCGATCTGTAGATTTCCTTGATGAACTCGAGTATGTTTTCCTCGTATCTTGAAAAATCAATTCCAAGCATCTTAGCAGACTTGGCATTGTTTTGCGAAGGTATCATCACGCATGGAATTATCTTGAAACCCTGAGGCTTTAGCGCATCAACAATACGAAAGACTTGGTCTTGAGACTGCACCACCTGAGTGATAAATCCTTTTGGCTGGGCCTCGATCTTTTTTTGTATCTTCTCAAAGTTCGGATTGGCCGGAATAGACAAAAAAAAGTCCAGATTTTTGTCAAAGCCCAGTTCCTTGAAGTGTTTTACTACGTCACTTGGCACAAGCTTGGAGTCTTTTGGTCCGTCTGGTGGCTCATCGCCTTTGAGTATCAGCAAGCCGTCCAGTCCCAGAAGCACCGCATCATAGACAGATTGCGTGAGTGCAGTGATGTTTCTATCCCTGACGCGGAGGCTTGCCGTGATGTCAAGCTTGAGGCCGTCGTTTCGAATTATTGCGCCAGTCGTGATTGGTGAGATCCTCGGAACCCCCAGTACTGAGTCGGTCAGGTGAATTCCGTCGCAGAGCTTGCTTGCCCTAAGTATCCTCTTTTCCACTTTGCCAAGTGAGCTTCTTACCTCTTTGTGAGAGAGAACTCTATTTTGGAGCACCCGTGGCGGATTGATCTCATACCTTATTGTCATTTGTAAATTCTCCATGCTACTTGTTTATAATATGAGTGTGCAAAATCAACTGGAATTATGGTTAAACGATTCAGGATAATTCAATAATCCGAAAGCACTTTTACTGCTTGATGAGCATAGAAACGCTGAGGAGGTTGCTCACCTCAAAAATAAACCCTCACATAAACGACGCCAACACAAAACATGCCGCTGTCCTGGTAGTTATCTACGGCCCAGAGCTAAAGACAATCATGATCAGAAAACCTATGACGATGCAGCTGCACGCCGGCGAGATATCGTTTCCAGGAGGCAAGCTTGCAGAAGAAGACTCTGACTTACTGGACACGGCAATCAGGGAGACAAGAGAAGAGATCTCGCTGGAGGTTTTGCGGAACCAAGTTGTAGGTCAGCTCAAGCCAGTGACTACTAGAAATTCAGGATTTACAATAATTCCTTTTTTGACAGTCGTTGACGCCGTATCGGAGCTTCGCCCAAACTACGACGAGGTAGACGAGATTCTGCATATGCCGCTTGTTCCGCTGCTGAAAGGCCTCAGACCCGACGACGATCCAAACCACAGAGCTCTCTTTGAGGCATACATCACCACCTTTGAGAATCAAGTTGTGTGGGGCGCCTCGGCAAGAATTCTAAAACAGCTCCACGACATTTTCAAACAAAACAATCTGTTGTAAGGCAAGACAACCAAATCTTCCGAGATTCATTTAAAAAGAGGGTAAATTGCCTCAGATTTTATGGCGGCACGAAAACCTTCCGGACGCAAGATCAGACTGCTAAAGAAGCGCAAGCAAAATTCTGCAGTGCCGGCGTGGATCATCTTAAAGACCAAGCGCCAAGTCCGAAGCAATCCAAAGCGAAGGCAGTGGAGACAGACCGACGTGGAGGTAGGATGACTTGTCACAAGAAGCAGAGCGAGTCTACACAATCAATCTTGGCAAAGTCTGGCTGTCTCCAAACAACCGTAGGGCAAAGCGCGCCATCAACATGATCCGCGAGTTTGCAGCGCACCACATGAAGACAGAGCAGATCAAGATAGACCAAGATCTAAGTCAGACCGTTTGGAAAAACGGCATCCGAAGCCCCCCAAGAAAGATCCGAGTCAAGATGGCAAAGACTGAGGAGGGCTATGTGCTGGTGTCCCCATACGAGGAAGAAAAAAAGATTGAGGAAAAAGAAGAGGTCCAAAAGGAAGTCAAGCCAAAAGAATCAGAACCCAAAGAAAAGGTTGAAGAAAAAGAAGAAAAGCCGGCTTCAAAAGAAAAGGCCGAAAAGCCGGATGCAAAAAAAATCAGCGAGGAAAAACCAAAGAAAGCAGAAAAAAACAAAGAGGCAGCGCCAGCAAAAAAATCTGACTCTAAGAAATCTAAAAAGAAATAATTATTCTAACTGGTACAGCTCGATTCCAGTCTTGATGCTTGATTCAGGCTCATCCCAATCCAAGACATTTTCTTGTGGAATCATCCCAAGTGGATCATAGCTGTCAAACTTGAGTGTGCCTTCTACTGATGCCACCACCACTACCTGCGACTTGTCACCCTGAGTCGTGGCCAAGCTAACTGCGGTGCTGTTCTCATTGAACATGCCGCTGATCGTCTGAGTGATTGCGTTTATTTTTCCGACAGAGACGTTGTCCGTACCAAATACATACAGCATTGTCTTTTTGATGCTAGTTGGGGGTGCATCATCGTACAGCATTTTGATAGAGTCGCGCAGCGACACCTCAACATCCTCGACGTCCTTGCTTGTCGAAAGAATGTTCAGATTGTCTGAAATCGAAGCAGAGCCAAGCGAATTTACCACATACATCATGGCATGGTTTGTGATTTCATAGCATTTGTCGAGAGTCAGGTCAGGGTTGCTCTCAAGCAGTGCGTCGTTGTCGACCACTATAGTAGAATCAGAATTTGTTCTCAGCCTCTTTAATGAGATGCCTGCCATAAACAATCGCTCTTTTTCAAACTTGAACGGCATAATTGCAAAAGACAAGACCCTTTTTCCTTCCTCTTTTGCAGCCATTGCCACCAGCGGAGAGATAGCAGCGCCAGCCTTTCCAGCAAGGTTTGCAAAAATGACAACCGTGGAATAGTCTGAGATTCTGCCTCGGATCTTGTCCATCGACTTTTGAGCCTGCGCCCTTATCAGATATGCGGAAGGATTGACGTATGACTCGGTGTGGATTTTAATGTCGTTTTGTGAGCCTAGGTCGTTGCTGTCATGGCTAATTGCAACGCAGTCGGCCCCAATCAACTTGCTTGCGTGTGCTGCAAGCCTCGAGCCTGCGCCACCGATTCCGACCAAAAGGACGGGCTGAACAAAGTCCATGAGGACTCCTTGCAAAATAGAATAAAAAACCTTCTTACTTAATTTTGATCCAAGATCCGATCTAAAAGTTTTAGCTTGCGATCTGGCCTTGCAGGCCGTGACTTGTTGCCCCGGTTATCTGGACATGTTTTTTGTCACCGAGACGCACTGGTTCGTCCACAAAGACCGACTTGTATGCATAATTTCGTCCCCGTATCTTGCCTTCCGTTTGTTCATTGAAGAAAACCTCGCCCTTCCAGCCTATCCATTCCTTGTTGTTTTCTAGCGCTATCTTGTTTATGAGTTCAAATGCAGCCTTGCTTCGTCTCTTCACCTCGGAGACTTTGATTTGCGCCATGTCTGCAGCCTTGGTGCCAGGCCTCTGGCTGTACCTTGAGAGGTTCACGACGTCCGGCCTTGTCTGCCGCAATAGATCCATTGTTTTTTCAAAGTCCTCCCTGTCTTCGGTCGGGAAGCCGACTATGACGTCAGTCGAGATGGTAAACCGGCCAAACTTGGTGCGGAATCTCTTCACAATGTCTCTGAACGTGTTTGAAGTATGGCCCCGCTTCATGTCGTTTAACACCTTGTCGCTTCCAGACTGCACCGGAATGTGAAGAAATTTGTAGACCTTGCTGCTTTCAAACGATTTTACCAACTCGTCCTTTATGCGTGGCATGTACATTGGGTTCATCATGCCGACTCTGATTGCAAAGTCTGCTGGGATCTCCGCCACCCTGTTGACAAGCTCAGGCAGTGTGGTCCCAATGTCCAGCCCGTAGCAACCATTGTCAGTTGAGGTAAGCCAGATCTCCTTGCAACCGTCGCCCACTTCGGTGCGCACCTGCCTGACTATGTCCCCAATACGGTATGAGACAAGATCGCCTTTTGCGAGCTTGGTCTGACAGAAGGTGCACTCGCTCATGCAGCCACTTGCGATCTCCACAATGCCCACGACTGGGTTTAGCCTCACCTTTGGAAGGCCGGTCTTTGTTTGGTCCGAGTCCGCCAGCTCCACTTGTTTTTGCCCACGAAGAGTCGATTCTATGACTTGGAGTGTCTTGCCAAGCGAATTTGGCCCCATCATGCTTGCCGCGCTTGAGAATTTTTGAACAGTCTTTGGCTCGGCTTTTGCAAGGCAGCCTGCGACCACCAGCGGCTTGGTTTTGAGCCTCTTTATCCTGTTTACCATCTTGTTTGCCGTTGCGTCCTTGACAGAACAAGTCACGATCAGATTCAAGTCGGATTCTCTGCTATTTTGCGCAATAGTGTGCCCCCCGTTTATAATAAGCCCCGAGATCATTTCCGCGTCTGCAAAACTTGCAGAACAGCCGTATGACTCGACCCAGATTTTTGCCATCTTACTTGAAGAGTGCGTCTATTTCCTTTTGCGTCATCAGATTTTGCGAGACGACAAGCTCGCGTATCGTCTTTCCTGTCTTGAGTGATTCTTTGAACAGGTCAGCGGATTTCTGGTAGCCAATCTTTGGCGAAAGTAGTGTGACTATCACGGGGCTTTTTTCTATGTTTTGTGCAAGTCGTTCGCTGTTTGCAGTAAGGCCGTCAATTAGATTCCTTGAGAATATCGGCAAAAAGTTCTTGAGCATGTCAGTAGAATCCAGCATGGCCTTTAGCATCCCTGGGAGCATCACGTTGAGCTCAAACTGCCCTGCTTGAGCTGCGTTTGCGACAGCGGTGTCATTTCCAACCACAGCAAAACAGACCATGTTGAGACATTCCGCAAGGGAGGGGTTCACCTTTCCCGGCATGATTGATGAGCCTGCATGCACCGCAGGAATTCCGATTTCCGAGAGCCCAGCTATTGGGCCGGATGCCATCAACCTGATGTCGTTTGCAATCTTGCTTAGCTCAAGTGCCAAGTTCCTCACAGCTGACGACATGTTTGCTACCGCAAATTTTGATTGTAGTGAGTGCTGCATGTCTTTTTCTGGTTTTAGTTTTAAGCCTGAAATCCTTGCAAGCTCTGCAATTGCGATGCTTCTGTATCCCCTTGGAGTGTTTGCACCATTGCCCACTGCAGTTCCGCCAAGTCCGACATACTCCAGCTCAGCTCGTGCCGAAACTATTGCGTTACGCGCCTTGGTGACCGATGTCACATAGGCCGCAAACTCGCTTCCGAGTGTGACCGGTAGGGCATCCATTAGATGGGTTCTTCCAATTTTTTTAAATGATGAGAATTCTTTTGCTTTTTTTGCAAGTGATTTTATTAGTATGTCTAATGATGCAAGCATTTCGTCAACGTTGAGCAGAATTGCGACGTGCATGGCAGTGGGGAATGTATCGTTGCTTGATTGCGACATGTTGACGTGATCATTTGGATGCAGATACTCGTATTGGCCCTTTTTTTTGCCAAGAATCTCAAGTGCAACATTGCAGATGACTTCATTTGAGTTCATGTTGAATGCAGTACCGGCACCCGAGTTAATCTCCTCGATTACAAACTGATCCAAAAATCTTCCAGACAGAATTTTGTCGCAGGCTTTGATTATTGCGTCTCCGCGCTTTTTGTCAATTGCCTTTGTTCTTATGTTTGCAACTGCGGCGGAGCGCTTTATCATAACATAGGCCGACACAAGATGTTTGTGTGATCTTTTGCCAGTCACATGGTACTGCTTGACTGCGCGGCCCGTAAAAGCCCCATAGTATGCGTCCGCGGGTATCTTTACCTCACCAAGCGAATCCCTGTCTATTCTGTATTTCAAATCAGATTCAACTCCATGCCACTAAAATAAATTCTCAGCGGGAATGCAGATATCAGCATAAATCCCTAAATTTCTGACAGAAATAATGGGAATTGTTATATATGCTGGTCGAAGTCTCAAACACAATGAATAAGCGTTACAGTATGCTATTTTCCGTTACAGCAGTAGCGGTATTGGCAGCGACCTTATTCGGAAGCACATACACACAATCCCAAATCGTTGGTTCAACGATGGCAGTTTCTAAAGGAAACG
>DATLXX010000019.1:0-54234 GCA_035575435.1 Candidatus Nitrosotenuis sp.
AATTCTGGCAGTGGCAATCGTATCAATAATTGCCGTCTCAGCCAAGAGCCGACTCGTACTGCCAAAGTACTAGATCCTCAACTTTTTTCATTTTTTAAATATACATAAATAGTCAGTATTCTATTCGCCAATTAAGATGAATAGTTATGGACTATCTGTGCTAATTGCCATAATGGCTGCAGCAGGCACTTTAGCAGTAGTACCAACTTTTGCATCTACATTCGATGAGGAGGCATGCCCAGGATGTGGCAGCAGCGACGTCTACACAAAAGCAAACTTGGCAAGACAAAACAACCTGCCAATCTCTGTGTGGACAGACCAAGGAGTCTACGACCACCAGTCCGAAATTGTGTTGAGCGGCGTTGTTGCAAATCTTAGAGGTGATGCCCCAGTCACAGTCACGGTGTACGGTCCACAAAACAACCTCGTGACTGTCAGACAAGTCGAAGTTTCAGAGGACAACACATTTGAGACCTCGTTTAGTACCGCGGGTGCCCTCTTCAAGCAAAACGGTGTCTACACCATCCGAGTCCAGTACGGACCACAAGAGATCAACAACAAAGTCACAGTAGAACTCGTGGGTGAGACTCCGACTAAAGAAGGAATGGCATGCAGTGCAGACGAAATTGCCGTAAAAGGTGGAAGCAAAGTCTATTGTGTGCCGTATGAGGTATCTGGTGCGGTAGTCAAAAAGGCTACAGTCAGCAGTGCTACAACTTCGATTGTATTGATGATCGATGCAGAAAGTGATGGGTCTATCTCGCTGGTGATTCCAAGAGACGTTTTGGATTCCACATCAGGTAACGCAGACACCGACTTTATCGTCCTAGTGGACGGTGAAGAGGCCGACTTTGAGGAGATAGATAGTGATGATGCAACAAGGACACTTGACATCACATTCTCAGAAGGAGCTACAGAGATCGAAATCATAGGTACTTATGCAGTTCCAGAATTTGGCACAATGGCAGCAATAATTCTAGCAGTGGCAATCGTATCAATAATTGCCGTCTCCGCTAGAACACGACTTAGCATCTTACCAAGATACTAAGGCCAACTACTTTTTTCATTTTTTAGTATGAATCCCTAGAAAAGGAAATATACGATCATCCCAAAGCTTGGTTGTGAAAAAATTTGCGCTCCTGATCATTGCAGTGGTGTCGTTTTCTTTTGCAACATTTGCAAGCGCGCAAGAATGCAAACAACTTTGCATAGCAAAAGAGTTTTACGAGCAGGGAGACGCAGTAATCATTTCCGGCCGATTCGATGCTGTCTTGCCCAATACGCCGCTCATCATCCAGGTCTTCAAGGACAATAATCGGGTACACATAGCTCAAGTCGAAGTCTCGCAGGACGGAAGCTATACCTACACACTCATAGCTGACGGGCCATACTTTAAGACCGACGGCAAATACACCGTACAGGCATCATACGGCGTTGCTGGCAACGTTTACGAAGCCACGTTTGAATACAGGACAAAAGAATCTGCAAGTACTACGACAAACATATTTGAGGTAAATGCCGGCCAGTACGGCACGTTTGATATTCCATACACCATACGTGGCGGCACCGTAAAGAACATACTGGTCGACCCTGACATTTTGGGACTCATAGTGACCATCGATGCGGAAAAAGACGGCACACTCACCATGGACCTTGAGAGAAGGTGGATCGATGCGAAGAAAAACGACGGCACCGACGACACCTACATAATTTTGATTGACGGCCTCGAGGTTCCGTACCAAGAGACTACCGATGCGGACTCGCGGCTGATCACAATACAGTTCCAGGCAGGCGACTCGGACATTGAGATAATTGGGACGTTTGTCGTGCCCGAGTTTGGGCCGCTGGTCGCAGCAGTCTTGGTTGCAGCAGTCACATCAGTGATACTGCTTTCAAAAAGGATTCCAATGCGGATCAGTTAGCAAATCCGTACTTTGCCTTAAATGGCGAGACTGCGCGTAGTTCGGAGACTATTTTTTTGAGTGCTGCCACAGTTTGCTCTATTTCTTGAGTCGTGTTTGTAAGACCCACTGTGAGTCTGAGTGAGCCGGTTATCTGCTCGTGGGAGAAGCCCATCGCTGCCAACACGTGTGACGCCTTTTGCGTTTTTACGGAGCAAGCAGAGCCGGTTGAAGCTGCAATGCCGTTTTCGTCCAGCTTGATGATGAGATCCTCTCCGTTTACCCCAAGGAATGTAAAGTGTGCGTTGTTTGGGAGGCGGTTTTCTTTGTGGCCGTTGAGCGTCACATGTGATATTTCTCTTGTCACCTTGTCGACAAGTGTGTCCCTGAGGTTTCTGAGGTACGCCATGTTTCTATCCAGGTTTTCTTTTGCCAGCTGGCACGCCTTTCCAAATCCGACGATGTTTGCGACATTCTCGGTGCCTGAACGCAAGCCGCCTTCTTGGCCTCCACCAAGCAGATACGGGTCGATTTTGACGCCGCTTCTTATGTAGAGGGCGCCCACTCCTTTTGGACCGTTTATTTTGTGGGAGGAGATGGACATCAGATCCACCCCGAGCTCCTTTACGTCTACAGGTACTTTGCCCACTGCCTGTACTGCGTCGGTGTGAAATGGCACAGTGTGCTGTTTGCATATGTTGGCTATCTCTTTGATTGGCTGGATTGTTCCCACCTCGTTGTTTGCATACATTATGCTCACAAGCAGAGTTTCCTTGGATATCGCACTCTTTAATTTTTCAACGTCGACTGTTGCCGTGCTGTCGACTGGAAGATAGACTACGCTGCAGCCTTGCGACTCTAATTTTTTGCATGGCTCAAGTATTGCGTCATGTTCAACTGAAGATGTAATTATTTGGCCCTTCCTTGAATTTACAATTCCAAAGAGCGCCGTGTTGTTGGATTCGGTCCCGCCCGATGTAAACAAAATTTCGCTTGGCTGGGCCCCAATTAGGTCTGCGACTCTTTTTCTTGCCGTCTCTATTGCCTTTGTCGCCACCCTCCCGAATCTGTGAATCGACGATGGGTTTCCATAATTTTCTTTCAGATATGGCAGCATCTCCTGGAGCACTTTGTCGGAGATTTGCGTCGATGCCGCGTTGTCTAGATATATCAATCTGCAATCACGTTTAGTTTTCCAGTCCTGTACCCTTCCTCGTCTACCGTCATGGAGTCAAATCCAATAGATTTTAGCATCACTTCAAGCTTGCAGAGCTTTTCTTTGTCAAGTAGATGCAGCTCGTCGACGCCTACTTCGATTTTTGCCATTCCGCTGATGTCTCTGACTCGCACTTGTTTTGCGCCAAGGAGTTGTTTTACAAAGATCTCCCCCATCTCGATTCTTGCAAGCCTTTGCGCAGTGACGCGCTGCCCCCACGGAATTCTTGATGCAAGACACGCATTTGACGGCCTGTCATGCACTGAGAGGCCGATTTGTTTTGCGGCATAGCGTACCTCTTGCTTTGTGAAGTTTGTCTCGACCAGCGGGCTGCGCACACCGTTGCTTTGCAGTGCCACAATTCCTGGCCTGTAATCCACAAGGTCGTCTGCGTTTGTTCCGTCAACTATTAGTTGGATGCCTTCTTTTTTTGCGACTTGGAGCAAGTGTTTTGAGAGCTCTGTTCTGCAGTAAAAGCAGCGGTTTTTGTCGTTTTTGACGAAATCCTCGTTTTGCAGCTCGTCGTACTCTATTATGAGGTGCCTGATACCTATTTCCCTGCATACTGTCTTTGCTGACTGGAGTTCTTCTTGTGCCAAGGTTTTGTAGTCCGCAGTCACTGCAAGAGCGGCGCTGCCCAAGCTTGCGTGCGCTGCGTACGCGACCAGGGCGCTGTCCACTCCGCCCGAGAGTGCCACTACGACACCATTTTTGTCCAAAAACCAGTCCTGGAGTTGCTTGAGCTTTGTCATTTTAGTTGGCTTTTTACCTGAGATTTGATTAATTCTTCGGTCTGTTTAAACGTCATGGATAGTTTTTGCGCAATTGATTTGACGTCATCATACTCTACTTTGAACTGATTTTTTGCCGACAGTTTGTAGCGGACTGTGAATTCCTTGTTGTGGAGGTGCACCTTCGTTTTTAGAATTTGGCGCGGCACTATGAACCTCTCAGAGGATCTTATGCGAACTCCGAGTGTCCCGGTTTCTGAAACCAGCAGGTCCAATATCTGGTTTATGGTGTGGTGATCACAGATAACTGAGACAATGTGTCCTGGCCTGCCTTTTTTAGTAATTGTCGGCACGATTGTTACGTCTTTTGCGCCGCTTGCCATGATTTTGTCTGCAACATAAGACAGTACCTCGCCTGTGACGTCGTCAACGTTTGTCTCAAGGATTGTAACAGAGTCCGACTGCAGATTGCTTTGCGTGTTTCCGCGCACCACTTTGAGCACGTTTGAGAAGCCCTCAAAGTTTTTTTTGCCTGCGCCGTAACCCACTGCGCTAACTTTCATTTGAGGGTAACATTCGACACATCTGTCGGCAAGACTTGAGAGCATGCTTGCACCAGTAGGTGTTGTAAGCTCGTCTTTGACTTTGCTGCCCCTTATCAGGATGTCTGACTTTTCAAAGATGCCCAGTATTGCGCCTGCCGGGTTTGATACCGTGCCATGAGAAAAGCTTACAGTGCCACTACCTACAGAGACCGGCAGCGTGAGGATCTCCTCGTCAAAGCAGCCAAGGTCATCGAGCGCTACTGCAGTTCCAACTATGTCGATTACGGTATCAATGCTTGCCGCTTCGTGGAAATGCACCGAGTCTTTTGGGACACCGTGTATTTTTGATTCGGCAGATATCAGAATCTCGATGCTGTCTTTTGCAAATTTGGCTGCCTTGTCTGATAGCCCTATTTTTTGGGCAGTCTTTGATATGCAGTTTTGAATCTCGATTCCCTTTCTTTCGTGATGGCGCTCGTCTAATTTTAGGACAAGCGAGGTGGCTCTTATTCCGTGCTTGTCGACCTTTTTGAAATCGATTTTCTTAATTGAGGAGCCCCGCAGGTAGTCTTGCGAGGCACTGACGCCATCGATTATCTTTGATTTTTTTGCCCCAAGATGCACAAGGGATGACAGCATCATGTCTCCTGAGATCCCAGCTATCTGGGGATCGATGACTAAAACCATGGAGTTGCAAGAGACAAAAATGCATATAAATTCTCATTTTCTTGGAGTAGCTTTGCCCGTATCGAGCACACATCTTGGAGCATTATGGTGTGTTGTTAGTTTTGCACGTGATGTAATTTTTTGGCACGCATCATGTTTGTAGCGGGCCAGCCACATCAGTTGATGATGCCAAGTAGCTAATTTTTGTCATGTTGTGTTCTCCAGCTGCAGCTTGCGCAAACGCTTCAATAGATTTAATTATTGTGCAAAGTCGTCGCAAAATATGATTACGATTATTGGCTCCGGCAAAGTAGGTGGAGACGCCGCACTGTTTTGCGCACTCAAAAAACTAGACAAAGAGATCTTGTTGCTAGATGTTGTCAAGGGCCTGCCACAGGGCGAGGCAATGGACCTAAACCACATGCTTTCCGAGCAGGGAATCGACGTAGAGATTCGCGGCTCAAATGATTATGCAGACATGAGGGGCTCCGACGTGGTAGTCGTAGTAGCAGGCTCTGGCAGAAAGCCCGGAATGACTCGCATGGATCTTCTGAAGATAAACGCAGGAATTGTAAAGGATGTGGTAGAGAACATCAAAAAACACGCAAACGACTCCATCATTGTGCCCGTGACAAACCCCCTCGATCCAATGGTGCACATAACTTACAAGACCTCAGGCTTTGATCGAAGCAGAATAGTCGGCATGGGAAACATGCTCGATCTTTCAAGATTCATCCAGTTCATACACGAAGCTACTGGACACTCACGTGACTCGATTCGTGCCCTTGTGATAGGAGAGCATGGCGAAAACATGCTCCCGCTGCCAAGGTTTTCTACCGTTTCTGGAATCCCCCTTTCGGCTATTCTGCCAAAAGAAAAACTCGACCAACTGGTCACGGAGACAAGACAAGTGGCCGCCAAGGTAATTGAGCTCAAAGGAGCTACTGTGCACGCACCTGGCAATGCGATATCGACGATTGTAGGTGCGATCCTCAAAGACCAAAAGAAGGTCATTCCTGTTGCAACTCCACTTGATGGCGAGTACGGCCACTCAGACGTCTCAATTGGTGTTCCAGCAGTGATTGGAAGAGGAGGCGTCGAGAAGATAATCCAGATAGATTTGAATCAGCAAGAAAAAGAATGGTTCGACAAGGGCGTACAGAGCGTCAAGGCCGCTCTTGCCGGAATCTGATCAGTTTTTTTATCCAATTACAATAATCAGACCAGATTGGACACACTTGATGTATTGGAGTCGTTGAAGGCCGGCAAGATAAGCGTATCAAAGGCAAAGAAGCTGCTGTCTCTGTACTCTATTGAGAAAATCGAGGATTTTGCACAAATCGACATGGGGCGAAGGTACAGAAAGGGCATACCTGAAGTGGTTTTTGCAGAGAGAAAAAAGCTTGAGGAGCTCAAAAAAATAATTCAGAAGGTGCTTGCAAAGTCAGATTCTGTTTTGGTTTCAAGAATACAGCCGCACGACTACCCCAAGATAGTCAGCTTTGCAAAAAAGAACAAAATCAGAATCAAGGATGGAAAAAACACCACCACCCTTTTGCTGTACAAGAGAGAACCAAAGGGCCTCGGCGGCAAAGTCGGCATAGTGACTGCAGGCACTTCAGACATCGGCGTTGCAGAAGAGGCAAGACTTACTTGCGAGGCAATGAACTGCACGTGTGTGTGCAGCTATGACGTGGGTATTGCAGGCCTTCACAGGCTGTTCCCAATTGTAAAGAAGTTCGTCCAGGAAGACGTCGACGCAATCATAGTTGCAGCTGGGATGGAGGGCGCCCTTGCGTCGGTTGTTTCTTCCCTTGTGGATGTGCCGGTGGTTGGTGTGCCTACCTCAGTCGGATACGGCTATGGCGAAAAGGGTGTTGCTGCTCTTGCATCCATGTTGCAAAGCTGCTCCCTTGGACTTTCCGTAGTAAACATAGACAACGGCATAGGAGCGGGTGCAGTTGCTGCAAACATAGCAAACAAAGCTAGACATCGATGATCCCAAGATCGGACAGCTCTGCACCGATTCCAAATCCAACTAGAGCTATTCCGGTTCCAAGACCTGCCATCTCCAGGCCGCCCTTGATGATGTTTGTTTGTGCAAGTCTTGATTTTATTGCGCCGACTATGAACGATGCACTCAGGCTTATTCCCACCGCTATCGCAAGTGGGACATAACCGTGCAAAAAGAAGAACGGAATTATTGGTAGTATCCCTCCAACCAAAAACGCGCCAAACATCCTAAATGCACTCTTGAGTGGGCTGCCCACCACCTCGACGTTGAGTTTGAGCTCCTCTGTGAGCATTGTGTCAAGCCATACTTTTTTGTCCGAGGTTATCTTGTTGACTATCATCTCCAAGTCCTTGCCGGAGAATCCCTTTGCTTTGTAAATGTCTTCTATTTCTTTTCGCTCAAGCTCCGGCTTGTTTTCTATTTCCCATTCCTCTCTTGCTATTTCTGATTTGAGTAGTTCGCGGTGCGCCTTGACTGCAAGGTAGTTTTGCACCGCCATTGCCTTTGCCCCGGTGAACATGCCGACCAGTGCGGCCAAAATTATGATGCTTGATGATACATCTGCTCCGCCCACACCCGCAGCTATGCCAAGGGAGGTGTTTATGCCGTCGCCAAAGCCGAATACAAAATCCCTAACTCCGCTTGACTCTGAGAGGTGTGGCTCTGTGTGCCTAGGCTCCGATACTTCTTTCATTTTTGTAAACTAGAATCTTGTGTAATTTAAGCTTGAAAAGAGCCAGTAAGTATTTTATACTATGTGATAAGTTTAAACTTCGTTGGCTGGCAAAAGAATAGTTCTTACTGCAGACCGCAGTTTGATGACCAACTATCGCGGTAATTTCCTTTATGGCTTCATAGCTTGTGGCCCTTACGAGCTTCTCCCCGAGTGGGTCTTTGACAAAGTATTCTGTCCTCCAGTCGAGACGGATCCGGTCACTGGCGAGGCCAAAGTGGCCCAAGTCGGTCTCAGGCGAGTGGAAAGCGCCTTGCTACAAGGCTACAGAAGAGACGAGGTATTTGTCGCAAATCCGGATTACTTGGAAAAATCAATAGGTCCTGACACAAAGGTAGTGGGGATCAACGTGATGGATCCGCTCGGCATGGCTCCAGTCACCACCACCATGTCTCCTGAAAAATTGTCCTACGTGGCAATGAAGTTCAAGCGCATGTGCGCAAAGATAATTCAGCTAAAGAAAAAGTACAACTTTCACGTCGTTGTTGGCGGAAACGGCGCCTGGGAGCTTGCGAAATCAGACAGGATGAAGATTCACGGAATCGACACGGTGGTGGTGGGCGAGGCAGACGAATTAGCGCTTGATTTGTTCAAGGACCTCGAAAACGGCGACGCCCCGGAACTCATGCACTGCTTTGTAAAGAACATACAGAATATTCCAATTATCGAAGGTCCAACAGTCAACTCGCTCATCGAGGCGATGCGCGGATGCGGAAGGGGATGCGACTTTTGCGACGTAAACAAGAGATCCAAAAAAGATCTGCCGCTAGAGAGGCTCCAGCACGAGGCAAAGATAAACCTGGATTACGGGTTTGACTCCATCTGGTTGCATTCAGACGAGATGCTTTTGTACGGATGCGAAAGCAAAGACTTTCAGCCAAATCGTGACGCAATAACTGAGTTGTGGAGGGGGCTCAAGGGCCTTGGCGCAAACTTTGTCGGAACCACACACATGACATTTTCTGCAGTTGCAGCTGATCCGCTGCTTCTAAAACAAATGTCCGAGATAAACAACATGCACACATCCGGCAGGTGGCTTGCGACAAATCTTGGAATCGAGACGGTTGCCCCAAGAATGGTCAAAAAACACCTCGGCGTAAAGACAAAGCCGTTTTCAACCGACGAGTGGGGCTGGGTCGTAAGAGAGGGCGCGCGCATAATGAACGAGAATCACTGGTTCCCGGCAGCTACTCTGATAATAGGCTGGCCAGACGAGACTCCGGATGAGACCCAGTACACCATTGATCTTATTGAGGACTTTAGGAGGACAAACTTTAGGGGTCTTGTGGCGCCTTTGTTGTATCAAGACTTTTCTGAGAAGAACTCGATGCACTTTGGGAACCTCAACGAGGCCCAGTTCACGCTTTTCTGGAGATGCTGGGAAAACAACCTGCGCGTCATAAACGACATAGTTCCAATCATACTCAGAAACAAGACGTATGGCCCGCCAATGAAGATCTTCATGTACGGTTTGATAAAGGCCGGAACTTGGGCAATCATGAGATATCTGCGTGGATTGTGCAAAGATCTCTTCAACGGCAAGCTGCCAGAGGACATCGTGGAAAAATACGCAAGAAGCAGGTCCGTTGCTGCGCCCACATACACAAGATAGATTCTAGACTTTCTTTATTGCTTCGTCTGCTATTGTGTTTCTCTTTGGAGTGATCACGATAAAGTATGTCTTGTCTGCCCTTTCTATTGCGTTGACTTTGCGGTATGTGTTTGCGTTGATGTCATATTCCAGTATTCTGCCATCGAGACTTCCTTTGGTGTAGATCATAAGATAGACATCGCCGTTGCTGTGTGTCAGTGGTATGAATGCAAACACGTATCCTTTGTAAGAATTGATAGGCATTGTGTTTTTCATTGGCGGCATGACTGAGGCCATGTACGCAAAGATGTCCTGTACCGATTCGAACTCTTCGAACTCTACGTGCATGAGTCTGCTCGAATAAAAGAGGATATAATCTTAGAGGCGCCTTTTTGCGATTGCGTCTCTAATTTTGACTATGAGTACTGCTGGTGCGACAAAGTACATGCCTATGTTGAGCAGTATTATGCCGATTCCGTAGCCGAGCATTTCTTGCTCAGAGTCAATGTCAACATAGTTGAGAATTGACAGAGTCGAAAGCATCGGTGTGATTGCAGTCTTGACCAGTTCTTTGAATGCCGGGTTTTGTCTTTCCCAGTCTGCAACTACAGGGCTGAACGAATAGTACGCGTCGTTGAATGCTGCCATGAATGTAGTCCCTGCGCCTGTGCTAAAGACCACGTTGTCTCTGACTTCTCTGAGTAGCTGGACTTGGGGTGCAAGCTCGCTTCCAAATGCTGCAGTCGCAATGAGGCATCCGCCGCCCGGTTTGGTCTGCTTTTCAGGAACGCAGATGCCGCCTTGCAGCACTGTGCCTGGACCGCAAACTGGTTGCTGTACTTCCGGTTCTTTGTCTACGCATTGGCCGTTAACCAGAACTTGTCCCGGCGGGCAAGTGACAGAAGGCGCTACAATGCACGTCCCTGTTTTTTCATCATATACCGTCCCTGTTCCACATTGCGGTTTCGGTTTGGTAATCTCTTCGTCCACACATTTGCCGCCCACTATGATCTGTCCTGGAGCGCATTGCGGTGGTGGCGGTTTTGTGTCAGGTGGTGCCAGGCCTGTTCCGCCGTTGTAAAAGAATGTGGTCTCCGCCTTTTGCGGGCCGTAATTAACTATGATTTTGTAATCGCCTTTTTTGATCCAAAGTGGACCGGCTACAATAAACTCACCTTCAAATGAGCCGTCGAGCTGCGGCCTGAGCTGCTTTACTTGAACTATGTTGCTTGATGTTCCATTTACGAGTGGGCCCATGACTCTGACTGTGACATCGATTAGATTGTTTGCGTCCGGACTCTTTATGCGGCCGCTAAAGAAGACCGTGTCACCCTCATCATACAGCGGCAGCTCTGTCTTGACTGAAAGTGGAGGTATTTGGCTAGAATCTACTTGCGCAAAAGCGCTTGTAAAACCCATAGTGAGGACAACAAGCGACAAAAATAATACTACCGGTATTCCAGCTCCTCTCATTTCTAGGCACATACAAGGACTAAGGGTATTTATGTATTCTATGAAAGAAAAATTGACTTTCACATCCTTTTCTTGAACCTTTTTTGACGTCATGGGTTTTGCAGTTTTTTGAAAAAATTGTTTTACTTTTTGATGGTTTTAGACTTTGTAGCTGTGAATGTGTGTTTTCCGACGTTGGATTTTTGGTATTCGACGTCCACAGAGTAATCTCCCGGAGGCGAGTTGTGTTTTAGTATGACGAGGCCCTTGTAGTTGCCCTGTTTTGTTGCAAAAGCGTAAAAGACATGTTGTTTTTCTGTTGGATCTGTGACTGTGAACTTGATTTTGGTGCCAGGCTTGTAGTTGAAGACCTTGCCCGTAAGAACTACCTGCGTCGATTTACCAGGTTCCGGCAACACGTATGTCTTTGAACTGATTTTTGCTGAGGAGCTCTGTGGTTTGGAGCTTGTCTGTGTGCCAGTGTCAGATTTTGTTAGCTTTGAGGCAGATGAGGTCTTGAGGCCGAATATGTTTGGCTGGCCTGACGAGTCCCTAAAGTCGTGGTACTTGAGGTCTATTATTCCTCCTGCGGGAGAGATCAGCTTGGTGCCATCCTTGTTGCAAATCTGAGACGGCATCTTAAAGACACCCTCGAACCTGCCGGTGTCAGGTCCTGTTTCAACGAGGCTGAACCCTGTTGCCGCAAGGCCTCCGTACTCTACTCCGTTTATTGTGCACCTCTTGAAGCGTATGTCTTTGATTAGCACCTCAAGCAGTATGCCGCCACTAGTGGTGCCCACAGTGTCTACATTTTGTGATGCCGGATCGTCGATCACAGAGTAGATGTCTATTGCATCATGTTTTACGTTGAGGTCCGGATCATAAAGAACGATTGTGACTGGGTGGCCGAATCGGATCACGTTTGATTTGAGAGATACTGCGCCGGAGTGCGTTCCGATGTCAGCCTTTGATGAGGTCCCTATTGTAAGCCCCACATTAGCAACATCAGAGTAGGCTATGTTGATTCCTTTTTCGTCTACAAGTCTCTGATTCACAAAGAGTTTGACGTCGCGATCGATTGGTTTTAGCGTATTTGCAATAAAGCTTGCGTCAAACTGATTTAGCTGGTTTGCGATTGCATACTCTACTGTTCCAGTAAATGTTCCCGAATTGGCAGATGTCTCTTGCAACTCAAACCTGTAGATTGCGTTGTTTACGTCCTTGCCATTTTGTTGGCCAAACGAGAACAGATCAAACGCGATTGGCTGCGTGTCTGTTTCAGTCGAGATGGTTCCTTGGGGCGCCGAATTGTTTGACGAATCAAAATTGACTACCAAGAATGCGGTTCCCGATTTTCCATCTATTGCATTTACTGATGCGTCATCAATCTGTATCAGTCCCTTTGGACCTGTCAGCTCGCCTGCGCTGGCCAGTGTGACAGGTGTGGGATCTGTGAGGCCAAAATACAAAGACAGTGTGGTGTCTGAGAAATCAGTAATGCCAAGCTGGTTTTGCAGTGACCTCAAGTCGTAGTTTATCCAGTTTGTTCCGCTGTCTCCGTCACTTGTGTCGATCAACAGATTTTGCAGAGTGGTTGCAGATATTCCCAGATTAACAGATATTTTTTCAAAGCTTTGGTTTGCTACCGGCGGTTTTGTGTTCAAGATGAGCAGATCAGAGTTTGTGTCGTCGACTGAGGACGGAATCGATGTTCCGCCAGTGAGTGGGTCAGTAGATGCGGCATATATTTTGACACTACCTGCGTTTTGCAGTGTTACCGGGCTTCCAATTGTAAGAGACGGAATTATCGCAGAGCTTCTAAAGACCTCGAGTCTGTCTCTTGCACCGGTGTTTATGTTTTGGTCAGGGTCTGTTATTGTGATTGGTATTTTTTGGCCCGGCGCTGGATTTGCTGAGCCTAGGCTGACGCTTGCGGTACTCAGGCCCGAAACAATTGAAAGCGATTTTGAATTGTAAGATATGGTAGCCGATTGTCCTCGTGGTGCAGTGGGTTTTATCTTGATGTTAGAGTCATCCCCAAAGTCAAAGTTCTCAAAGATTGCAGAGTTTGGCTGGGACTCTACAAAAGTCACAATTTGTGTATATGTGGTGGTTCCATCGCTCGCGGTGGTTGCTTGGTACCCGTTTGATTCTAGTTGGGCCACTTGACCAAGCGACATTGTGACCATTCCATTTTTCTCAAAGCCAAGCGTCGATAGCTTGGAAAGCAGATTTGCAAGGCCCGCTCCGCCGTTTGCCGCGTTGGAGCCGGTCTCCGTAAAGGCGCCGTAAAAGACTCCCTGTGGTGATCCGACGCTAAATGTCCACGAGTCTCTTGATGTAGGATCCTGGTTTAGCTGCATGTCGTTTATTGTCACAAAGACTTCGGAGCCAGGCGGGTAGTTTGCCCTATCAAGGCTCATCGTTATGTTTGGAATTTCGTCGTACTGCAAGGCGACTTGTTGTGAGCCGCCAGCTGCGTTGTAGCGTATCACCACGTCGTTGTTAAATGAGTAAAGCTGTATTATCGGCCACGCGTTTGCGTTGAGGCCTATCTGGCCGGTTGGTACTGCAGAATTTTGGTTAATCGATCTTGGATTGCGCACCACGTTGTTGATGACGGAGCCGGACGGAGTTCCAGTACATGCGGAAAATCCCGAGTTGCCGTTTGAGAATCCGACTACTCCTGTTGAACGCGGAATTGCGATTCCGTCCGAGTCTGAAAATGACGGCCCAAATGCAGTGGTGTCTTTGCTGCAGAAAACACCAAAGTCGAGGCCGACTCCCTGCACGCCTGTCTCAAATGCGATCTGGTCTGCAGCCCTTGCTTTTTCCAGATTTGCAAAGTAAGCATACCATTTTCCGTCGCTTGCTTGCACCATCCTGAGATCCTTGCCATTTATTGTGACGTCTGGTTCGCCTTTTGCTTCGTCCGTGTCAGAAAGCGCCGGGTCGTTGACTACCACCTCGATTACCATCGAGCCTGCAAAATGGTTGTTATAAAGTGGGTTTTCTGCAGACACGTATAGGTTTGGATTTGTGGCTGCGCTCGCATCTACAAAAATCGGAATTAGTAGTAGCCCCAGTGCACCAAGTACCAGCTTGTTCAATTTATGGTGAATTTGTGCTCATCTAAGATAACGTTTCCGCATGATTTATTCGTACTTTAGCTGTTAAACGAGATCAGAAAACATGGTTTCAATGCAGAGAGTGTTTGCCACAAGGACTGGCCCGCTGAAAATCTCTTTAATTGCAATTTTGTCTGCGTTTGCAGTCGAGTTCGTGTTTGGATTGATTTCAAACAGTCTGGCTCTGCTCACAGACAGCATACACGCCCTGCTCGACAGCGTCGTGACAGTGATTCTCTTGCTTGCTGCCAGGTTTGCTGTAAAGCCTCCTGACGCCGAGCACACATACGGCCATGGCAAAATAGAGTCGCTTGGTGGCCTGATTGGCGGAATCGCGATATTTCTGATTGCGTGTTTTTTTATTTTCGAGTCGGTTGTTAGAATACAGAGCCCCACACACCCACATCTCACAAGCACGCTTGCGCTGATCGCAGCAGCATACACAATCTGCACAGACATATTCAGAATTGTTTTGCTCAAAAAAGCAATAAGCAAAACTGGCGGCACCACGCTCAAGGCGGACTTTTACCACGCGTTTTTGGACTTTGGGTCCACGCTTGTTGTGGTTGCGGGCATCGTACTGGTCACGCTGGGCTTTGATCACGGCGACTTTTTTGCAGCACTTGTCTTGGGAGTCCTGCTTTCAATACTGAGCATAAAGCTGATCTATAAAACCGCCCAAGACCTCACCGACGTGATATCTCCTGAGCTTGTCAACAAGGTAAGGCAGATAGTACGCTCCACCGAGGACGTAGTTGATGTCGGCCCAGTCCTCATGCGAAAGTCAGGGGACGTAATTTTTGCAGATGTCACAATATCTCTCCGCGCCGACGCAAGCTTTGATCGCGCACACGAGATAAGCAGCAGAGTTGAAAGCAACATCAAAAAGGCAATTGCAAACTCGGAGATCACAGTACATTTTGAGCCCACATGGAAGGACGTACCAAGTGACTCCAAGATATCAGAAATAGCAGAAGGAGTGGCAGGCGTCAGAGGAGTCCACAATGTAAACCACCACCAGACAGACGGTGTCAGCTACGTGAGTTTGCACGTCATGGTGGACAGGAACATGAATCTGGAGGAGGCACATCGCATATCTGAGATAATCGAAGAAAGAATACGCAAAGCGTTGCCCGAAATTGAGCACATCACAATTCACCTTGAGCCGTACATTGCCATACCAAAAGACCAGAAAACCGAATACAGGATGGCAGATGAGAAGATAATACGACTGTTAAAGGAGAGACCCGAAGTAAAGAAGATAGGAAGTATTGTGACTTTGAACTTTGGTGAAATAGTCAAAATAGACATCAGTTGCTCCTTTGACAAGAACCTCTCAATAGAAAAGGTGCACGACCTGACCTCGCAAATAGAGCGCAGCATCAGAAGCGATTTTGCAAACTCGGTAATTACCATTCATCCAGAGCCGGCCTAGACGAGTATGCTTGTTACATACATTACGATCATGCCCACTGCTATTCCAGCCGCAGTTGGAGCGGAGATCCATGACTTTTCGTCCTGCCTGATCCAGCTCATTATGGATGCCACTACTTGAAAGATTGCACCCGCTCCAATTGAGAGAAACATTATTGCGGCAAACGGCGAATATTCAAACCCTCCAATCCAAGCTCCAAAGATGGCAGGCGCGCCAGCTATCATGCCCATTGCGGCAAGTTTGGCAATCATCGGCTTTTGTCGTGCCATCGGAGCTGCAATCGCAAGTCCTTCTGTTGTGTTGTGTATGGTAAAGCCGATTATGAGAAATGTGCTTAGTGCTACTTCGCCTAGGCCTATTGCGGCCCCGATAGCCAGTCCTTCGCCCAGGTTGTGCAGGCCGATGCCAATTGAGACCATCAATGCGATTGCAACCGATTTTGTGATTGCTCCGCTTGTCCTACCTGCTAGTTTTTCAGATGTGTAGTAGAGTCCGATAAACGAACAAACTACGACCGTCGCGACAAGCAGTTGGCCGTTGAATGCGCCTGCGAGCCGTTCTGAAGAGACCTCAAGGCCCTCCTCGATTGCATCTATTCCCAAAAACAAGAGCAGTCCTACAGTGATTGCCAAAAAGAACTTGTACTTTGCCTGACTGAGTCTTGCAATGAATGGGAACCACAAGAGGCCTATCATTACTGGTATGATTCCAACGTACGTCCCAATTACTGCAAAGTAAGACATCAGCTCGGCACTTGGTTTCATTGCGGGGGCTGCCGCGGCAACCGACCTTGCAAATCGTGTTCCGTCGTCCACGGTGAGACCTATCTCGTACGGCTCCCCCTCGTTCCAGTCAAATGGTATTCTGACCAGTGCAGTCTCAAATCTTGCGAGGTGCCTGTCCGGTTCGATTGCGGCCGGGTGGATCCTGTCGTTTACGTCGGCTTGCGCAATTGAGACGTCTCGTGGGCCTGTGTTTCTCACAACCACTTGGATTTCAGAATCTACAAAATGGACCTGCTCAATTGTTATCTCAGGCAGTACCACTCCAAAGCTCAAAAGCTCCGAGCCTGGGCCAAAAAGATATGCGACCATTGCAGCAAGCAGTATGATTGGAGTTACTCCCGCCAAGATCACCTTGGATTTTGAGGTCTTGTCTGTCTGCATCAGTTTGTCACCTCGCCTTGACTTCTTACAAGAAAGAGGCCTGTCCAGCCTTTTTCTGCAAACTCTGTTTTGTGCGCATGGAAGAGGTACTTTCCTGGGTACGTGTACGTGAACTCCATAATTCCGCGCTCGCCTTGCGAGAGAGTTATCATGTCGGTGTACTGGCTTGGCACGCTGTACGTCCCGCTCGGATAATAGTCATAGAGGTTTCCGTGCAGGTGGAAGTTGTTTATCTGATCAAACTCCAGTATGTTTACGACGTATATTCTGATCAGCTTGTTTGCGTCTATCTGTATTGGGTGGTGTTGGTAGTAGAACGGGATCGTGTTTGCTGCGTAAAAGTTGTTTTCAGTGTCAAAATCTGTGTCAAACCCGTTGAGGACCATCACCATCTCGTCTGCCGGTGCGCGGGGCGTCTTTGGGTCCACGATGTAGACGCCGTAGAGTCCGTGCGATATGTGCTCCTCAAGTGGCATGACATGGCAGTGATACGGATGCACCCCCACAGGGCCTGCGACAAACTCGTACGTGAATTGGCCGCCTCCTCCGCCCACTGGCTCAAAGACGCCGTCCATTTCCGCTGCGTGTATTCCGTGGAAGTGGATTGTGTGCAGCTTGGAGCCCTCGTTGACGAACTTTACGCGCACAAGGTCGCCTTCGGTTGCGCGAATCGTGGGGCCAGGCACCGTTCCGTTGAAGGTCCACACATTATAAAATACGCCCGGCGATATCTCCATTATTTTGTCGTCGTTTGCAATTATCGTGAATTCGCGCAGCGTCGTTCCGTCTGGCAGTGTGGAGACCCTTCCGTAATTGAATTCCCTGAGGTATTTGTCCGGATCAAACTCGACTTGCTGCGCGGTGTAAACTGGGTCCAGCACGTCGCCTGTTGTTTTTACTACGGCGCCGGTGTGCGTAACGAATCTTTTTTCTTCGTTTTTGGCATCGGAGATATTTGGATAAACAAAGTAAAGCGTGGCTATGATCGCAGTCGCTACTAGGACAGACAACATCTTTGAAAATGCTTTCAAGGCGTACAGCTATGATCTGCGTCGTTTATTTAAAAGTTAGCCTAGGCTAACTTTCTTAGCCATGTCTAACTTTTTTGCGTACGGCTCAATACCAATATAGAGGCAACGTTGGTGAACTGTGATGAAGAGATCCCACCTCATTTTGTTCATCGGCGGCGCGCTTGTTGCGGCAGGCATGGTCATCTCGTTTTACGGCTCCAATCTCACCACACAAGATATGGCATTGGCCGAGGGCCAGGTAGCGGCGGGCTCCCCACTGGAAGTGATAAAGGAGCTAGACCCCACCATAGCAGGGACAGGCGTCTTTGTCGTGCAAGCGGAAAATCTTGATGGAGTCAGCTTGCATGCCACAGTCTTTGACCCTGCCGGCAGCCAGGTTGCATCAAAAGAGATCGAGCAAAAGTCCACCGAATCCACCTTTCAAATAGGAATGCGTGGTGAATACAGGCTGGTGTTGGAAAACTCTGGAAGCGCCACCTCGGCTGTGATCGGAATCACACACATGCCACCAAAGTCAGTGCTTTTGTTAAACGTTCTTGGCCAGGGCATCATAATATCCGGCTTTGCAGGTCTGGGCATTGCCTTGCTATACATGATAATTGGCAGAAAAAAGTCAGTTTAGATAGCTGTCAAGCTCGGTGAGGCCGTCCACTACCCCCTTGTAGTTTTCGTCGTTTTCCATGAATTTTGCAAGCTTGTCGTGATTTACGGCATATGTAATTGGCGAGTCTGTGACTGTGACAAAGCCTGTTTCGAGTAGGTATGCGAGCCGAGTTTTTATTTCGTCTTGAGATATTCCTAGTTTTTCTTCTAGATATGAGGACTCTTTTGCACCGTCCTCAAGCTCGGCAAGTATCGCAGATATGTCTGGACTGAAAAGGTTCTCGGCTATTTTTGCCTTGTCTTCCATGCACCAGATCATCTCGTTGAGTTTAATATCTTCTTGGTGTTGTAGAGATAGTCGATTACGAGGACCCTGTCCATGTTGTTTTGGTTGATGTGGTAGGTTCGACCATGCAGCTGTTTTTCCATTTGTTGGACGTATTCTAGGAGCTCGGATTCTTCGCTTACGACTATTGAGTCTATGCGTATGTCTTCGCGCAGGCATTTTTTTGCCTCCATGATGGTTCGTTCGTCCACTTTGTGGTCGACTTTCTTGTATCTGTAGCAGAGGTAGACCATGCTCCCTTTTGCCTGATCTATTTTCATGCTACGCTCCTCATTTATTTTGGCGACCAAAGAAGGGTTTGGCACATAAAAGTTAGAATACGGTTTTTCTGAGAGTATGGAGTTTTTTTGCGACTCGCTGTCTACAAAGCAGGCACTGGGCTGGCCGTCGGTTATCATCACGATGCGCTTGTTCTTTGAGGGGTGTTTTTGCAGAATCTTTTTTGCCAGTCTGAATGCGGCCTGGTAGTTTGTATAGTGGAGGAACTCGTCATTTGCGTCATAGGTTTTTAGAAATGGGATGTCGTATGGGTTTACTACGGAGGCCATTGACGCAAAACCCACAATTGAGATCGAGTCGCTTGGAAAGAATCTCCTGTTTAGAACGTAGAGGCTCCACAGGGCCCTTTTTGCAGCCTCGATTCTGCTCATGCCGGAGCTGCTCAGTGACGACTTCATGGTGGAGCTCAAGTCGATGCAGTAGACCACCGTGGCACGGACATCCTCGACAGTTTCAAACTCTTCAAGGTCTTCTACGTCCACATCTAGTGGGAATTTGAGACCCGCCTGATTTTTTGTAAGCCGGCTTATTGCGTTGATCAGAGTAGCCGGTACGTTGAGCAGTTTTAGATCGCCCCCAAGCTCGAATTTCTTTGTGGTGTCAAGAATTGTAGTTCCGGTTCCGACCGACTTGGTTTCGTGGAGGCCGAACTCTCCTGCGTTTAGCTGGTTCATCAGGTCTCTGAGGATGTAATTCCCAACAGCAAAGAAGCCTTTTTTTGTCAGCCAGTTCTTGCCGTCTCTGAGGTATCCGTGCTCCACCAGGTATTTTGTAATTGATTTGGTGTCGTCGATTTTTGGGTTTTCTGAGTGTGTGTTCGAGTCTTGGCTTTGTTCTGCAATGCTGCCCTTGAGGATTCCCTCCAGCTCCTCAAGTGTCGGAGTTTTTTCTCTCATGGACTGGCTTGCAAGCATACCCAGCAGCTTGTCTAGCGTATTTTCGTCGAGTCCTTCTGATTTTTGTCCTTGCTGCTTTTGCTCAGTAGCCGCATAGTAGACAAAGTTTGTAAAGTTACGCGGCGACATAGCCTGCTTCTTTTTTGTCCACAATCTTTGGCGTCGTAAAACACAAGCCGTCGAGGACCACTTCCAAGAATGCTGCCTTTAGCTCCTCTTTGGTGCTGTCGCTTAACTGCAGGTTCCTGCTTTGGATCTTGTGCGCTTGCAGTTTCTTTTCAAAGGCGGCCTGGTCCTCTTTTGCTTTTTCTATTTTAGAGTCGACTAGTGCGGCAAGGTTGGCAAAGCTTTGCAGTTGGTTCTCGTACGATGTTTGGCCGTTCTTCCATGGCATCTTTTGTGAGACTTGGAAGGTCTTTCCTGAGAACTCTTGCTTGATTGATTCGAGTGTCTCCTGCGGTGCTCCCTGTATGTATTCAAGGCATGTCTCTCTTATTGCGTTATTCAGAATTTCGTAGAATACCTTTTGCCGGTTTTCAACTGTGTCATCTATTTCTGACAGCTCGAATTTTGCAATTTGTGAAAGACAGTACATGTCTGAGTGTCTTGGAACCGGCACACTCTGGCCGGTTATTGCGCGCATTCTTTCTGATTCGCCTACGAGCAGCTCGAGTCCGTGTATTCCGAACCTGACACTCACCCCCTTTGCCTGGTTTATTTCTGAGCTGTTGCGCGCGTTTTGTACAAGTCGCGCAAGTGTTTTTAGTACAAAGACCGGGATGAAGCAGTTTGTGATTTTTGCTTCTTGAGATATGATCAGCATTTCGTCCTCCACTGTTTTTGGGTAATGTGTGTGTATGTGGCTTTTCAGTCTGTCATAGAGTGGCTCAATTATCTTCCCAGAGTGGGTGTAGTCGATCGGGTTTGCGGTGGCAAAAAAAACAGTCTTTGGTTCAAATATGACTGGATAGGAGCCTGTAGTGTATCTGCCCTCTTGCAAAACAGAGAGCAACGCGACCTGTTTTCTTGGATCAAGCACGGGTAGCTCGTCGATGCAAAATATCCCGTGCTTTGCCTGCATCAGCTGTCCAGGTGAGTACGATTCTATTTTGTACATCTCGACTCCTTTTTTTGCCACCTTGATTGCGTCTATGTAGCCCACGAGATCTTTTACCGAGATGTCCGGTGTTGCGAGCACGTACTTGAATCGTCTGTGGCCGTCCACCCAATTTATTTTTGTGTCTAGTTTGTTGTCAAGAATTTTTTGTGTGCTCTCAGGACTTATGTAGAACGTGGGAGATGTGTTTTCCGCTTCCTTGCCCTCAAGGAGTGCTGCAAGCTCGTCTGCAGGTAGGTCCATCGGGGTATCGTTGGTGATGCTTCCCTCGATTACAGGTATTGGCGAAAGCAGGTTTGTTGCAATGGTTTCTACGAGCTTTGTCTTTGCTTGTCCAATCTGGCCGATCAGAAATATGTCGTGGTATGAAAGAATTGCCCTGTCGAGGGCGGGAACCACGTCGTCGTCATAGCCTAGAATCTGGGGGTATTTGGAGCCGCCTGCTTTGATCAGTGCGATGAGGTTTCTTTTGAGTTGTTCTTTTGCCGCAACCGGCTTGTAGTGAATTTCCAAGAGATCTCTGATTGTCTTGAGATCGGCATAATCCTCTGGCAGGCCAGCTTTTATCTCGGTGTATTTTGGCTCTGTGGCATACGCGTTTCTGACTAGTTGTTGGACCTCACTCAACTGTTCTTATTTGAGTTGATTCATTCTTAAAATATTATGCTGCCTGGTTTTGCTAGAGGAGACCCGACCGAACCTTTAGAAGTAGGGTTTTTATCGGGGCCGAATTGATTCCCCAATACTTGTCCGTACAAGATTATAGGCACATTGTTAGAATTGTGGGAAAGGATATCCCAGGAGACAAAAAGCTGTCGGTGGGCCTCACGCACATAAAGGGAATAGGCTACAACTTTGCCAACGCCCTAGTGAGCACCCTCGGGTTGAACCCAAACAGCAACATTGGTTATCTGACAGAGTCGCAGGTTGCAGAAATTGAAAAAGCGCTAAAGGATCCATCTTCTATGAACTTCCCAAGCTGGATGCTCAACAGAAGAAAGGATGTAGAGACCGGAAAGACAATGCACCTTATCACATCTGATGTCGCTTTTACAGTAAGAAATGATATTGAAAGGGAGAAACTCTCAAACAGTTGGAGAGGTTTTCGTCACACTTATGGATTAAAGGTCAGGGGCCAGAGAACCCGAACCACTGGGCGCAAGGGAGCCTCGGTCGGAGTCAGAAAGGGAGGCAAGGTGTTGCCTGCCGGAGCTGCACCGGCCGAAGGAGCTGCGCCGGCTGCACCTGCTGCCGGGGCAGCACCAGCTGCGGCTGCACCTGCTGCCGGGGCGGCCAAGCCAGCTGCAAAACCGGCTGCACCTGCTGCCGGGGCGGCCAAGCCTGCTGGCGACGCAAAAGCAAAGAAATAGGTGTGAGTGAATGGGGGATCCACGTTATCCAAGTCGAGTCTGGAAGAAACCAAAGCGTCCTCTTAACTATGACTTTATGATGGAGGACCTCAACACCCTTGGTACCTACGGCCTCAAAAACAAAAGAGAGTTGTGGAAGGCAAGGACTGAATTATCAAGAGTGAGGCACCAAGCCAGATCTCTTTTGGCCCTCAGACAGGAGGAGCGAGCCCAAAAAGAGCCGGTACTAATGCAGTCTCTTGCAAGAATCGGACTCGTCAAAGAAAATGCAACACTTGATGACGTCTTGAATCTTGATATCAATGATTTTCTTGCGCGCAGACTGCAAACAATTGTGCAAAGAAAGTTCTCATTTAAGACTCCATACCAAGCAAGACAGGCAATAGTTCACGGCCATGTCTCAATAGGGGACAGGATCATCACCATACCATCATACATCGTAAATGTAAAAGAGGAGCCGACGATTCAGCTCTCCTCAAGGTACCAGATAAGCGCACCTTCTGCGCAAGCCGAATCTGCAGAAGCACCACAACAAGCCGACGCAGAAGCCCAAAGTTGAGCCACATCTAAATAGACGGTTTTTGTAAAATACTGCAAATGTGTTCTATCATAGGGTATTATGGCGACGGCCCTGCGGCGCCGATTTTGGTTCGAGGCCTAAAGAGAATGGAATACCGCGGTTACGACAGTGTGGGGGTGGCCACAAAGAGCCAGCAGGACATACTTGTGAAAAAAGGAGTGGGCAAAGTCTCAGAGGTCAACAACGCCTTGCACCTAGACTCACTTCCCGGCAGCATCGGAATTGGCCACACCAGATGGGCAACGCACGGCAACGTAACTGATGTAAATGCGCACCCGCACCCAAGCAGCTCAGGCAAGCTTGCCATAGTACACAACGGCATCATAGAGAATTATGACGAGCTCAAATCCGAGCTGCAAAAAAAAGGCTACAGCTTCAGAAGCCAGACAGACAGCGAAGTCATTGCAAATTTACTCCAGTTTAGTTTTGATCAAAGCCATGACATCAAAAAGGCCATGCTCGATACCGTATCAAGACTGAAAGGCCACTATGCTTTTGTTGCAATGTTTGAGAGCGGCACGCTTGCGGCAGCCAGGTTTCATGAGCCGCTCATAATCGGAATCGGCAAGAACGGTTTCTTTTTGTCAAGCGATGTGTTGGGTTTCATAGAAAAGACGGACGACGCAATATATCTTGACAACGGCGAGTTCGTGCTGCTGGACAAGGCAGGAATTCAGATATATGATTTCCAAGGCAGTCCAGTCAAACACCAAGTCACCAAGGTATCAAAGGAATTTGCTGATGCGTACAAAGGTGACTATGCGCATTTTACTCTAAAAGAGATATCTGAGCAACCAGACACAATAATTCAGGCAGGCGAGAACTCAAAGGAGGCAATATCAAGTGCTGCAGACTATATCAAGATCTCAAAGAACATCTACATCACTGGAAGTGGCACAAGCTACAATGCGGCACTTGTTGCAAAATACTTGTGGCAAAAGCACGCAAAGATAAAGGCAGAGCCGATCATCTCAAGCGAGGTCTCGTTTTCCCCAGACGCAATTGAGCCGAACTCGATTTTGATTGCTATATCACAAAGCGGCGAGAGTGCAGACGTCCTCGAAGCAGTGAGCATTGCAAAGAAAGCAGGCGCAAAGATCCTCTCCATCGTCAACATACTTACGTCGTCGCTTGCGCAAGAGTCGTCTTTGGTCATGGGGATGAACTGCGGTCCCGAGATAGGCGTTGCGGCAACCAAGAGCTTCACTGCGCAGCTGAGCATCATCTACAAAATAACGGAAAGACTGTGCGACGGCTGCATCAAGCTTGACGAAGACAAGATCTCGCGTGCAGTCAGCAAGGTGCTCTCGGATCACACCAAGATAAAAGAGATTGCAACGAAGCTCAAAGACGTCCAGGACATCTACATACTTGGGCGCGCCGTACACTATCCCATTGCCACAGAGTCCGCATTAAAGCTGAAGGAGCTTGCCTACATCCATGCAGAGGGAATTCCCGGTGGCGAGCTAAAGCACGGCCCGCTGGCGTTGATGGACTCTAGCGTGTACGTCATCATCATAAATCCAAACGACTTTACTTACTCTGAGACGTTGACGAGTGCGCGCGAGATAAAGGCAAGGGGTGCCAAGATAATTGGAGTCTCAGACAAGCCAAGCGATGTCTACGATTACTGGATAGAGATACCGCAGATAGATGAGGTGTTCTATCCCCTAATTGAGATAATACCGATCCAGCTGCTATCGTATTACTCCGCAATAGAAAAGAACACCGACCCTGACTACCCAAGAAATCTGGCAAAATCGGTTACTGTGAAATAGTTTCATCGTACTGTTTTTCTGCAAGTTTGAGAAGTTGTTGCGAATCAATTCCGACCTTTAGCATCGCTGCGAGCGAGGCGCCTCCTGCACCCACGCCTTCCTTTACAAAACCGTTTGCAAAGGCCCTCAACCCCTCGATCTTCGAGTCCTTTAGTGCAAGCTTCGTTGAAATTACCGGAATTTGGTCTATCTGATCTACAGTCTCCGCCAGATTTGCCGTCTTGTCGTCTATGATGTACGATGTGGTCGCAATAGCCAGATTGGCTTTGTTGTACCCTGTGAGCTTGCCCACAGCCAGGACTGCTGCCATCTGGGTGCCTCCTGCCAAAAGGACTTTGGTTTGGGCCGAGGCGGTGCTGATTATTCCTGCAACGGTTGCAATCATCGGATCTCCTGCGTTTGCCAAGACATCGAAGGGGTTCCTGGAGGTGTTTCTTTGCACCACTTTGGAGGCTATTTCGGATTTTAGCGACACCGGATTATCCGGCATGCTACTGCTTACCTGTCCGTCGATCCCAAGGGATGCTAGTACAGCTTTTGCCGTCGTGGTGCCGCCTGGGATGCTCTCGCCGATAACAAGACAGTCGGTGGTTGAACCAAGACACCTGCCAAGCATCCTTCCGTATTCTACTGCGTGCGTGACGTCATCTAATGACATTGCCGGCTCTACTGCAATGTTTTTGCCAAATGGGAGGCCTGTCTCAAAGTAGGGCAGCTTTGGCTGGATCTTGCTTCCTGCGCTGATTACAACATTCGGTATACTTGCTGATTCTAACGCAGTCTTTGTAAGCAGTGCTGGCGTCGGCTTGCCGTCGGGAGTCATCGGTATTACGTTTATGCACTTGCAGTATCCGAAATTCAAGAACTCGGCGTCTGCGGGTGGTGTGTATTGGAGCAAAGCCGCATTTTTTCCTGCCACGGTAATTCCTGGAATTGTGCATGTCTCTGTGTACGATATCACAAGCGAGAAGAGGAACCGCTTGTTTTGCAACGACTCTAGGAATTCTGCGCCACTGCTTCGATCTACGAGAATTTCGACGTCTTTGAGCAATTATGCCAGTCCCATTAGTTCCAAGAATTCCTGCTCCGTTCTTGGCTGCATCACCAAGTTGGTCTTTTTTTGGTGCCCAAGCGTTGCAGTGGGCGAAGGGCCGTAGTTGTGTCCCGGATACATCAAAAGATCATCATCCAGATTCCTCAGCACATTGACGAGACTGTGGTAAAGCTCCCTTGCGTCTCCTCCTGGCAGGTCCACTCTACCGCAGGTGCCAACAAACAAAGTGTCGCCTGAGAAGATCACGCCGTCACCGACTAGGCACATGCTGTCCTTTGAGTGGCCGGGGGTGTGAATGACTGTGAGCTCCGAGTTGCCGAACTTGATCCTGTCGCCATCTGATACTGCAATGTCGTGTTTTATGGTTGATGCCTTGTGCTGGACTATGGGTGCGCCTGTCTGCTTTGAGAGGGTCTCGTTTCCCAGCGTGTGGTCGAAATGGTAGTGCGTGTTTACGATGTATTTTATCTTGAGGTTGTTTTTCTCGATGATTCGAGCCACTTCGTCAAGGTCCCACGACGGATCAATGATTATTGCCTCGCTTGTCTCTTCGTCTTCTACGACGTAGGTGAAATTCTGCATGTTGCCCACTTCGAGCTGGTGTACCTTCATAAGACTCCTATCTCTGCTTCTGGCGGGATTCCTATTTTTTCTACAAATATTGTTCCACAGAGGTCTTTTCTTTTTGGGATGCCGCGCTTCATTTTGTGAAAAGTGACAGTCACATCTGCTTTTACGTATTTGTCTGCGGTCTCCCCTGTATCAGGGTTGAGGCCTGTCGGCACATCGACTGCTATTTTGAAGGCCTTTGTCTTGTTGATGAGATCTATTGCAGATGCCTGCGGCTCTTTGATGGTGCCGGTGATTCCTGTGCCGAGAATGCCGTCAACAATGACATCCACTTGGAAGTTTGACACATCGTCTGGGGAAAATCCAAGCTGGACAGACTTCATTTTCTCGAGGATCTGCCAGTTCGTCCTGCACTCCACCGTCTTGATGTCTTGCGGGTTGCCAAGCAAAACTACTGTAACTTTGGCGCCGTATCCTGCCAGGTGCCTTGCGACCACCAAGGCGTCTCCTCCGTTGTTGCCAAGGCCGGCAAAGACAAGCACCTTTTTTGACGAAATGTCTGGAAATTTTGCGATTATGTGCTTTATCATCGAGGCTCCTGCATTTTCCATCATGAGCTGGCGCGAAAAGCCCATCTGGTGGCCGTTTTCCTCGATTTGATACATTTGCTTTACCGTGATTTCCATGATATGAGCAACTTTGGATAGTAAAATAAGTTTTAAGAGGAAAACAACTTATCTTGGTTTTTTGTGACAATGTCGTGTTAGGCTCGACGAAGAGATCGCTTGGAAGAATTTCAAAATCGCTAGAGTCGAGCCTTGAGAAGCGCGAGGCCCTGATCAAAGACACAAGGCAGATAGTGATCTTGTGCAGCGAGTCCATTATAGATTGCCACAAAAACGACCTTGGGGAGGCGGCAAAAAAAATCCAAAAGGCAAGAAAACTGCTCGAGCAGTACCGCAAAAAGACAGACGCAGAACTCTACAAGCATCTTTTGATGCCGGAGCAAGAGTTCGTCGAGGCGGTGTCCCTTTTGTCCATTTTGCAGGGAAGGCAGATTCCGGCAGCAGAGTCGCTCAAGGTAAAATACGAATCATACTTGCTTGGCATGCTTGACTGCATTGGCGAGCTGAGAAGGGATGTCTATGACAAGATAAGACTTGGCCGCGCAGACGACGCAAAGAAAATGTTTGATGTCATGGAAGAGATGTACTTGATGTTGTATCCATTTGCGTACTTTGACAAAATAGTCAAGGACATAAGAAAAAAGCTTGACGTCGCGCGGATCTTAGTTGAAGAAACCAGGATAGCGATAACCGAGGAGATCAGACGGTCTGAGCTAATCAAAAGTATGAAGAGAAACTCTTGATCTTTGATACGGGTTGCTATTTTCACAATGGGATGAATCAGAATAAGGAGATGTATGCGGGAAGTGGGATTTGAACCCACGAAATCCTAAGATACTAGCCCCTCAAGCTAGCGCCGTTGGCCAGGCTTGGCGACTCCCGCAGCGAAATTTCATGGATGGTTTTTATAACCTTACTTACCGTTTGATCTCGTGCTAGTTCCAGTAAGATGTTTTACTTGTGGGAATCTGATTGCCGACAAATACGAGGAATATCAAAACAGGCTCAAGTCTGGCGAGGAGCCTTCCAAAGTTTTAGACTCACTTGGTTTCAAAAGATATTGTTGCCGAAGAATGATGATGACATCGGTCGAGACGATACAACAGATCATTCCGTTTTACGAAGCAATCCAAAGAAGGTACCTGGAAGTTCAATCTGAGTTAGAGTAGCTTGCCGCAGATCACATCGGTAAGAGCCAGACTAGTTTACAATAGCAGGGGCAGCAAGACCATAGAAATCGACGTAGTTTCTGACAACAAACACCTAGGCCGCGCATGTGCGCCCTCTGGGGCAAGCGTTGGAAAATACGAGGCCCAAAGCTTTGCGGACAACAAGCCGGAAAAAAGCCTTCAGATATTCAACAAGAACCTAAAGAGGTTCATAGGCCTCCAGTCAGACGACCTCAAATCAATCCAGAACCAGTTGCGCAAAATAGACAAAAGCCCAAACTATTCTGGGATCGGCGGTGCGGTCGCGTACGCGCTGACCATTGCAGCAGTGGACTCGGCATCAAAGGCACTAGACCAGCCAATGTTTAAGATCATATCACAGGCAAAGAAATGGAGATTTCCTTTCCCGCTGGGCAACATACTTGGTGGCGGCGCCCACGCAGGCCCTGGGACTCCAGACATCCAGGAGATCCTTGTTTGTGCGGTTGGCGCAAAGTCTCCACGCCAAGCAATCGAGATGAATCTTGAAGTTCACAGGGAGCTTGGCAAGCTTTTACAGCAATCAGATCCGCGATTTACAAACGGGCGTGGCGACGAGGGAGGCTGGGCCCCCCAGATGACAAACGACGAAGCTCTTGAGATCTCTGCAAAGGCAGTAGAAAGCCTCGGCTACACTCTTGGCAAAGAAGTGGCCCTTGGAGTCGACTTTGCATCTTCGACCCAGTGGGATGAGAAAAAGAAAAAGTACGTCTACGACAGGGCAGGATTTGAGAATACGCCAGAAGAGCAGATAGACTTTGCGGTAGGCATCATAGAAAAATACAAGCTCATTTACGCAGAAGATGCAGTGCATGAAGAAGCATTTTCCGACATGTCAGAGCTTACAAAAAAATTTCCAAAGGTTTTGATCACAGGTGACGACCTCACGGTGACAAACGCAAAGATACTCAAAAAGGCCATCTCAAAGAAGTCCTGCAACGCGGCCATCTTGAAGGTAAACCAGGCAGGCAGTCTTGCTGACGCACTAGAGTTTGCCCAAGTAGCCAACAAAAACAAGATCAAGCTAATTACGTCCCATAGATCCGGAGAATCAACGGATCATCAGATTACCCACATCGGCATCGCAACAGGCTCAAAAATGCTCAAAGTGGGCGTAGTCGGTGGCGAACGGATAGCAAAACTAAACGAGCTTATCAGAATATCAGAGCATGATTTATTATCCGGCATGGCTGAGGTTTAAAATCGTAAATGAGTCAACAGACGGAAAGCCAAGACATCAAAAAGAAGATCCTCTCTACTGGAATTAGAGTTGGAACCACAGTCAAGACAACCTTCATGCAGCCTTTCATCACAAAGGCAAGCCCCGAAGGACTCTACATGATTGACCTGGACAAAACGCTCTCCAGAATAAAGACTGCCGCCAAGTTTGCAAACAGAATAGATGCTGACAAGATTCTTGTCTGCTCCGGCAGAGAGTACGCAATCACTCCTATTGAGAAATTTTGCGAGCTGACTGGGGCAAAAAGGATGCTTGGCAGATTCATGCCAGGCACGCTCACCAATCCTTCCTTGCCATACTATACAGAACCAAAGCTTGTAATAATTTCCGACCCGCAGGTCGATTCACAGGCAATAGTTGAAGCCACAAATGCCGGCATCCCAGTGATTGGAGTCTCAAACACAGACAATGTCACATCGAAGATCGACGTAGTCATTCCTGCAAACAACCGTGGACGAAAGTCGCTTGCAACGGTATTTTGGCTGCTTGCAAGAGAGATACTCATCCAGAAAGGCCAGCTTGGCGAAAACGACCCGATGAAGTACGAAATTGACGACTTTGAGACAAAGATAACAGACGAGGAACTCGATTAATGAAGGTTAGAACTGCGGCTGTCGCTGGCATGTTCTATCCAAGAGAAAAAAGCCAACTCGTGCAATCAATCAAGGATTCCATTTTAAGCGATTTTGGAGTAGGCGACAAAGAATACAATGAGAAAATCTTCGGTGCAATATGCCCCCATGCAGGCTACATGTATTCCGGCCCTGTCGCGACTCATTCTTTTTCAGCAATTGCAAGCCAGGACTTTGAGCTTGCAATCATTTTGGGGCCAAACCACTGGGGTATAGGCTGCGAGATAGCCACGATGAAGGACTGCCAGTGGGAGAGCCCCCTTGGCAACATCGAGGTGGATTCAGATGCCGCAAAGAGAATAAACGAGATATCAAAGCTGATCGAGATTGATTTTTTTTCGCACACAAGGGAACACAGCATAGAGGTGCAGGTTCCAATGCTCCAGCATTTTTACAAAAAACAATTCAAGATACTGCCCATTGCGCTAAACAACCAGGAATACGAATTTGCTTTGGAGGTTGGCCAGGCAGTAGGCAAGCTCGCACAAGAAAAAAAATCAATCATAATTGGCTCCTCGGATTTTACTCATTATGAAGAAAATGAATATGCGCACAGCCAGGACAAGGCTTTGATTGAGCCCATCTTGGATATGGATGTGGACAGATTCTACAAGGTACTTCGGGACAGGAGGGTGACTGCGTGCGGATACGGGGCAATTGCCTCTACCATGGTTGCGTGCAAAAAGCTTGGCGCAAAAAGAGGCAAGCTTTTGCAGTATGCCACAAGCGGCGACGTTACTGGAGACAAGAGCTCAGTTGTCGGCTACGCGTCAATAGTGTTTAGTTGAGGTCTGTTTCGTCTGCTCCTGGCAAAGTGATCTTGTTTGGGGAGCACTTTGTAGTGTATGGCGTAAAGGCAGTTCTCTGCTCAATCAACAGGCGCATCTTTGTCGAGTCTGAGCTTGTGGGCGACAAAATCAAGATAAGCTCGGATCTTGGCTCCCTTGAGGCCCCCTTGGATGCACCTGTCGAGTCGGTGGATTCTGTGTTTAGGCCGATCGTCTTTCTTGCGCAAAAGGCGCTCAGGCAATTCAATTCAAATTCTGGAGTCAGAGTCTCTGTGAGATCCGAGATTCCGCCTGGCGTCGGCCTCGGCTCGTCGTCTGCCTGCTGTGTTGCTGCTGCCAGCTCCATTTTCGGCCTATTTGCCAAGCCATCAAAAGAGGAGATTCTCAGAAACGCAATAGATGCAGAAAGGACCGTCTTTGAGCGCACCTCGGGGGCAGACACCAACGTGTGCACATACGGTGGCATAATAGAATACTCAAAAAGTGGCATCAAGAGGCTGGATCTGAGCCCAAGCTTTAAGATCGTGGTTGCGAACTCCAAGATGGAACACTCGACAAGCCAGGTTGTTGCCAAGGTAAAAAAATTCAAAGAGGATCACCCCGATGCATTCTCAGATCTGTGCGACAACGAATCATCGCTGATTGAAGAGGCACTAGAAGACTTGAGGAGAAACGATGTTGCGGCACTTGGCACAAAGATGCGGGTGAACCAGGTGCATCTAGAAAAGATCGGCGTCTCAAACCATGTAATAAACGCCATGGTGGATCTGCTAGATAGTGTGACCCATGGTGCCAAGATAACCGGAGCTGGCGACGGGGGATGCGTCATAGCTCTAGTCGACGAGAAAAACATGGACAAGACCCTTGACATCTTGGGCTCAAAATACGATTGTTTTTTTGCAGAAATAGACACCGCGGGAGTTCAGAGCCATACACACAGCTGAGATCTGTTTTTGGCGCCCATACTTTTTAACTGACTGTTTTTGGATGGATTTTATGATCCTCATTAAGCTTGGAGGCTCCATCATCACCAACAAGGAAAGGCCGCTTTCGCCCAGAATCGCAACTGTGCAAAAGATAGCCCAACAGCTAAAAAAAATCAAAGAGCCCTTGGCAATAGTGCACGGAGGCGGCTCGTTTGGCCATTACTGGTCTGTAAAATACGACATGCACACCAAGCCTGCAAACTATGACCTCCACGGAGTCTCCGTCGTCAAAAACTCGATGGTCGAGCTAAACAAGATAGTACTCGATTGCCTTGAAAGGGCAGGACTAAACCCCTACTGCCTTCCGCCCACCGACTTTATGTCAGGCAACAAGCCGATTTCATCCAAGATAAGGCAGGTCAAAAGGATCTCCAAGGCAGGCTTGATTCCCGTGACTTTTGGCGATGCGCTGTGGTTCGCTGGGAGAAAATCCTACATACTTTCTGGCGACAAGATAATGAGCTTGTTTGCCAAGGTCCTGAGGCCTCGGCTTTGTGTCTTTGTATTAAATGTGGATGGCTTGTACTCTGATTTGAAGACAAAGGAGTTGATTTACGAAATGAAGGGCAACAAAGTATCAGTAGACGAAATACCTATGGACGTAACGGGAGGAATGAAACGCAAAATACAGGAAGCTGCCGCTATTTCAAAGATGGGGTTGAACGTGTTTTTTGTAAATGGGAACAAGCCCCAGAGGATAGTCGACGCGGTGCAAAAGGCAAAGTTTGAAGGCACCTTGTTTAGAGGAAGATAGATGGAAGAACTGCTAATTCTGGTAGACGGCGACGACAACCCGATTGGGTTTGAGGAAAAGGTCAAATGCCACCTTCCAAACGGCAAGCTCCACAGAGCCTTTACCGTGCTTTTGTTCAACAAAGACGGCAAGTTGTTGCTCACAAGGAGGAGCCAAAGCAAGATGTTGTGGCCAGGAGACTGGGACGGAACGGTAGCAAGCCATCCAAGGAAGACCGAGACGTATGTCTCTTCTGCTGAGCGCAGGCTGCCCGAAGAGCTTGGCTCCGGCTGCAAGCTTGACTACTTGTTCAAGTTCGAGTACCACGTGCCCTACAAGGACGTAGGCTCCGAAAACGAGATATGCGGAACCCTCATCGGAGAGGTTGCCGAGCCATTTGAGCTGAAGCTTGTCAAAGACGAGATCAGCGAGGCCAAGTGGGCAGGCCCAGAAGAGTTATTTTCCGACATGCGCAACAACCCCGAGATTTATTGCCCCTGGATGATTGTTGCGTTGTATTTGCTTTCAGACTCTGACAGAAACATGATTCAAAAACACAAGAGGATCTTCGACAAGTGGGCAAGAGATGAGTTCAAGGGCGTTTTGCATAAATCGCTTCAGCATCACTTTCCCACAAACAACTGGAGGCTCCTAAATTCATGACCGACACTCTGCCAAAAAATGCAAAACTCGTAAACAAGTACCTTGGAAGCAAGCTTTCAGGAAAGCCGGATGAGCTGTACCGCGCGTCAGCGCACCTGATCATAAACGGGGGCAAGAGGCTGCGGCCGTACCTTGTCATCAAAAGCTGCCAGATGCTTGGCGGTTCCACCAAGAATGCCATGCCTGCGGCGGCCGCAATCGAGATGATCCACAACTTTACTTTGGTGCACGACGACATCATGGACAACGACGAGATGAGACATGGCGTGCCCACCGTGCACACAAAGTTCGGCATGCCGCTTGCTATTTTGGCAGGCGATGTCTTGTTTTCTAAGGCGTTTGAGACTGTTTCAATTCGCAATGTTTCAGACAGCAAGGTGTCTTCAAAGCTGGTCGCAAAGCTTGCGGAGGCCTGCGTAAATGTCTGCGAGGGCCAGGTCCTCGACATCAAGATGGCAGAAGCAAAAAAGATCCCAACAAAGGCAGAATACATCAAGATGATCGAGAAGAAGACATCAGCTCTCTTTGAGGTCTCTTGCGCAATGGGCGCAATATGTGCCGGCGCAGGAACAAAGGACGTAGCAAACCTGGCATCCTTTGGAAGAAACCTGGGCGTCGCATTTCAGATCACAGACGACTACATTGGCGTTCTTGGAGACCCCAAGGTAACAAAAAAGCCGGTTGGAAACGACCTCCGCGAGGGCAAAAAATCACTCCCCATATTGATGGCAATGCAAAAGGCCGACCCAAAAAGGAGAAAGGCCATCCTCAAAGTCTTTGGGAATCCCAAAGCCGCAAAAAAAGATATAGTTGCTTCAGTCGAGGCGATGAGGTCTCTTGACATCGAGGAGGACGTGAGGTGGGAGGCTCTTGCGTATGCAGAAAAGGCAAAAAGATCACTGTCTTCGTATGCGGGAGCTGCCAAGTCAGAGCTTGTCTCGCTTTTGGATTTCGTGGTAACAAGGAGTCTCTAAGTTGGGCGATGTCAAAGACAAAATACGAAAGATTGCACTGCAAAATGCAATAGAGCACGGCGGGAAAACTCAAGATAAGATAGTTTTGGCAAAGATACTTGGCCAGGAACCGTCATTGAGGAACCAGGTCAAGGAGATAATGCCGACGATCGCCGAGGTGGTGTCCCACGTAAACAAAATGTCTGCAGTAGAGCAGCAAAGGGAAGCAGAATCAGAGTTTCCCGAGATTTTGGCAGAAAAGCCAAAGAAGGAGGAGCGGGAGGGTCTGCCGCCACTTGAGGGAGCAGAACACGGAAAGGTGGTGACACGGTTCCCACCTGAGCCAAACGGCTACCCCCACATAGGACACGCCAAAGCTGCAATAATCGACGAGGAATACGCAAGGATGTACGGTGGCAAGCTGATCTTACGGTTCGATGACACAAATCCGGAAGCAGAGAGGTTGGAATACTATGCCGCAATCAAAGTCGGCCTCGACTGGCTGGAGGTAAAGTATGACCGCGTCAAAAACACATCGGACGACATCGAGATGCTCTACCAAAAGTGCAAAGAGATGCTCGATGGCAACTATGCTTATGTGTGCACGTGCAAGCAGGAGGCAATCTCCCAGAACAGACGCGACATGAAGCCTTGCAAGTGCAGCTTCGGCGACCTTGAGCAAAACATGGAAAGATGGGATAAGATGTTCTCAAAATACAAGCAGGGGGAGGCAATAGTGAGGTACCGCGGCGATATGAAGTCGGAAAACACGGTGATGAGGGATCCAGTCATGTTTAGGATAATAGAGACAAAGCACCCACTGCTTGGCGACAAGTACAGGGTTTGGCCAAGCTACGACTTTGCCGTGGCAATAGAGGACAGCTCAGATGGAGTCACGCACGCATTTAGGACAAAAGAGTACGAGCTGAGAAACCAGTTGTATTACGAGATCTTGGACAGGCTCAAGATGAGAAAGCCAAAGGTAATCGAGTTTTCAAGGCTAGGCTTTGAGGGGATGCCAGTCTCAAAGAGGATACTGAGGCCGCTCATAGAGGAGGGCAAGGTCTCAGGGTACGACGACCCAAGGCTCCCCACGCTGGAAGCCATGAAAAGGCGCGGAATCCGGCCGCAGGCGATCCGCAGGTTCGTCTTGTCTTTGGGATTTACAAAGGCGGACACGCTGGCACCGTTTGAGACGCTAGAGTCGTTTAATCGCAAGCTTGTCGACGCGGAAAGCATCAGACTCCACATGGTGAGAAACCCAGTCTCAATCAGGGTGGCAGGCCTCCCATCAAGAATCATCATGCCAAACCATCCTACAAGGGACATGGGATCAAGAACCGTGGAGCTTGGCGAGGAACTCTACTTGGAACAAGAGGATGCTGCGAGCCTCAAGTCCGGCAGCCGGATCCGACTCATGGGCCTAGGCAACATAGAGGTAATCAGTGCAGGTCCTCCACTGCGTGGGCGATACCTTGGTGATGAGTTGGAAGGAGACATACCAAAAATTCACTGGGTAGTCCAAAAGACGGCCCAGAGGATCAAGATCCTGATTCCAAGTCAGCTCTTCTACGGCGAGCAGTTCAACGAAAAGAGTCTTGAGGAGATCAACGTTTTTACAGAGCCTCATTATTCACAACTAAAAGAGGGAACGGAAATTCAGTTCGTGAGATTCGGATACTGCAGAAAGGACTCGATGCTGCAGGCAATTTACACACACAAGTGATGACATAATGAAGATTGGCAGGTTTGTGATATCTGGTAAAGAGACTTATGGTTTTGTCAGGGGTGAAGGAATTGCAACAAAGGAGGAGATCATCACAAAGACTGGGATCCCCCTTCCGCTTTCGATAAAGGAGTTTTTGTTTGACGGATGGTACGAGGAGGTGCTCTCACACAACCCAAAGCTTGACTATTCTGCAAGACTGTCCGATGCAAGGATCCTTGCCCCGATTCCAAACCCGCCAAAGGTGATCTGCCTTGCGTTCAACTATATCGACCACGCCAAGGAGCAGAACCTCTCGCCGCCAAAAGAGCCTGCCATCGTGCTGATTCCAAGAACCACGCTCAATGGGACAAACTCCGAGATTGTCTGTCCAAGTTTTGTAAAGCAGCTTGACTACGAAGTAGAGCTTGCGATGGTGATTGACAAGACATGTAAAAATGTGGACGAAAGGGACGCCATGGACAAGATCTTTGGCTACATGGTATTCAACGATGTCTCTGCAAGAGATATACAGGCACAGGACAAGCAGTTTGGCAGGGCAAAGGGCTTTGACACCTTTGCGCCGTGTGGTCCGTGGATCACTACGGCAGACGAGATACCAGACCCCCAGAATCTCAGGCTGACCACCAAGGTAAACGGAGTTCTGAGGCAGAATTCGTCCACCTCAATGATGTTCATCAAGATTCCTGCCATCGTCTCAAAGCTAAGCAAAGTCATGACGCTTGAGAAAGGCGATGTAATCTCTACTGGGACGCCCGCCGGCGTGATGCTCAACAAGCCAGATGCGGTCTTTTTACAGGACGGCGACAGAATAGAAATGGAGATAGAAAAGCTGGGAAAGCTTGAAAACACGGTCAGATTTGTCTCGGGTTCTGCTTAGTCGTGACCTGAGATTCATACCCAAACCTCAGGGATCATCTTGCTTCCATCGACTCTGAGGATTAGCGGCTCCAGATATTTGTCAAAAACCGCGTTCCTCCTCCATGATGGGTAAATCGATGATTGCGGTCCTTGAACAAATATCTCTGTAAGTCACATACTGGTTGTGCCTTATTCTACGCTTTATCAGGCTACCTGAATTGCACTTTGTACATACATTAACATTTACTGGCTCAACTCGATGACCCGACATAATCTCCTTCCTTTCTGGTCACGACAAGTTAGCAGAACCTCCTCTCGTAACTTTTAAGAATCATTCAGATCCAGCTTTTCCATGGGCAAAATCATTGTAGGCAAGACGTCTGAGATCACACCTGGAAAGATGCAAAAAGTATCAGTGGACGGACGCGACATAGTGGTGGCAAACGTAAATGGCACCTATTATGCGTGTGACGACACCTGCACTCACGCCGGTGCAAGCCTAGCGGAAGGAACACTCGAAGGAAACATCATAACTTGCGGATGGCACGGCGCCAAGTTCAATTGCACAAACGGGAAGCTGGAAAAGTTCCCAGCAAAGATCAAGGATCTCAAGTCGTATAGAACCGTTGTCGAGGCAGACAATGTTTTTGTTGAGGTCGGTTGAAAGCACATGTCGGACAAAAAGGCTCAGAATCAAAAGGCGTTTGAGATGGCGTTGCAGACTCTGACTCAGGTTGCGTCAAATCCAACCACACCAAAAAACATCAAAAAGACAATCACCGATTTGATTGGGAGTCTCAAGGGCAGCCAAGAGCCACTGGCAGTCAGGGCTGCCAACGCAATCAGCCAGCTTGACGACATCACGCAGGATCCAAACATGCCGTCGTATGTAAGAGTCACACTGTGGCAAGCTGTATCATCTTTGGAAAACATAAGGGAATAAATCTCTCATCTGCTGATTCTTTGTGTGAAAATCGAAGAGTACCTGCAGTCTTTGCCGCAATCCATCATGACTGGTGAGGAGATACAGCTGCAGGACGACACAATCCGTGACATTCTCCGATTTGCGGAGCTTGGAAAAGATGATGTGTTCTACCATCTTGGGTGTGGTACTGGAAATGGCTTGATGATTGCGCTTGATGAGTTTGGGGCAAAAAAAGCTGTTGGCGTGGACAACGATGAGCTCAAAATCAGAGAAGCCGGCAACCTTCTCAGCCTAAGAGGCCTCAAAGCGGAGCTTAGGTGCCAAGACATAGTGGAAGCAGACCTATGTGATGCAGATGTCATCTTGTTTTGGTTTTCGGATACGGAGATAATTGAAAAGATGTCTGGGAGATTCCAAAAGCTGAGGCCTGGCTGCAAAGTAATCACGATATTTGACCCGCTGCCAGGAGTGCTGCCACAAAAGGTAAGCTTCCCGTATCTTTTGTTTGAGGCCCCCTTCAAACCAGCAAAAGACCTCAAAGAGCAACTAGTGTCTATTTTTGAGACAGAGTGCATCGACTTTACGACTGCCTGGGAATACGCAGAGAGGTACACCAAGGCGGTTGGCTCCCCCGAGGCCGGAAACGACAGGTTTCTTACCATACTGCAGACCATCATGATCTGGATAAACGCAAGGAACTTGGGCCTGTCTTGCACAAAGGAGGTACCTGCCCCAGTCAAGGCATACATTGAGATCCTGCAGAATTTTTTCAACATAGAGGTAAGCCATCTCATAAAGCAGTGAACCTTTTATCTTGTGTGCTACCAATAGTGTACGGTGAACGGAAGAATAAACATCAACGTATCTGCGACTGACTATGACAAGTCAAGCAAGGAGATTACGAACGCGCTCGCAAGCCTAGAGGAGATGGTTCACGAGACAGACGGCTTTGTGGTCACCGACTCGGAGTTTGCCTTTGGGTGGCATTTTTTCGTGGTTTCCGTAAGACAGGACCTCGTACAAAAGCTCTCAGAGCAGATGGGCCCAGACTTTGAGAGGCTCAAGGGCAAGGGAATGGAAAAAAAATTCCTCACATGGCTTGCTCAGAAAATTGAGCCAAAAAAGCTCAAAGTCAAGTTTGCCATAAAAGAAGAGATGGAGTCAAGCAAGTACGGGATCTTTTGATTGTATCAGGAAACACCGGCCTCCAAACGAAGACAATGCCATGCAAATCTCATCGGCCGGCGATCCTGACTGCAATCCATGATACGGTTGGTAGATCTGCACCGTGTATTGGCAGTGGACAATTAAAAGAGTGTCCCAGATTTTACGATCCTGTTTTCTGCAAATAGAAGATCCTCATTTCAAGTCAATAGAATACAATGTCAAAATGAACACCGACTTAATGTAGAACTGGTGTCGATATTGTGCAATGTCCCAACAGCTAATTCAGAAAAAACCGTGGGTTCTAGTCAGTGTTCTAAAATCAGACATGAATCCACAGGACGCCGAGGCAGCAGTGGCAGGACTTGGCAATCTGGTTGATGAGTGGCATTCGCATGGAAAGATAATGTGGTCTGGAGCGTTTGATGACAACAAGACATCGATGACCATATTTGAGGCAACGGACGAGGAGGCAAGCGACTTCTTTGCGAGATACAGCCAGATATCAAACAAGGTTGTCGATTCCTACATTTACCAGTGGGACGCAATGCCGATTTTGTCATTGCTTTCAGGCTGAGCTGCGCTCAATCTCTTTTTTTAGATTCCTTTCTTATTTCCTCAATTTGCCCTGTTCTGATCCACTCTAGCAGCTCAATTGAGGTCGGGTTTAGGTCTAGTCTTTTGTTCATCAAGTTGGTCACCCAGATGTAGTTGATCTGGTTTAACAGTGGTTTTTTGTCTTCGTCGCCCATTCTTGCCTTAAGTCGCAGCTCTTTTGGCAGGCTGTTCCACCACTCTTCAAAACTTCTGACCATTTAGGACATCTCCGTATTTTTTAGATCTGCTGGCCCAGAATTGGTATTCTGCTTATTAGTTTGACGGTTGCCTTGTGGGTGGCAAGCTGGATTCTGTGGTCTTTGTACTTGGACTTTCTTTTTGAGCGCAGTTTTCGGCCGCAGCAGGGACAGAAGCTGTCCTGGTACTGGATGTAGACGTCGCAGTACGTGCAGCGTTTGACGCCGTATGCGTACCGGCGCTTGTCAAATCTTACTCGCTCGCATATTCCCCTGCAGGCCATATTCTTGAAGAGTCAAGGAGTCACTAAAAGTGCTTGCTTGTTCTATTATTTTAGAACAATGTGTTGTAACTTTGGCTAATCTTAATAGTGCAATCCGCATTGCGTGATCATTCAAGTCATTGGAGTCAGATATGTGAAGTTGCTATTGGCATGTTTGTAAAAACCAATGACTTGAAGACTCGTTTTTCTTGTTGTGCGTATGAAATGAACATACACTGCAATTTGTAGATTCAGCCCAAAGTCCAGATGTGCTCACAGTAAGATATCTAGGCATACATCAGCATGTTTGTGAGTTTAAAAGAAAATGGCCGCACATCGCACTTGCTGGAATGCTTGATGCCTTAACTACGATCGTAGCACTCTCGTCACTTCCGGTGTTTGAGCTCAATCCATTAGTGAATCATTTATTTCCAGAGCATGTTGTACTGATTCCATTTTTGTTAGTCGAGCTTACGTTTCTTAGGTATTCTATAGCTGTAAAGCTCTTTCAAAATTCAAAATATCTTGTTTATGCTGTTGCGTTCACTTTGTATGCCTTGCCCATATGGAATGCAATAAACATCTTACTTGTGGCTGGACCGAGATAAGCTGTCGTGTTGCGTAGACACGAGATTGGAGCTTCGCCTTAGATCTTTTAGATCATCTAACACTGTATCCAGTGTATGTTTTAGGCGCTCAATTTCTACTATCTTTGCATCAAGTCTTGCTTCTAAATCATTTCCCCCGTCTGTTTTGTAGAGCTGTGGTTTATCAAAATCGTGACTTTTTGTCCTTTCAGCTGCGGGTACGCTATGAATGATGGCAGATTCTTGTTTTATTTCTCTTACAAGATTACCCATTTCTATGTCTGTAGTTTCATGTATTTCCCTCTCAAATAGAGATTCACCTCCAAGAAAATTTGTATTGGTAGCTGGTTTGGGCAAGGTCTGCTTCTCCTGTTTTTGTTGTTTTGCTGTTTCCAACAATTTATCAAGTCCGAATCTTCCAGACCCACATACAACCAGCAGTGCGGCAATACCAATTAATGCTGGATCCTTCCATACCGATGGCCCTACTTGGTAGCTAAATCCAAATAATACCTGAATGGCAACAAGAATTGCAAGATGTATCGCTGCGCCTATTCGCGTAGCAATTCCTGCCAACACCATTGCGGCCGAGGCGATCTCCACAAAACCAAACATGGTGATATTTTCAGCCGTCAGTGTTAGACCCAAGCTGAGATCCTCAATCATGGTTAGTGTTGCATATGGATTAGTGATCTTAACAAGTCCGGCCCAAATGAAAACAAAGGATATTCCCAATCTTGCTGCCAGAATGGCACTATTCACAAACATAGGAGGTGCAAAGATGTTAAAGGTAGGCCTTGGAATCCTCATAGTTGGTTTTTGTTTCTTAGCGTGAAGCTCCGTGTTGCTTGTTGTTTTTGGTTTTTTGTTTTGCGACATCTTCGCATCAATGCCGAAGTATTTTGACGCTAAATCTTGAACGTACGCCAAGTCTGATGGAAATAACGGATCTCCTCGCTCAAGTGTATTTATGACGTAATCTAATCTCCATGACTCGCCCACATTCATTGTTTTGAGCTTTTTTGCAAGGTTTGTGATTTCGGAAATACTTAGGTCTGCTTGAGTTATGCTAGGGTCTGCTTTGTTCTTTGTTGAACTCTGTGTATGTTCACTATATTCTATTACAGGGCGTGGCAGACTTTCTTGTTGGGTATGCCTTTGTGCTTTGTACTGTTCGTAAAGTGTCCTCAGATATGACTTGGTCTCATCATCTAGTGGCAGGCCTTCTTCAAGATCAATTAGAATGTTTTCAAGTCGGATTTTATCTCCAAAATTGTTTTGTTGTAATTTTTTGATGATTGTGATCATTCGTTGAATCTTGTTGTTTTCATTGCTTGCTTGCTCATTTCTATTAAATAGTTTCAACCCACTAGGTGATGTCGTATATTTTATTTAATGCACTGAACGGTTACAGAATTTTGTTACACAATATTGTTTTAATATAATAAAACGACTACTATTGTGATGGTCTTGGTGTCTTTTGCAAATGACATTGGTAGGAGGTAGTCATGCCCATACTCATACCACAGAAGATCTCACAGAGTTTTCTCTTTACTTATTTCATACATGCTGGCATATTGGACGCCATTACAACTTTGTATGGACTCCAGCATGGATTTTTTGAATTAAATCCGCTAGTTTCGTTTCTATATCCTGAACACTTGTTTTTTATGCCGATGCTGTTGATAATGCTTTCATATGGACGGGCATTAACGATGTTTGTGCTGTTTGGAAACCATAGGCACTTCAAGGTAATGATGTGGTTTACCATATATTTTCCCCCCGCATTTAATATCGGAAACATAATTCTGTATAACATTGCTGTTTATCAACACGAGATGTCAAAAGTTATTCTTTTTTAGCTGTGGATTAGGCATAATCAAAAAACATCATCATCGTCAAACAAGTCATTGGTATCGTCTTTCTTTTTGCCTGATTTCTTTCCTCGTTTTTTGAACATGAATAGAGCACCGACCCCTGCAGACGGCCCGAGTATTGTGAATATCATGGTAAAGTCGTCCTGATACATAGGCCTCGTTTCCACATCGCTATCAGCTACAAATGTGGCCGTTGGTGTTTTGTATGGGAGGTTCGCCCACCCTGCAAATTTCTTTTTGTATATGATCATATCATTAAGAACTTCCGGGGCATTGATTGTTACATTTTCGCCTTCGCGATAGGTGCCGCTCCCCTCACCGTTTTCAACTATCACTTCGTATGTGAAAACTACGTTGTTTTGTGGAGTTGTTGTGGCATCTTGCGTCGTCTGTACGTTTGCGCTTGAAACAAAGCCTCCTACCGTTATTGATGTTTTAACTGGGACAGTATTTTCACCGTAGAATATTAAACCGTGACTTCCTGTTTCGTTTATGAAGGCCATATCGCCGTTTGTTGACATTTTTGCGTTAGAGGAGACGTGCATGGTGGATTTTTTTATCGGATTTTTGTTCAGATCCGCCACGTGAGTAACCAATGGAAAAGGTTCTTCTGGGAAGATTGAGGTCGGATGCATCACGACGACTGTATTTCTTGTTGGGTTGTATACACCCAGAACGTCTGTTGCAGTGAAAGCATTGGATGAAACGTGGATCTCAGTGTCGGTTTCAGCCAAATCTGTTATTTTGCCGCTCACAGTAAGGACGGAATCACCACCCTTGTCTACTTTGTATGCAAATGGCGGTTTGGATGTTATACTTATGAGGCTGCCTTCCTTTGCCGATGTTGGGTCTGTTATAATTTTGTCATGAGCGGATGTTATTAGGAAGAGATCTTGCTCCATTCCAAATATTACAGGTAGCGTGGTGATAGTTATTTTGGGATCTCTGATATACTTTTGAGTTGGAATTATTTCAATTTCTCTACTTTCTGAATTCTTGATCTCTGCAAATATTTCTGCCGTTCCGAAATCTTGAACGTTTGTAACCACTATGGCATAGTTTTGGTCATCAGCTATCGTGCCACTAAGAGAGCTTGGGTTGAATTTGTTGTTTGTAAATACGACAAAGTCTTCTGCCTTTCTGTCCAGTACTGGTCCGCCTTCTGATTGCCTTGAAACAATTATTTCCACTTTGTCATATGGCGGATCAGGGTATGCCACCACTTCTGTTTGGTCGGTTCGTTCCGAATTAGACGTTTCAGTATTAATGGTTATGATTTGTGTCTCTTTTATGAGCTCATCGTCATTATTTGGTGCAACGCTTTCGGCCAATCCGCTTATCTTTATTGTGCCAGAGTCAAAGCTTGTATACGCCGTCAGCTTGCCATAATGAGTTCCTTTTTTGATTACAGCGTCTCTTTTGGAGTCCTCTTTGAGCTGGGCATCTGTTTGCGTTATTATCTTCTTTGCATCCGGATCAGTCGCCTTTCTTTCGCCACTGGTAGACTCTGATAGAACAATAGCACCCTTCATGGCCGGATTAAAAGACATTTTGTCTCCCCGATCTATGCTTAGTGTGATTTTTACATCGTGTGGTGGAAGATATGGTTTACCGCCTCTTTCAAGCCAGAAGTAGATTTCAGCGCTTGAGCTTGTTGGAACCGATTCTGGTGCAACTGCAATGTTTAGCTGTATGTCTTCTGATTCCGATATCGTGATGGTTTCAGTATCAGGATCCAAGTTTGATGCCGCAGCAGTTATTGTGCCTTCTCCTTTCACTTTAAAAGAAAACTTTGCATAATGCATTCCTGGCTCTATTGTGACCACATTTTTGTGAAGTGTTATGTCTCCCCTACTGGTAAGGATGACGTCTATAGGTTCTTTAGCCATGACTGGATTTTGGAATGTGTTAAGTAAGAAGACGTATCCGGTTTGAGAGTCTTCTCTTGCCAGTACGTTGACCAAAGTGGAAGGTAGTTTGAGGTCTATCTCGTTTGGAGTGTCGGCGGATTTGCGCACTGTGATTTGTTTTTCCAACAAAAGATCGTCTCGTATGGCATAAATGTTTGCACTCCCGACCTCCTTGGTTTCGAATTCAATTATGCCGTGATGTTTTCCCTGCGGTATTGTCACTGTGGGTTTGCTAAGTTTTATTATCTCTGCGTTGTTCGTAGTAATGGCGAATTCGAGATCTTTATCGGAGCTTGATTCTACCACTATTATGCCGTAATATTTTTCCTTTTGAAGCAAGTCATTTGGTACCCACAACGTAGCTTGGATGTTATGACTGGATGCATCTGCATGATGAATCACCAAAGCAGCAGAGCAGATTGCAAGCAGGAGAATGAGTTTCATCAGCACATTCTCCAGCTTATCGGTATTGGTATGATGCATTGTTTTCCATTTTCTGTCACAAAGAGAATCGTGGTGTCACTGTTGGTGCTGTTTAATGAATGCAAAAACACCATACTAGTGACACCGTTAGGATCGATAATGTTCTGTTTGTTAGGAATTGTGGTTTCGTTCAAGTATCTCTGTGTTGTTATTGTGTTTGAAGCGTCAAACGCGACGTATGAATCAAGTATGGTTTGCCCGCTCCACATATTTGAGATTGTAACTTGATATTGGCCTGGGGAACTGGCGATTGTGAAGTTAAGACGTTCGTTGTTTCTCTTCATTTGTATGTTGCTTATCTCAACTGATTTTTCCAAAAATCGAGACTGAATTGCATTGATGTCAAGAAACGCCACAGCCGCCACCCCAAATACAACAATCAATGCAACAAGAGAAATCAGTCCACCAACTGCACGGTGCTTTGAGTGATTTGGCTTCATATGATCACCTAAAATGGAAGGCCCTCAAACAGTTTGTCCATGTCAAGCTCTGCAAAAGAGGCGTATGCATCCATCGCAAGTATGGAAGCCACTGCTATCAATCCTATGACTACGACTCGCCATGTGTTGTAAAATGTAAAGTCGACTGCCTTTGTGATCACGAACGCGCTGAGGATGCTGCTAGTCACGATTAGTGTCTTTATCATAGAAAGAAATTGCGGAGTCACTGTCACTATATTTACAAAATTTGAGCCCAGTCCAAATTGGCTGTCCGACGACAGAGCCGTATTTGAGACCGCGAACTTGAACGTGGAATCACTTATTCCGCCAAGCATGTTCTGAATTATTCCTGCGGTAAATGCCATTATCATCGGTGATGCAAACACCAGTAAAGTGAGCATGGAGACCGATGACTTGCCCTCCCTGATTGCTTGTTTTGTGCTTGTGATGAACCTAGTTATTGTCTCGAGTATCTTTGGGCTGCCACCGCCAAACTCTGCAATATATGAGAGAATAAAAAACGATATTTTTGTCATCCATGGCCTAAACGAGACTGCCATTGTGCTTGCTGTAGGCGTCGTTCCGTAATCTATGAGAATCGCCACTTCTCGGAGTTTTTTGATGAACGTCTGGTTGTAGTACCCCTCTCTGGACAGTCTTACTATGGCAAGCAGTATGTCATAGCCGATTTTTTTGTATTCTGTAATGTCACGCAAAAACTGCGGCAAGGCCTCCTCGAGCTTTGAGATTTCTTTGTTCTGCCTTCCCACTATTATCGCGCTTATAGCAGACGGCACCAGAAATGCAGCTGCTATGGATATCCACAATTCTTGGCCTAGTGCATACAATCCCACTCCAATAACAAATCCGACTCCAAATAGAATCGCCAGTTGATTTTGTGTGAGCCCTATTTTGTTAAAGCTTGTAGGCTGCACAGAGCTTATGACTACACCTATCATCATCGCAAAAGCTGGCAGGCCCACAGCTGCAAGGAGTGTTATCTGCTCAATTGAGCTTCCCGGCAACACAAACGAGATAACCATAATCAGAATGGGCAAAATTATGAGCAGTGTCACCAGCACTTCGACGATGGTGCCGACGTTGTTTGCGTATGCTTGGTATTTTTCTTTTAAAAGAACCAGAAATTCCTCAGATCTGTTCTCCAAGTAGAGTGCCAAGTCGCCCCCACTCCTCCAGATGCTCGTATAGCCGAGGAGGAGATTTGCAAACATCTGACTCTTGTGCGTTCGTCCAAGCTCTTCTAGTGCTTCCATCTGCGACATCCCAAAAAAATCCACGTTTCGCTTTAGTAACAGTCCTTCTTTGTCCATGGCTGGAAAGAGCTTTATTCTTTTAAACAGCTGGATGCATTCGTAGAGATTAATCCCGACGTTCTGCATCACTGCAGCAAATATTACAAATGCAGGCAGTTCTGACTCGACTTTTTTTCTTCTGTCTTGGCTTAGCTGTGATTGCTGCATTTTTGGAAACAAAAACAAAACAATCCAAACCACGTTTAGTGTCACAAATATGGGAGAATAATACATGGCCAGAACAACGCTTGCCGGCAGTATTATGACTGCTGAGATCATCATGGAGATCCGGATTTGTTTTAGGAGTCGAACTGTGTGGAGCGGCTTTCCTGCAAACATGACATCATTGTTGATGTCGTCTATCATTTCGTTCAGAGTGCCTTCAAGAGTTATCTGAGACATTACCTTGCGTAGGGTCGAGTTCTGAATTATGGGTCACCTAAACATTGAATCTTGATTTTGCTTATAAGAGAAATTCAGACGAAATTGGCAAGGACAAATTATGGACAAAAAATGGGATACCAAAATTAAGAAAAGATTAGGGGTAAGTCCGATTCTTGCCACTGTAGTGCTGCTTGGCATTACAGTGGTGGGCGGCGGACTGACCTTTGCAGTCTTTTCTCAAGGTCTAAACACATCGACTTCACAGACACTGATTGCACTGGAGAATGCGCAGGCAGTGAAGGGCACAGGCCACGCAGATCTGACTGCAACGATAAAGAATGCTGGCTCAAAGCCTCTAACAAAAATAGAGATGACTGTGGCAAAAACAGAGTTAAGTGAGCCTCTTCTTTACGAAGCACTACACGAAAATGTTCTTGGGTGTGACATTAACTGTCACTTATCTGGGGCAAAACCCCTAGGCAGCCCGAACAACAACGACAACCCACTACGAGCGCAATGGATTGCACATCTTGACATAACTGGCCAGAACAAGGACATAGCAGATAGAGGTGAAGGAATCTCCGCTGGTAGAAAATTCGAATTCACTACTGGTGATCTATCTTTGAGAACCATCATAGTGCCCAACGGCACATCCGTGCAGAAACTTATGGTAAACAATGCTGCAGAAAGGGCCAAAACAAATATTCCTTCAGCAGACATTTGCACCATTACTGGAAGTGGGTCTGGCGATTGGCAAGACTGTTCATCTTTCTTCAACGCACTAGATCCATCCAGCGGCAGATACACCAACATAACGTGCAAAGGTGCAGGAATCAGTACCGACATCACCAAAGACAACATAGAGTGCAAAGCATTCTCGCACAGAAAGCTGGCTGCCCCACTTGGGCCAGGTCAATCGCTGCAGATCTACGCAGATGCCTTTACCAAGGCAGTTCCTGGATTAAACAACCAGGTGGTAAATGCGGGCGACGGACTTGTGGTCAACTTGGTTGCTACTGCAGACGACGGTTCATCAACCAGAACCCAGACAGTAATTAAAGTGACGGGAATTTAGACCAAAAACAACCTTTTTTCTTTTTTATACTAAATTTCTGGGTATATTCTTGTTGATATCTTCAATGCTCGTGATTCTTGCAGTGCCAATGCTGGTCATGAATGCACACAGTCTTTCCATTACCGACTTATTGGGCGATGTAACCGATCTCGAGTACGACCAGAAGAATCTGTATTTTTTTGAAGTAGACAGAAGCATTCAATCCCAAGTCTGGATACACGATACTCGATTGGTAAAATTTGACGGCGAAAATAAACTGTATCTTTCTGGCGAGCTGTTCATGTATCCCACGGAATTGGTCGAGAGTGGAGAGTACCTATATTTTGTGACGCTAGCCGATGGTTGTGCTGGGGCCATAACATGCGACTTCCAGAACTTGATAAGGATCTCAAAAACAGATGGAACAAAGCAAATCTTAGAAAGGAATCTGAAATCAGCTGCACACCTCCACATAGAATCCAACTTTCTCTACATTTCTGAATCAAATGGAAGTATTTGGCGAATCAATCTCGATACTTTGCCGCCTGGGGACGGGATCTCAAGGGTGAGTCTTGATGGCTACAAGGAGCTAATATACAGAACTGACAACATCATTTTGGACATAGCCGCAACGGGCGATCAGGTATTTTGGATAGAAGAGATGGATGAAGATTCGCATCGGATAATGTCAATGGAACATCAGAACGCGGTTGTTGTATATGACAAGCCGCACTTGCCTCATTCGTTGGATGTCAGTAATGGCCTGCTACGATGGAGCGAGACACACGTTCGCGTCGAAGGAGATGTTGGCGACCATACAATAATTCAGGAGTTTGACGGTAAAAACGTGAAAAAAATATTCGAATTCAAGAACACTTCGAGCGTGGCAAGACTTGGTCTGTCGCCTCACTATAAACCATACCGCCTTGCTGGCGACTACATTTTTCTTGTGAACAACACGCAGACCTCCCCGTCTTTGCACATGGTGCACATTTACAATGGCACCAACACCACAATTGACCCAAGCATGCAGAATACTCCCGTTTTCCTCAGAGCAAAGGCGGATAAACTATTTTCAGTGGGAAAAGCGGAGACTGCTTTCAGCATAGAGCAATACTCACTCCCTGCGACAGTTCCTGAATTCCCTCTTGTCATTTTGATTCTAGTCGCTGGTTTGTTGTTTACAGTTAACAGCAGGTTTGCATGGCTCAAGCGCGCCTAGTTCTAATTCTTTCAACATCAGAAAGGGAACTAGAGTTAAGCACAGTCATGTATTTTTCTACCGGATCATAGTAAAACTTGGCAAGCTCGCTTGTCACGTCATTGAACCTTCGTACCCCCGAATTGACCATTCTGGAAAGAAAGCACATGCGTGTCACAAGCTGGCTTGCAATCTCGTCGTGGCTCCACCCATTCATGATTCCGATTTCTTTGAGCCTGACAGATCTGCTTATTACCTCATCTATGTCGGTAGGTACAAACTGCGAAGATGATGCGTCCCATTCCATCACTTTGTTAAGCGAGATGCTGTTTTGCTTTGGCACTACCTCGGTTATTTCAGTGATCCTCCTCGATGTTTTGCCGTCTGGATCGACAATTCTCTTCTGATGCAACAATGCAGATATGAGCATCTGGCCACCCACATGTACATTCATTGGCGGGCTTTCCATCCTCACAAAGGCAGACGCCGCATCAAAGGCGTGAAAGCTTGTCAGCCCCCCATGTCCAGTAGATACCGCCTGAATAAGAGACGATATCTCCTTTCCACGTACTTCGCCCACTATGATGTAATCAGGCCTAGACCTAAGCGAAAGTTTGATCAGGTCGTCCATTGTTACCTCGTACTTGTCTTCAGATATGCCGGAGCTTTTTCTGGTGATGAGTCTTTGCCAGTGCATGTGGCCTATTTTTATCTCAGGGGTGTCCTCTATCGTGGTTATTTTCATTTGTGGATTAATCAGCGAGCTAAGTGCGCCTATGGTGGTGGTCTTGCCTGCTGCCGTCGAGCCAATGACAAGAACAAATGCCTTTGCCTCCAAAAGAAGCCACACGTATGCGGCCAAGAGTGTGTTGAGTGTGCCAAGCTCAATAAGCCTAGTGATTGTGTATGGTTCTTCGCTGAATTTTCTTATCGTAAAGTTAGGGCCCGGAAGTGAAACCTCCTTGCCAAATGTGGCAGCTATTCTGCTTCCGTCCTTTGTCATGGTGTCTATATATGGCACGGCAGCTGTCATGCTTTTGCCCGTCCGTTGTACCAATTTTTGCACAAACGAGTTGGCCAATTCGAATGAGTTGAACTTGATGTTTGTATCCAATATTCCATATTCGCCATACTCTTTGTGCGCCACACCCACCGGCTTGTCGAAACTTTCTTCCACGATGTCCTCGATGTTTTTGTCCTTCATGAGAACATCTATTATGCCATATCCAAACGAATCCCTTATCACGTAATACTGCAGTTTGTCAAGTATTTTTATTGTCGTAGAGAGGAGCCCAAGCTCTTTGCTTATCTCAATAATTTTTTTTCTCACAAAACCCCTTACATCAGGTTCATTTTCTGGTAATTCGTATGAGAGTGAGACAAAAAGATAGTTCATGATTTTAGAGTAAACTGCTTTTCCCTTATCTCCTATTGGTGGCTCTGACACCAAATAGTGCATCTTGCCTGCCTGATCTTTTGCAATATACACCTTGGAGTCACCCACCTCATATTGAGACACAATAGAATACGACTCCAATTCAGGTACGGCTACGTTGTGGAGCTCAAATTTTAGATTCACAGCTTTTTTTGGCTTTCCAGAAAACAGCTTGCCCAGCTTATCAAATAATGTGTTTTTCTTGGCATCTCCATTCATCGGGACATTTTTCTTGACTAACTCGTCCTTTGCATCTTTGTCGATTGGCAGCTCCACGCTTTCTACGAGATATTTTCTTTATATATAGAATTTTGACGCCTTAGATGTGAGAAGAGGAATTACTCCGATACTGAGTGTCATTATCTTAATCGGTATTGCGTTGGTCGGAGGCATACTTCTAAATAGTATTTTCAAGGATTTTGTGGGAAATGCGTTTGCCCAAATCGAATATAGGGTTTCAGAGGTTAATCTTAGAAAAGATTCGTCTGGTGCGTGTTATTTTTCCATCACGCTGCACAACACGGGCACACTGCCAATCACTAAAACATCGGTCAATTCTACTTTTGCGAATAACACAAGATGGGACCCAACAGAACTAAGCGATCTTACAATTATAGAGCCAGGGCATTCGTACGAAAATACCGTCGTGTTTGGAGGCCATCCGTGTGGAAATGTGACTGTAGGCGGCACCTACGTAATTAGAATCTCTGCAGGTTCAGATGATTCTTCGTTTTCAACATCAGTGCCTGTCGTCGCAACAAAGGTGGAGATCGCATGAAGCGCAGAGGCATTAGTGAGCTGATTAGCGTAGTACTTGTGATCATAATAGTGCTTTCTGGGATGGGAGTATACACATTCGTCTCGCAGCAACGTATCTTAGGCGACGCCTTGAGTGTGAAAGAGGCAATAACTCTCTCTGAGCAGCGTCTTTCTGAGCTGGTAGAACATGCAGGCATGTACCGAACACGCACCTCAGTAGACTATGTGGGAACGCACCTATTCAATTACGGCACAAAAGACATTGTCATAACCGCCGTATACATAAACGGTACAGAGAGAGTTGTATCCCCTGCCACATGGTATGTCAGAGATCTGACTGGGGCTTTGAACCATTCTTCAATTATTCCCCATGGGACCTTGGTTGAATTGATATTGAATTTTACAAATAGCCCCAACCCCCCCGATCAGGTAAAAAACATAATAGTTTATACCGAATCCAAGAAATTCATTGAGCTATTAAACAAGACAAAATAGTTTTTGATGCATCTAAACGTGACATCATGTTTAGATGGAACTAAAATTCATCTTCATGGCCTCTATTTCTTTGTGCGTAACATCAAGCATCCTGTCTATTTCTTCTTTGTTGATTGAAGAATCTGCTTTGATTCTGCACATGGTCTTTCCCAGATCTGTTATGGTGTAGTATTTTGGCCTAAAACCCTTACCTCCAGAATTGACATGTTTTATTCTGGAATGATAGCCATATACAAGATTTTTTTCTTCAAGACGCTCCAATACAGCATACATGTTTCGAATCGGTTTGTGGAAGAAATTTGCAAGAAACTGCAGTGACGCTTTGTTTGTCTTGGAGAGTATGTAAAGTACCGCTTTTGCATCAGATCCCATCTTAAACTGTTCATCAATTTGCTCAAGGTTCACAAGCATTTCTTGTTCAATTTGTATGTCAGGTATAGTCTGTGTCCGCAAGACTTTGGTATCAAGATTTAATTTTTTGTCTATGGCATCCTTTATTCTCAGTGACTGCAGGATTTTTTTAACTCGAATTTTTTTCCCCGTGATCGAGGTAAATAGATACTGCAAGTTAGTTTCATTTAGGTTCGGGTGTTCTTTCAGTATTGCCATAACAATAAGCTCGTTGTTACCAAATCTCATCTGGATTCACTCTTGGATACTATAACCATCAGCTCAAATTCGTCATTGATTTTTTCGATGAGGTCTTTTAGTTCTTTTTTGGTGTACTCGCTTGAAGAGTAAATCTTGGTTGCGTTGAATTGTCTTTTTACTATGACGTTATTTTGTTCTACGCATTCATATATCACGCCAGATTTTGCTATATTGTATGCCGAGCCGCATTTGCATGTAAATGAGATCTCGCTTGCCACCAAATCACGAGTTTTTTTCCTGTATGTTTTCTTCTCTTTCTGGCTAGCTATGTTTTCTATTTCGTTTATGATTTCATATACGCTCGGAATCGATATCAGAGATTCATCGGAAGGCCCATACATTATATCTTGGAATATCCAATCCACTACCTCCACCTGTTTTTCTGGAGGAAGACGGACAAGGCTGGATAGGTGTGATGGTGTTATCTGGCTTAGGAGAAACTGATATTTTCTTTTTGCTGCTTTGATTATTTTTTGAATTATTAGTTTTGTATCATCATGAAGGTCCCTTATTTTTAGGAGTGATGTGATGTAGTCTTCACTTATTCCGTAGGCGTCTGCCACCTTTCTTATGTCGCCAAGTAATACCATGTCTTCATATATCATGTCAGACAGCGGTAGGGGGTTTGAGTAGCCTTCCCTATTCAAGTGAAAGGACATCACACGAAGCTCGTGATGATTTCTTACCGAATCAGTAATTTTGCACGTTATTTTTTTTAGCCCTGCATCTGCTGCAGCAGTTATTCTAGAATGGCCGTCGACTATGTAGAACTTGTTTTTAATTTCAGCTACTACCGGCGGACTTAGTGCGTCATCTCCTTTTTCCTTGATGTTTTTTACCATTGACTCGTAATCGGCATCCGACAGGATTCTGAAACGCCAAGGGTTTTCGTTAAGCCTGTTTATTGGAATTTGCTCGATCTTCATTCCATTACACCGCTGATTTTTGTGCGGATGACGCTACAGGTGCTCTGCAGAATTGCCTTTTTGGCAGCTATGTTTGGGTCTGCTGCAGATGTAACAATATTTTTCATTGCCCTCCACTTTATTTGCTCAAAGTATTTTGGGTCGGTCTCTCGGAGCACAATGTGCTGAATTTTTGCAAGATATGCATGCAGGTAATACTCTTTGTTTGGCGGCTCAAGCCACAACGATGAGTCGTCTGCCTTTTTGGTTATTCGATTGAGCAGTTTTAATAGCGATTTTTCAGACCGGAGTGTATTTTTTGACATGTTTCCCTCAATTGTGACAAATACGTCATTGAGAAGACGTGGGATTTTGTGAATTCTGCAGGCGTATACAGTGGCGAAGAAAATTGCCTGCTTTTTTGTTATTTTTTTCTTCATCAGTCTTGTAGTTATCTGAATTATGGTTTGAATCGCATATGTGGGCAAATTCAGATTCTTTGCCACCTGCAAAATTATGTTAATAATTCCGCTTTTCCCAAAAAATCCCACATTGTGGGACTTCCAGTCATCGATGCTTTGAACTTGGGTGTAACCTAGCACAACCCCACAGTCCCTGCACACCGTTTCCCCCTCTATTTCGGTTGGGTGATGAAGACAGCACGATTCTAAGTGGGTCACAATTAGGCTGATCTAATGGTTTTTCTATTAAACTGTTAAATCGTTTTATCATTTTACTATCGGTTTTGATTCTATGAAATTGTTTTTTCGAAACGTGATGTGGTGATATTATTTTTGTATGAAACGATGCATCGTGAACTACTGCCGGACAAGTCCGGCAGCCTCTTCCTGCTTCATCGACCTCACCGAGATCTCTGCAGGCGTAACTTCCCGTGGTTCCCACGGTAGGCAAAAAATCTCAAATCCTTTTTTCAAAATGTTGATTGCCGCATTGTGGTCCCTGTCCAGAACCAGTC
>DATLXX010000020.1:0-51629 GCA_035575435.1 Candidatus Nitrosotenuis sp.
CACCAAGACAGCTACAAAGACACTGACTGAGAACCTCGGCATCACCGACACCCTCACCAAGACAGCTACAAAATCCCTCACAGAAAACCTCGGCATCACCGACAACACAGCCCGTACTTCAACCAGATCCCTCACAGAAAAGCTCGGCATCAAAGACACCATCAATTTCAAAGGCGGTGTCAAGATTGAAGCAAGAGATCTTTCAAACAATCTAGTCCCCGGAGCCAGCTATACCATCACACCAAATCCAAATGGCGGCATATCGTCATTTGTAGCAGTGGATGGTGGAGCAAATGATAATGACGGCCATAGTAATGGCAGAGTCATTGTTAACTCTCTACCATTTGGAACCTATAACTTCACAATGACCATTATACCATCAACATACAACGTACTGGGCAACAGTACAATATACGAAGCTCACAGGACCCAACTAAACGGAACATCCGTATTCAGAGTCGCTTCACAATCAATAAACCTAACAACGATACCCCCAACAGTAATAACATCGGCTCCATCACTAAATAGCACCATATACAATACTTGGACTACTTCATTTACAGCAACTGTTGTAAATGGATCTTCTACCAATACAATCACAGCTGTCAATCAACTGCCTCCGATCATATCTGTCGGCAATTCCACATCTCAACTAAATGAAGCAATTATGCGCCAAGCATCAATCAAACTCAATACCGCATTTAGTTCGCAGACATCAAGCCAACACATAATCAATACACTTGGAATAATGAACTACTCCGTTCCAACCTCGCCACAAACCACATCTGTAATCCCAAGTATAGTCACCGCACCATCCGGCAATTCGCCACAATTTACGGCTACCCCTCCACTGAACCACATCATACCAGGACAGGAAATAGTAATCCCTGTTGAAACAGTACTATTGCCGTCGTATGGCGGACTAAAGCAGCTCAAAATCAAATCACTAGACGGAAAATCCCCAGTCGGAAACGCACCAAATGACTGGTTTGTTATAGAGACTGCACCAACCATACCTGGGTCGCTTGGAACCACAGGAATACAGCAAAGCAACATCAACCTCTTCGTTGATGTAAGCTACCAATACGAAGTAAACGGCATGGGCTTCAACTGGAATGATCCAAATAACCTAGTTCCAAAACCGTCGCTCCAATTACGCGTTGCAAAATCAAGCTCAGTCGTATCTGATTCCAATGGATGCCCAGTCATGACTCCATACATACTGAATGGCGGCACATGGACAAACACTGGAGTCACAATCACATCCATATCTCCAGTTGACGCAAACAGCTGTGATCTTGAGATGACAGTGCCACACTTTAGCGAGTTTGCGCTGGCATCCACGCCTACCTCAACCGGATCTGGATCAAGCGGATCATCTGGATCTTCACCATCTGGAACGTCCGGAACTAGTGGAACTGGTGGAGCTGGTGGAGGCGGCGGTGGCACAGCTGGCGGTACTGGATTCGGAGGAAGACTCGTCTCACCCGTGATAATCTATGAGATATCATATGATGTATGCGAGCAAAACATGGTCAGAATAATAGCTGGAGTCATTGGAACAGACGCACCTGCCCCGCACGTAAAACTCAGAACCCCACTTAAAGAGGTGTATTCAGCAACGCTTGCTCAATACCAACCATATGCCGAAGCGAACAAAATATTGCCTATAAGCAGATATGTCTACGAGGCACCACTCGATCCAAAGCTTAACTTCTTTATCGTAACTGCAGAACAAATAGGTGGCAGGGCGGCTGTAACAGCCACATACATGGTCAGCATCGAGGATTGCAGAAACACCATCATAGTAAACACAATGACAGACATTGGCCAAACTGGAGTCGAGCCTACACCAGAGACAGGAAGACCTAACATATTTGATGTAAAGTTCCAAATCAACCAAAACAAACCAACAGCTGCAACTACCGTAAACCAGTTCCTAGAGCCAAAAGACCACTTCAAAGTATCCGCAATAGTGGACAGCCCATCGTCACTAAGAAGAGTGGAATTAAGAGTAAACGTGGCTGGCGGCAACTTTAGCAACTATGCAGCAGTAAAGATGAACGTTGAACCATTACAAAACATAACAAGCGCATATGTGGTGTCGGCCGAACTACCATCATCATTTTTGCAAGCGCCCGCTATAGTGTACTGGATTCATGCCATAAACAACGATGAAAAGATACAGAGCTCAGAAAGATATGTGATTGGAGTAAAGCCATCGTATGAACTGAATGCGAAAATAGAGCTTGATACCCCACCAAGCAAAGCGCAAGGAACCACCTACAGGCCAACGGCATATATATACAACACCGGAGAACGCCAACTGTTCGGCACAGTGTCACTACTAGTAGACGGCAAAATAATGTACACATCACCAGAGCAACTGTTCAACAAGGGCCAATCGGTAGTCAATCTAGAATGGTACATTCCGGAAACTGGAGGAGAAACAAAGTACAAAGTAAATGCGCAGCTCAACCTGTACGACAAAAACATAAGCACAACACAAACAACATTAAACACATTCCAGGCAACAAAGACATTCTCTATATCACAACCAATAGCTGCAGTATCTATAACAGACGACAAAGAGACGATTGCCAGAGTAGGTTTGATGTATTCCTCTGATAACAATCCTGCACTGCACTACAGGGTTGTGGCACCAGACGGAACCTGTGTGATAGGCAAGTCAGACTCTTGCTTGATCAAAGACTCTACCGCTGCAAACAGAGGAAACACCATGAGCGTAGAGATAGACGGACAGATCTATAGAGTTAGATATTCTGGATCAAACAATCCACTTGAAAGGTTCTCAATAACGTCGGTTGACCCAATAACTGGAACCTGGAGCGTCACACTAGAATCTGATATGGGCGCAATACCAGAAGCGCAGGCTCTTGCCGACGTCTCCCTCAAGATGAAATACAGGCCGACCTATACAAATCTGGTCACCGTAGCGTCAGAATGAGTTCCATTTTGGCACGGTGATCTGCCGGATTCTTCCAATCTAGATATATAATATGAAATTTCATCTCTCCACAATGAGCGCAGGCACAGGCGAGATTTCCAAATTTGGAATATTCTTACAGGCATTAAATAACTGCATTCTTTGATTATTGGCATGAAGGCTTTACTTCTCATCGCATTGTTTGCTTTGGGGTTATTGTACGCATCACAAAACTCGTACGCAGACACAGTAAGCTGGGACGGAGGCGGTGATGCTACCAGCTGGTCTGATCCATTAAACTGGGACACAGACACAGTTCCAGAGCCATCTGATGATATCATAATAGAGGATGCAGGAGTCACAGTGGACACAAACGTGTCCCTCTCCGGTTCACTAACACTCAACGGAGATTCAGTCTTAACAATAGATGAATCCTTTGATAATTCTGGGACAATCAATAATTACGCGCAAATAACTTTAGGCACAGACGGCACATTCACCCATTCTGGATTAATAGAAAACTATGCAAATTTTGAAGTAAATGGTTACATGCAAATCACATCCGATGGAATTTTCAATAATAAAGACAATGGCACCTTTGACAACAACGATGAAGGCACAGTAGACAACTATGGCACAATCAACAATTTCGAGTCTGTGAATAATTTCGGCATATTCAACAATTATGGAATAATCAACAACTCTGGAAACATGAGAAATGAGTTTGGTACGTTTACAAACCACCTGGGGGGTACAATCAACAATCTAGCTGGGGCCACCCTGACCGATAACGGCTCATTCACAAATAATGGGACGATCTCCAATCTTGGTGACTTTATTGTTGATTGTGATGGAATAGGTGGAACTGGATCGATAACTGGCAATGACCTAATAGATAATTGCGGAGATGACTTGCCTCCAGAAATAACCACTCCGGCCATTCCTCCAATAGAATCTGTGTATCCCACTGGAAATGTGGTCAACTATGAGGATTACGGCGGCGTATCAGCTGAGGATCCAGAAGACGGCATCATCCCAGTAACTTGTGATCCAGCCTCAGGCAGCCCGTTCTTTGTTGGCAGCACTGAAGTTCAATGCACAGCAACAGACAGTGGAGGTCATATCGTCAAAGAGACATTCAATGTGGTAATCACAGACACAACCGCTCCTCAAATCACCGTTCCAGACGACATCACACAGGAAGCATCAAGTCCATCAGGCAATTTTGTGGATTTTGCAGACTATGGTGGTGTTTCTGCAACCGACAACGGCGACTCGAGCGTAACGCCACAATGCACACCAACTTCGAACAGCTTTTTTTCAATCGGTGTGACAACAGTAAACTGTGTGGCAACAGATGACTCTGGGAATCATGCTTCTGCCTCATTTTTAGTTACAATACAGGATACCACAGCACCTGCACCGCCTGTCATTGAAGCTCCTACAGGCCTCATAAACAACAACACGCCGACCATCACAGGAACAGCCGAACCTGGTGCCACAGTCACGGTGACAATTGATGGCACAATCGAGCTAACCGCAATTGCTGATTCCTCAGGAAACTGGTCTGTCACAGCTCCTCTTCTAAGCGATAACGAACATACGGCTGTATCTGTTGCAACTGATGCGTCTGGCAATGAATCATCAGAATCAAACACCGTTTCATTTACGATAGATTCAACACCTCCGGACACATTGATCATCTCGGGGCCAACTGGAACAGTCGATTCCAACTCTGCCACATTTGAATTTGAATCAGAGGGCGGCAGCACGTTTGAATGTAAAATAGACACACTTCCAGCTGAATCCTGCTCTAGTCCAATAACCTATCCGGGACTAGCTGAGGGAAGTCACACATTTGAAGTCGCGGCAACAGACGAGGCCGGAAATACGGATCCAACCCCAGCTTCCCAAAACTGGATTGTAGATACAACCACTGCCACTCCACTCATTACTAGCCCAGCTGACGGTTCAACAACCTCAGACAACACGCCGACCATCACAGGAACAGCCGAACCTGGTGCCACAGTCACGGTGACAATTGACGGCACAATCGAGCTAACCGCAATTGCTGATTCCTCAGGAAACTGGTCTGTCACAAGTCCAGAGATTATAGATGGACCGCATACGATTACAGCAACAGCTACAGACGCACTAGGGCACACGGCAACATCGGATCTAACCACATTTACCGTTGCAGCACCGCCGGCCACTATCACATTATCTGGAATAATCCGCGACTTCAAAATCGAACACCCAGACTTTGAATATGTGATATCAGATGATGACGGAATTGTAAAAAATACACTAGGTGCGGACAAAAACCCAATATACAACGGAAATCCTACCACCACAACTACGACTGGTCTAGTAAACTTCAACCAGTGGTATAATCATGTCAATTCAATAAACAAATGCACGACCAATGCAATAACACTAACTAGATCTACTGCAGGAATCTACTCGTATTCGAACACAGCATTCTTCCCAATAGATGGGCAATTGTTTGGCAATGAAGGAAAGCCACACAACTATCACTTTACCTATGAAATACATGCGACATTTACCTACCAACCAGGGCAAACGATCACACTTACAGGCGATGACGACATATGGGTTTTCATTGACAACAAACTTGCACTTGATCAAGGCGGAGTCCAACCACCAAGAACTGGCACAATAAATCTTGATGATCCGTCATTAGGACTTGTGGCAGGACAAACTTATGAATTTGCGTTATTCTTTGCAGAAAGACACACCGTACAATCAAACCTGGGAATATCTACCAACATAGAGTTCACTCCTCTTACGCCTCCACAATGCGACCTAATCGACGCAGTGGACGACTCGGTCTTTGCCGTGCCAGGCCCTAACACAATAGCTGTCACAAACAACGACATTGGACAATTCTCAATATTTGCATTTACACAAGGAATGCATGGCTCAGTGTCGCAAGTAGGCACGTCACTAGTCTATACGCCCACCTTGGGATTTGAAGGGATAGATCACTTTACGTATAGTATAATCAACATTTCAGGAAGTACTGACACTGCAGTTGTGACTGTAATCGGATTAGCTGAAGGAGCTTGCCCTCTACCGCTTGGCTCGTATAATATCATAACTGGGGACAATGGGAACAACGTCTTGAAAGGGACAAACGGCGATGACCTGATATTGGGCTTTGCTGGCAATGACAAGATCCACGGTAAGAAAGGCAACGATTGTCTTGTTGGAGGGGATGGCAACGACAAGATGTGGGGCGGTGATGGTAACGACACCATACTAGCCGGAAACGGAAATGACCAGATACACGGCCAGAAAGGCAACGACACCATGTTTGGTGGTAGCGGAGATGATAAGGTGTATGGTGGACAAGACAACGACACCATTGACGCCGGCACAGGAAATGACAGAGTACACGCAAACCAAGGAAATGACATCGTCTCAGGCGGCGACGGCAACGACTGGATTGGTGCAGGAATAGGCGATGATACGGTGAATGCCGGAGCAGGCAACGACAAAATCTTTGGAAGGCCTGGAAACGACATCCTAAACGGCGATGCTGGAGACGACTACGTCCATGGCGGTCAGGGTGATGATACCGCCAACGGCGGCGACGGCAAAGACAAGATCCTCGGTGATCAAGGCCACGATACATTAAACGGCGGCGACGGCGACGACACAATCCACGGAGGCCAAGGAAACGATCACATAGATGGTGGAGCTAACACAGACAGGTGCAACGGCGCCCAAGGCAGCAACACCATAGTCAACTGTGAAATAGAAGACAAGAAGATGAAAGAGGAAAGTGAAGAAAACGATGACGACGAGGGAGAACCAGAAGATGACAACGATAACGGCAACAATGGAAACGGAAACAACGGAAACAACGGCAACAATGGAAACGGAAACAACGGAAACAACGACAAAGGAAAAAACAAGTAATCTAATCAGAAATTAAGGGAAAGCAACAGCCTTAGCTAAAACCGAATCAAGCTCAGAGATCTTGATCCTATCCTGCTGCATGGAATCACGATGCCTCAAAGTCACCGTGTCGTCCTCTAATGTCTGGTGGTCCACAGTTATGGCAAAAGGCGCCCCAATCTCATCGAGCCGTCTGTACCTTCTGCCTATTGCGCCTGAATGATCCAAGAACGCATCATACTTTCTCTTCAACTTGAGAAAAATCTCGTCGGTTTTTTCCTTCAGTCCGTCTTTTTTCACCAAAGACAGCACACCAACATGAACCGGAGCCAAATACGGCTTGATGGAAAGGACAACCCTCTCATTTTGGGCGTCCTCGCGCAAGCCGTGCTCCAAAATGGTGTACAGGCTCCTGTCTATTCCCATAGATATCTCAAAGACATGCGGCAGAACCTTCTGTTCGTCGTCTATGACCTCAAATTTCTCTTTGCTCTTGTTCGCATGGCTTGTGAGATCATAGTCTGAACGATAGTTGCATGCAACAAGCTCAAGCCAGCCAATTGTGGTGTTGACCTCAAAGTCAAACGCCACGCTAGCATAGAAGGCCTTTTCTTTTTCTCCCAGCCTTCTGAACCTGCTCTTTGTCATGTCGATTCCTGTCTTTTCGTAAAACTCGGCAAGCAGTCCCAAATAATACGCGACAAACTTGTTTGGAAGTATCTTAGAGTCGACTGCCTCCTTGCAGCTCATTGACCTTAGCTCGTCATTTACCCACAGGCGGATTGTCGTATCTTGGACTTCGGAAAACCTGTCCAGCTCGTTCAGCTTGGCAGGATTGCAAAACACCTCTATTTCGGCCTGGTAGAACTCGCGCAGCCTCAAAAGACTCTGCCGGGGCGAGATCTCGTTTCTGAAACTCTTCCCAATCTGGGCAATGCCAAGGGGGAGCTTGCCGCGCATGGTCTTAAACAATCTCGGGAAATCTACAAAAATCGACTGGCACGTCTCAGGCCTCAAGTATGCAGGCTCAGCCTCCGGCCCTATCTCGACTTTGAACATCATGTTGAACTTTCGCGTCCTGTCGAATTCGCCCTTGCATTTTGGGCACCTGATGGATTTTTCAGAGATTACCTTGTCAAATTCGGCAAGATCTGCGCTTTCCGGAATCTCCACTTTTGAGACCTCAAAGATGAGCTTGTCGGCCCTGTAATTGAGGCCGCACTGCCTGCATCTGACCACGGGGTCTGCAAAGCTTGCTAGGTGCCCAGATGCCTCAAAGACCGACTTGGACATTATCTGTGAGCCGTCTATCTCTAACATGCCGTCGCGTCGCACAAGCTCGCGCCTCCACAGCTCTATGAATTTGGTCTTCATGCTGACGCCGGAGGGGCCGTATTCCCAAAAACCAGCCTGTGCGTCAGAGTAGATCTCGCAGCTTGGAAAGTAAAATCCGCGCTCAAGTGCCAACTGCATCACGGAATCGTAATTCATCGAGACATCACCAAACCATGAGAGTGAACTACTGCCGGACAAGTCCAGTGGTCTTCTCGCCTCATTTTTATAAATTTCAAGCTATGCAAGCTCTTTTACCTTCTTTATGTTGCCAAAGTCGTCCCTTGTGCTGTCTATTGGAGTCTCCAGAATTATTGGTATGTTCCTTTTGTTTGCAAGCCTGATTACTGCCTTCATGCCCGCTTCACCAATCCTGCCCAGGCCAATGTGTTCATGTCTGTCCAAGTTGGAGCCAATCTCGCCTTTAGAGTCGTTGAGGTGCAGTATCTTCAGATGCTCAAATCCTACAGTCTCTTCGAATTTTTTAAAAGTCTCGTCCACGTCTTTTTCTGTTCTAAGGTCGTAGCCGTATGCAAACGCATGACACGTATCAAAACAGACGCCGAACCTGTTTTTTGGCTTTAACTGTGAAAAGATCTCGGCCCACTGCGCAAAATCGGAACCAACCGAGTTTTTCTGGCCTGCTGTGTTCTCAAGCAAAATAATTACATCGTTTTTCACCGATGCGGCCTTTGTAAAGGCGTTCACAAGCTGCTTTATTCCTTTTTGCTCGCCCTCACCCATGTGGCTTCCAAGGTGTGCCACAAGGTACGGTATGCCAAGCTGACCGCATCTTTCCACCTCCTTGACTAACACCCCTACAGACCTGGACCACGTTGCAGCGTTTGGCGACGCAAGGTTTGGCAGATATGGCATGTGGGCAACCGTTGCAAGCCTGTCTATCTTGCTTGCAGCAAGTCTTTCTTTGAACTCGTCAGAGTCCTTTTTTGGGATCTCCTTTGCGGTCCACATGCGGGGGCTGCGGGTAAAGATCTGAAATGCGGTGCACTGGCGCTCAAGGGCGTTGTCGACTGCAGCCGCCAGCGACCCTGAAATCGACACGTGGAGGCCTACACGCATACACACTCGCCACATCCAGATAATTTAAACCACTTCCAACACATGCCAAATTTTTAATGTCAAGCAATACGATTACCTGTGTGAAGCTGGGAACCGAGGAGATAGCCAAGTACCCATTTTTGACCGAGGCGGGAAACTACCTGCGGGAAAAAGGATTCACGCTTGAGCAGTTTGACAAAGACGAAGACCTCAAGCCGATTCTGAATCTGGCAGTCTCGCGCATCAAGACTGCCGCCGACGGCAAGATCTTCAACTCTGACTTTGGCATAAGGACACTGGACATAGAGGTGTTCTCATTTCTTATCGCGGTGGTTCTCCTAAGACAGAGCGGCATGTCTGCTCTGACTAGAAGGTTCTCTTTGGCAGAAGCACGCCGGGCAGAAAAGTTCCTCGAAAAAGATCTCGTAAGCGACAAATCAAACGAGCAGCTTGCAATCAAAATAATCAGAGACCTGTTCGGAATGGAGATCCAAAAATCGGACGATTATTTCGTCATCCCGGTTTCTGACTATCTCAAACACTCAACACATTTTCATGAACAGGAGTGGAAGCTCGTCAACAGACTGGTTGATGGTGGAAACGTCTTCCTTTCTGCGCACGAAACCGTCAGGCTGATAAGAAAGGAGCTTGACAACCACATCTACTCAAAGATCCAGTCTGCAAATATACCAAAGCTGCCTGAATCCTTCAGAAGGCCTGTGGAGGAGCTCGTCACCCTTGCAAAAAAATTCACAGTACAGTTTGTGCAGACAACCGAGTACCCTCCCTGCATCAAGCATGCCATCGAGGTCCTAAACAAAGGCGAAAACCTGCCGCACTCTGGAAGATTCATGCTTGCCACCTATCTTCTAAACAAGGGCCAAACAATCGAGGAGATTGCGCCACTTTTCAAAAATGCGCCTGACTACAATGAAAAGATAACACTGTACCAGCTAAAACACTTGGCAGGAAATTTCGGAAGCGGCACCAAGTACGCTTGCCCCTCATGCGAGAAGCTGAAAACCGAAAATCTCTGCTTTGCCATCCCGGAATGCGCCGGCATCATCAACCCACTACAGTTTGGAAGGAAAAAAATAACCAATGCTTGAAAAAGACGCAAAATTCCTAGAGGAGGTCTTCAAAAAATACTATTTTGAACACTTTGATCTGATCCGCACGCCGCGGAATCCGGAGATGCGTGAGTTCGGATACCAGAAATTCAACGGCGGGATGAACAGGCACATCACACTCAAGTCAGACAAGGAGCTCCGCCTACTTTTGATGACGCAGGTGCCATCAGACGTGTACTGCTCAAACGCACGCTACTCCTTTCCGAACCTGCCCATGGCAGAAAAAGACTGGCAGGACGCAGAACTCATCTTTGACATTGACGCCAAGGATCTCAACCTTCCTTGCAGACAAAACCACACCTGCAAAAAATGCGCAAACTGTTCGCACATATTTGCAAACTCGGATATATGCCCTGCCTGCAACATGACAAAATTTGAAACCACATCGGTACTATGCAGCGAGTGCATCTCGGCCGCAAAGAACGAGGTAAAAAAACTGACCAACGTGCTTACTGTGGACCTTGGAATAAAAAAAGAAGACATCTCTGTATTTTTTTCAGGCAACGAGGGATTCCATGTCTATGCGTCAAACACAAACTACGAAAAGCTAGACTCAAAACAAAGGGCAGAACTTGTGGACTATGTGATGCTCAAGGGGGCCATGCCGGAGACCTTTGGCGCCAAATACAACTTTGCCAACTCCCAGTTTGCGGACCTCGACGACAAGGGTTGGCCTGGACGCGTCTCAAAATACATCTTTGGCTCCAAATCAAACAAGCCCAAAATCTCAAAGCAGCTCATTTCGGAAGGCTACGCGGCCTTCAAAAAAAGACTGGAGGATGCTCAAAGAGATCTAGGAGCCAAAGTAGACCCAAACGTGACAATCGACGTTCACAGGATCTTCAGGCTCGGGGGCACGCTTAACAGCAAAAGCGGCCTCGCAAAGACGCTATGCCGAGATCTGGCAAAATTCAATCCGGCTACCGATGCATGCTACATCGACGACGACCAAGTCACCGTGACGGCAAACTGTCCAGTCGAATTCAAGCTAAGGCACAAAAAATTCGGGCCATACAAAAACGAGCAGCTTACAGTGCCAAAATACGCCGCAGTATATATGATCTGCAAAGGATACGCCACACTGGCATAGCAAAACCATCCTAAGACATTAATTTATCCACAAAGGAAAAACCTTGAATTTGTATAGTTCCTCGACCGAAGCCAGCTCACCACAGCCAGGGGCAGGCAAACTCATCAGGCTTGGCATAATAGCCATCATCGGCATAATAGTGCTGGCAATAGTGGGCAACCAGGGCGTCATACTCTCAATGAACATGACGGAATTTGGGGACCAGTTCATCAAACCCCTCCAGTACTCGATCATCTCCGCCCTTGTCCTCTCGGCCATTGCGCTCCTCAACGTGGACATTAAAAACCGCTCCTCGATTGTGTGGTATTCCATACACGTAATGATCACGTTCTTGAATCGTGCAACCCACGACCCCCTTGCAAAAAATATTCCCAGTTTCAGGGAGTATAAGCTGAGCGTACCTCAGTTCGTGATCTGGCAGATAACAAAGATCTTCCTGTTTGGCGCATTCTTTGTCAACATCATGTTCGGCCTAGGCCTGGTCTACATGCTCGATGGCAACGACTTGGGGATAGGCAACATTCCGACCATCTTCACGCTGCCGTTTATCACACCGACATCGTCAGAGCCAGCGCAGGCAGTCATCGAACTAATACCTGCTCTCACTCTTGTGGTGCCGCCGCTACTCGGAGTAATAGGAATGAGGCTTGCAATATACGTCGGGCTCCATTCCATAGTAAGAGTAATCACATCGTACATTTCCGATTCTTCGCAGGGCAAACCCAAGTTCCTAAGCTATGTCTCCACAATAGAAGGGATAATCGGAATAGGGGTGATCTGGGCAGGAATCAACATGTTCTTTACGGAACAAATCGACTACAACACAAAATACGTAATTGGCGGCACCCTTGCAGCCGGGTTTGCGCTTATTGCGTTTGCCATACTCGACAGGTTCCGCTCAAGAGTGCTGACCCATCCAGTAAAACGCGACATCTACATCAGAATCTTCACACTCATCGCAATAGGAATCATCGCAGGCTCTATAATGGCAGTCAACAACAGCATAGCCGACACCCGCAAGATAGAGTACCTAGGCCCCTACACACAGCAGCAAATAGCTGTAAACCGGTACCTGGGCGAGCTGGACAAGATCAAGACGACTACCACCAACGTGAATCTCGTTTCTGTTTCGCCAAACAACATCAAAAGCTACATGGACAAAAACCGCGACGTATTAGACTCGATCCGCATCTGGGACTGGGAGGCAGCGTTTGCAAAGCTAAAGCCTGAGATAGGCCTCATACCGTATGTTGACTTTGAGGACAATGACATTCTCAGATTCAACAACACGCTGTATTGGACAGCATCTATGAAACCGGTCCTTCCGCCCACCGTGAGTCTTGAAAACCGCTGGTACAACGAACACCTCGTATACACTCACGTTCCAAACGGATTTCTCACACTGCAGGCAACCACAGGCCAATCAGTGGACAGCAGCAAGCTGTTCGCGCAGAGGGCTATTTACTACGGAGAAGGCGGACTGTTTAGCGAAACCTGGTCTGCATACCCAACAACACGGGGAGGCACAAGCGCAGAGCTTAACAACGCGCTGTACTCGGGAAGGGGCGGAATAGACGTAGCGCCCCCGCTAAGCTGGGTCTTTGAGCCAAACTTTCTTTTGTCTTATCCTGGCACCCCAGTGCACGTGATGAGATACAAGGACATCTACGACAGAATGGAGACACTGTATCCGTACTTTCTGTACAATCTGTTTGGGCAGAAACTGGACTTTTACCCCGTAACCGACGGCAAAAACACATACTGGCTCATACCGTTAATTGTGGGATTCGACACTCATGCGGTGCCCTGGTCTATGGGCAACCCATACCTGCGTCTGGTCGGATTCGCCCTTGTGGACACCTACAACGGCGACATCACATTACTCAAGTACGGCGACGACTATTTTGCAAGGATCCTGCACAGCCAGTACCAGGACAAGTTCCAGCCAATACCCTCATGGCTAAACGAGCAGATAAGGTACCCGCAAGAGCTCTTCACCTGGAAGACGGAGATGTTCAACATATACCACGTCACAAACACAGAGACCTTCATCCAAGCAAACTCATTTTATGAGATCCCGGCCAGACTGGAGGCCTATTATATAACTGCAAAACCGCCAGGTCACGACAAGATCAAATTCTTGGGTCTGCTGTCGCTGGAGCTTAGAGGGTCACAGGGAAAGAACCTCTCAGGATACATGATAGTGGAAAACGATCTGCCGACTCTTGGCAACATGCAGTTCTACCAAGTGCCGCTAAACTCGACTACAAAACTGATCGGACCAACAGCAGTAAGGGAGGCACTTGACAAGGACAACGACTTTGCGCAGCTAAAAACACTACTTAGGACTCCCCGTATAGGTGACAACATCTTGTACCGGGTGGGAGAACACGACGTATACTTTATACCGGTGTATACTGCCGGCTCTGGAGGTGGCGTAGTTGCCGAACTGGGCACCATTGCGGCAGTTGGTGCTGCATTCAATGGTGAGTACTATGTAGGACTTGGGAACACTCAGCACGCCGCCTTTGACGCGTATCTGCGCAAGCTTTCTGGCGTACCTCTGACTTCGACATCACAGGTGGAGCCGGGATTTGACAAGACCGGCAGAATCCAGGCAATCAGATCCGTGTTTGAGGAAAAAGGCATCGAGGTTGTGACGCCTACTGCGCTGTCAGTGCCGCTATCGTTCAAAGAGGGCGAAGTCTCGTTCTTCTCCCAGGTAGATCTCGACACAACAAACGAATTGCTTGACAAGTTCATCAACGAGTTCGTGACCCCAAGAGGAAAACGCGTCCTGATGTGGCAGCAAGATGACACCGTAAACATTGGAACAGTAATAGTGATTGACAACATACCTGAGCTGCATTATGTCTCAATCGAAGTGGGCAAGTAATCGATTCGAATGCTGCTCTTAGTGGACAACGGCTCGGTGTATACAAAAAACATCGTAGATTTTCTTCACAGGACAGAGTTTGTCGTCGAAACGTTTGATAAAATAAAGCCATCCGAGATTGGCATGTATGACTCTTTTATCCTGTCTGGCAGAAGGCAAAACGACCAGCAAATGAACGCAATAAACTCCAAAATAATCTGCCACGCTATATCTGCAGGAAAGCCGCTACTTGGGATCTGCTACGGGGCGGAGATACTGGCTCTTACCACAGGAGGCACAATCAGAAAGATGAGCTCGGCCCAAAAGGGGGAAGGCACCGTGACAGTAATAAAAGAAAATCCGCTGTGTAGCGGTACCATACGCGTCTACCAAAGCCACAGCTTTGAGATATCACAGCTTGGCAGCTCGCTTGCGCCGCTTGCATACTCGGCAAGCTGCAAATACGAGATGGTTCGGTACAAAGACACAAAAATCTTTGGCACGCAGTTCCATCCTGAAATGACGCAGGACGGACTCTTGTTAATAGAACGATTTGTCTCCCTTTGAACGGTTTTAATATCAAAATAGAAGACTCAAAACATGAGCGAGCATGAGCTCCTAGTTCCGCCTGTGACAGAGGAAAACATCTGCCTGCCTCTTGCCGTAAGTGCGGTATCAAAATACTGGGATGTCAACCTGCCTCTTGCAGAAGCAAAAGAGATAGCAAAAAAGTACCAGAACGTCCGCGGAAGCATTCTCATTGAAGGAATAGAGCTTGCTGAGCGACACGGCCTGTCAAGTCTCATTTTGCACTCGTCGCTGCAAGATCTCAAAAAGGTAATCGACATGGGAATACCGCCCATCGTGATACTGCCAGGCCTGTACGAAGTGGTACAACACGCGTCGGTAATATCCGGCTACGACCAAAAAGAAAACTCGATCATCCACTACATGCCCCAGCCAGACCAGATCGGGATGATCCCGCAAAAACAGTTTGACGACCTATGGGAGGAGGACGGGAGGCTAGCAATACTTGTGGCGCCAGCAGACATAATATCTGCCATCAAAGTTGAAAACAAAAACAAGGAAAAATCAAATCGACTCTGCTTTGTCTCAGAAAAGCTGAACCTGCAGGGAAAGGCAGATGACGCAATCAAGACACTAAAGGAAGCTATAGCGCTGGATGGGACAAACTCGACTGCGCTGTGCCTGTTAGGCGGTATATACAACGAAAGAAATTTGCCCGAATGCGTTCAATATTACGAGCAAAGCCTGACGCACAACAAAAGGTGCTATCTTGCGTACAGAGGATTGGGGAATTATTACCTAAAAACAAGACAGTTTGAGAAGGCCGAATCATACTACACCGATGCGATCAAAATCAACCCGACCAGATTTGGGCCGATTTACAAAAATCGCGGAATCGCAAGGCTTGAGCTAAAGAAAAACAAGGAAGCAAGGCAGGACTTTGAAAACTATCTAAAGCACACGCCAGGCGCAAAAGACAGGGCGCAGATCTTGCAGGCAATAAAGGAGTTGTAGACGCTACACTTGGAAGAAATGCGCGCTTGCAGCAAAACCATCCAATAATGAATTTAGTGCAACAAATGATGCCACAAAGTTCTAGAGGCAATGGAGAACTTGTACCTTATAACCACGCCCTTATCTGTATCAAGATTATTTAACATTATTTTAACAAACATGAATTAAAGTATCTTAAACAGAATCAATCTATTTACACAAAATCATAGAAAGAAGCAATAAAAGAAATGTGATGCGGCGTGCGGGAATTGAACCCGCGACCTTCAGCTTGGGAAGCTGACGTCCTGCCGGGCTGGACTAACGCCGCGCTGATCGAGTTTTTTCAACTATATTATTATAGTTTTGAGCTCAATAGAAGACATGGACGCCCGCTGCCCGCAATGCGACAAAGTCGCAGTCCTAGACGACGACATGAAGTCTGTCAAATGTCCGCACTGCAGCTTTGAGGCAGACTACGACACATACCTGGAAATCATGAAAGACAAGGCAGTGAACATGGCGTCAGACTACATCCCAAAAAGGCCTGGACTGTAGACTACCAAAAAGAACCCTTGTCTGAGCAGTCAAGGTGCGCGCCGCACTTGTGGCAGATCATGTGGCATACCTGCATGTCTACCATCTTGTTGTTGCAGCGTGGACAGGTGATCTCTTCTTTCATCCGCATCAATTACTCGGATCAAGTTAAAAATTTTGCCCATGTGGGCGAGAAAAACCCCAAAGAATTATTAGCTACTCAAAATTCTCGAGTAATACTTGGCAAACTTTAAGCTCACAATATCGGACAAAAAAGGAAAATCCATCTCAAAGGAGCTAAAAGACAGAGAGGCAAACGCACTCATAGGCCTCCACGTGGGGAGCGAAGTTGACGCCGCAATAGTAGGACTTGGCGGCAAGCTCAAAATCACAGGCGGCTCAGACAAATCTGGAATTCCAATGCGAGGCGACATTTACGGCTCTGCACGCAAACAAGTCCTCCTTTCAAAGGGAGTCGGCCTCCAAAATGTAGAGAAAGGCCAGCGCAGGCGCAGATTAATCAGAGGCAACACAATCTCAGAAGAGATCTACCAAGTAAACTGCTCATACGACGGCGAGCTGAAAATCGAAGCTCCTGCAGAAAACAAGGAAGCATAACTTAAGATAGCCGAGTCTTTGAGGTTTTGTAATGCACTGGCGTGAAACTCTTCCAGAATGGTACATAAAAAAATATGGCTACCAGCCCTGCGTCAACATAGGCACAGCAGGGCACGTAGACCACGGAAAGACCACACTGATCCAGGCGCTCACCGGCCAGTGGACCAGCGTTCACAGCCAAGAGCTGAAGCGAGGTATCACAATACGCGTAGGATATTCTGATGCGGCCTTCTACAAATGCAAAAATTGCGAGCCGCCGCTTGGCTATTCCACAACCCCCAAGTGCCCAAACTGCGGCAATGAAAGCGAGCTGTCTAGGGTGGTGAGCTTCGTTGACAGCCCAGGACACGAGTCACTTATGGCAAACATGCTCTCCGGTGCAGCACTCATGGATGGCGCAATGCTTCTGATCGCAGCAAACCAGAAAGTTCCGCAGCCGCAAACAAAAGAGCACCTGCTGGCACTACAAATTCTCGGCATACAGCAAATCGTGATTGTGCAAAACAAAGTAGATCTCATCTCCTACAAAGAGGCAATGGCAAACTATGCCGACATTACAAAATTTGTCAAGGGAACCAAGGCAGCAAAATCCCCGATCATCCCAATATCTGCACAATCCAGACTGAACATAGACGCCCTCATTGGCGCAATCGAGGAGACCATCCCGACCCCAAAGAGAGTAGAATCCAAGGAACCAATAATGCACGTACTAAGATCTTTTGATGTAAACAAACCGGGAACCGTCATCAAGGACATCAAAGGAGGCGTCATCGGCGGCAGCCTCACCCAGGGAACCTTCTCAGTGGGAGAAGAAATTGAGATAAAGCCAGGCATCTTCAACTCTAGAAAAAATACGTACGAGCCAATTCGAACGCAGATCGTCTCGCTTGGGACAGCGGCGGGAATAGTAGACGCAGTAAAACCAGGCGGCCTGGTGGCAATAGGCACAAAGCTGGACCCGTCACTGACAAGAAGCGACTCGCTTGTGGGCTCCGTCATAGGCAAGCCAGAGACATTACCTGAAAACTCGATGAGCACGCAATTGGAAATAAACCTCTTTGACTCTGCAGTGGGCACAATCAACGACATCAAGGTGACCCCCATCCAGGTTGGAGAATCCCTGAGGCTCAACATAGGCACAGCGCCAGTTCTTGCCAAGGTAAACAAAGTCAAAGGTGGAAAAATCGACGTGCAGTTCAAAAGGCCGGTCTGCATCTTTGAGAACAGCAACGTAGCGCTGAGCCGCAAGATAGAGGACAGATGGAGACTAATTGGTGCAGGCGTAGTTGGTTGACGTCATATGCGACACCAGTTTTCTCATTCATATAGCCAACAATAGGATCAAAAATCTCTCTTCTCTTGAAACTGAAATAGGAGACGTCAGATTCGTCGTGCCAGACGTTGTAATCTATGAGCTGGAAAAACTTGGGAATGTGCAAGAAAAAAGACGCGAAATTGACGCAACTCTGCAATTCATCAAGCAGCTCAAGAGAATCGAATTGGGGGGAGCCAACGCAGACGAGTCAATCATGATTTACGTGGAAAAATCAGGCGGCGTGGTGGCCACGATGGACAGGGAGCTAAAATCAAAGATAAAAAAAATCGGCGGCTCTGTACTTTCCGTCTCAAATAACAAAATACTGCTGGAATAGCTTGTGTACTCGTCAGGGCGCAAAAGTGCCGCGCAGCGAAGTCTGCGCTATTATGTGGTCCCTCATGGCGTCTTCAAGCTGTTTTTTGTTGGCGCCCTTTTGGAGTGAGAGCTTTGCGTTCAGCGCATACAGCTTGAAGATGTATGTGTGCCTCTTGTCTGGGGGCGCTGGGCCTCCGTATCCAATCTCACCAAAGTCAGTCGTTCCCTCAACTGCGCCCTGCGGCACAGAAGACTCGGCAATCTCGGACGTCTTTGGGTCTATGTTCCAGACGAGCCAGTGAACCCACAATTTGCCCACCGCACCCATTGCATCTGGGTCGTCCATTATCAACACCAAAGATTTGGAGTCGGGGGGGATGTCCTTTATTCGAAGTGGCGGGCTGGCGTTGCCGTTTTTGTAGCCATATTTTTTTGGGATCTCCCCACCGTCTTTGAATGCGGGGCTTTCTAAGATCAAGTTAGAACCACTTGATGAATCTCAAAGTTAAATTTTTCTGCCTGTTGCAAATCGCAGCTCTGCACTTAAATCGAAAAGCCCAAAAGAGTAATAAGCACATCTTTTGGGGAAAAAGCAATTGGTTTCTAACAAAAAACTGTTCTCCGTAGGAAGCTTTGACTTTTACCTACACCACCTGCTTATCATCGGGATTCTCTCACTGTCGTTTTCAATATCTGCTATGATAAGATCGCAGCAGGCAGAATACGGATTTCAGCTAAACGAGTTCGATCCATTCTTCAACTACAGGGCAACCAAATTCATTGTGGAAAACGGAATCCCAGAATACTTCAAGTGGCACGACGACATGAGCTGGTACCCATTTGGCAGAGACGTGGCTGGGACCTCCCAGGTCATGCTGCACATAACTGCGGCCGTGCTCTATTCTGCCTTTGGCGGCGGCTCTGACCTGTACGGGTTTACGATAGTGCTGCCTGTGGTCTTTGGCTCGCTTACTGCAATCATAGTTTTTGCACTGGTTAGGGTCATCGGAGGCACAACAGCGGGGCTTTTTGCATCGCTGCTTTACGCCGTCTCTCTGCCAATAATTACAAGAGGCACACTGGGGTGGTTCAAGTCGGAGCCAGTTGGTTTGTTCTACGGCCTTCTTGCAGCGTATCTGTTTTTGAGCGGCATCAAATCATCGTCTCACAAAGTGGCCTTTGCCAAGCTCATCGGTGCTGGAATATTCCTGGGCTTTGCGTTTTCCGCATGGGGGGGAACCGACTTTTTCGTGCTACCCCTGGGACTGTTCATACTGTCCCTTCCCTTTGTAAGAAAAGACACCAACTTTCTTAGGTGGGCAGTACCGGTGTTTGTCCTGGGCCTCGCAATATCTCTGGCTCCAATGGAAAGGCCAGGCCTTGGGTTTTTTGCAAAGGCAAGCGGATTCATGATAATAGGGCCGACCATCTTCATCATAGTGTCTTCTTTCATCCAAAGCCGCAGCCCAGAGGAAAAAAGAAAGAGAAACACGGCCCTGTTCCTGATTGCGGTGATTGCTGCGGGAATCGGGATATTGGGCGCAAACGTACTGGGCCTGCCAAGCTTCAGGTACCTCAACGCAATAAACCCCTTTTTGACTACGGTGGATCCACTAGTTGACTCGGTCGCAGAACACGCCACGACCAACATCTTCCAGTCGTTCCTGTTCCATTCTGTATTCATGATATTTGCCGCCATAGGAGCGTGGCTCATCTTCAAGAATCTTCCAAACGAGTCAAATGACAGGCGGGACGCACAGGTCTTTGCTCTGATATTTGGGCTCCTTGGTGTGTATATCAGCTCTGCATTCATACGACTGGAGTTGTTCTCCTCGCTTTCCCTTGTGATACTTGGGTCTGTGGGCCTTGCAATGATCACAAAACACATCTTCAGGCAAGACAGGCAGGAAAACAAAAAGATAACCAGGGCGCACCCAAAAACCTTGAAGATCTCGTATTGTGTAATAATTGCGATCCTGCTCATCATACCTTTGATGGTGCCAGTGAACGCCAACTGGATAAATGGAGCCAAGATGCCCCCCACAATCCTAAACGGGGGAAGCAACTACAACATAGCAACTTCTGACTGGCTTGATGCAATGCAGTGGCTCAGAGAAAACACTCCTGAGGATGCTGTGGTTGCCTCATGGTGGGATTACGGCTACTGGATCACCACTCTTGGCGAGAGGCGCTCAATAGCAGATAATGCAACTCTGATTGACTGGAGAATCAAGCAGATGGCTCAGGTATTTCTGAGCACGCCTGACGAAGCATGGCAGATATTGCAGGAAATGGACGCAGACTATGTTCTGGTTTATGTCGCAGCCCAGAGAATAAACAACGAGGATCCGGCGCTGTACATGGTTCAGGGCGGAGGAGACGAAAGCAAAAAGCAGTGGTTTATGAGGATTGCCGGCGTTCCGGTGCAAAAATACATCTACGACGACGGCCTCAGTCCCACTCCGGAATTCTGGGCCCAGACCACACTTGGAAAGATGATACCATTTACTACGTTTGCCTATGTCGACTTGGTAAACCAAAAGCAGGCAAACGCATACGTATCAGGCTTTACCCCAGTTTACATAGACGACATCAAATTCCCCAAGGATGGGAACGGCCCATTCAGGCTTGCGTACATGTCTTCTGGATTTTTGCGAAGTGACTCGGGGCCGATAAACGGCGTCCTAATTTATGAAGTAAACAAGGATTACAACAAGCAAGCTCCGACAGAAGAACCGAAAAAAGAGATCCAAAGTGACGTCAGGGCACAAACGGCGCCAATAGCCACAATCTCGACCAAATTCGGAGACATTGTGATAAAACTCAAGCCAGAAGTCGCTCCAAAAACAGTTGAAAACTTTGTCAAGCTTGCAAACTCGAACTTTTACGACGGCACTCTCTTCCACAGAATCGAGCCAGGATTCGTCATTCAGGGGGGAGACCCAAACACAATCGACGGCCCGCCTAGTACGTGGGGAACTGGCGGCCCAGGTTACAGCATTGACGCAGAAATAAGCGATCTCAAGCACACCAAATACATCGTATCTATGGCGCGAGGCCAAAACATCAACAGCGCAGGCTCGCAGTTCTTCATCATGCTTGGGGACGCGCCATGGCTCGACGGCCTATATACCATATTTGGCGAGGTAATTGAAGGAAAAGACGTAGTTGACAAGCTAGGAAGTCTGCAGACAGATCTAAATGCGCGCCCCCTAGACATTGAGAGCGCGCGAATCAAAAGCATCAGGATATCCTAGCTTTCCTTGAATTTGTCCATTATGCGGTAACGGGCGTATTTGTCGTCTGGTGAAAACTTGGCAGGGTGTGCAGTTGCGGTCTTGGAATTGCATTGGGGACACTGCTCTTTGAGCGTGTATCTTTTGCAGTCTGGGCATTTGCGGAGCTGGAACCTCGTGGTTATCCCTCCCGTGTCTTTTTAGATTCCTCTCTTGCAAAACTGAATGTGCCGTTGTTTTTTTCTATGATCTTCTGAATTTTGTCAAGTACCGGCTTGAGCATCCTTTCTGCTGTTTTAAAGTCGGGCCCCTTGACGCTTATTCTGTATTTTGGAGCTCCTATGTAGGTCACTGAAATATTGGAGCTTTGATCCCCGATCGAGTCCAAAATCGCGTTTTTTATCACCTCTACGCCGTTTGACTGGTTGCAGGTAAGCTCGCAGATTCCGCGTATCTCGACTGACGGCGGCTTTATCTTGGAGCTTACCTCCTCGATTGCAGCAAGTATCTTTTTTGAGAGCTTTAATTCGTCTAGCGCGCCTATGCCTTTTGCGGCCACATCCAAAAACGCGTCATATATGAAATCATATTTTGAAAATATTGCGTCCTCGAGCTTTTCTAATTCCTTGTCTGTGAGGCCTGCGGACTCTTTGACTGCCTGCAGAAGAGTTCTTCCTTTTTCAATGCGCTTTACCTCCAAAAGCTTCTTTTTTTGCTGGTCCTTTGAGACCTGTTTGAGGGAAAGATCTATCTCGGATCTGCTGGGGTTGACTTTTTTTACAAGGAGGACCTTTTTTTCGCCTTCCTTGACAAATTTGCTCACAGAGCGAACCCAGCCAGGAGCTATCTCAGATACGTGCAAAAACCCCTGCATGTTGTTGTATTCATCAAGCGTCACGTACGCGCCGTGATCAGTAAGCTTTGTAACCGTTGCAAGCACTATCTCGCCGATCTCGGGGAGCTCTTGTGATTCAGTAGCCATTGGAGCTTTGACTTGACGTACATAATTTAATGTTGTTGACTTCAAAAATCAATGCCCTTTTTTGCCCGTATGCCGCGCTGAAAGGGATGCTTTACCTCCTTCATCTCAGTTACTAGGTCTGCGACATCTATGATCTCCTGTCTTGCGTGGTTCCCAGTCAAAACCAGGCTCACATCAGCCGGCTTTGATCTTATCAGATCGAGAACCTGTTGGACGTCGACCAACCCAAGATCCACTGCATAGTTTATCTCGTCCAAAATCACAATGTCGTATTTTCCTGAAAGGATCTTTTCCTTGCCTATCTGGATCGCCTCCTGCGCTATCTTTTGGTGCGTCTCTTTTGGCGTCTTGTCGTCGAGTATGCCTACGAAGCCTTTTCCGACTGCTGTCAGCTCGAACTCCGGCTCAAGCCTCTTTGACGAACTCATCTCGCCATAGTGCCAGGACCCCTTGATGAACTGGATCATGCATGTTTTGTAGCTGTGTCCAACTGCTCTGAGCGCAATGCCCAGAGCAGCAGTTGTCTTGCCTTTTCCTTTGCCTGTATAAACAATTACGAGGCCTCTTTTGTCCTGCATGCTGAAAAATCATCGCGCAGCACTAAAAAGATTCGTATAGTTCCTGTCTCAAAGGTAGGTTGAAAATTGAAAATACCAAGAATTGTGGTTGCTGGTGCAACAAGCGGCGTAGGAAAGACGTCCATAACGTGCTCCATCATATATGGAATGAAAAGCAAAGGGTATTCTGTGCAGCCATTCAAGGTGGGCCCAGATTACATCGATCCCACCTATCTTTCTGCAATAGCTGGGAGCCCTGCAAGAAACCTTGATTCATGGATCATGGGAGAGGGCGCAGTGCTTTCCAGTTTTGTGAGAAATTCCACATCGGATATCTCTGTCATAGAGGGCGTGATGGGCTTTTACGACGGCCTTTCTGGCAGCACAAACTTTGCCAGCACACATCACATTGCAGACATACTTGAAGCTCCAGTCATTCTGGTTCTGGACGCAAGCAGAACTGCACGCTCTATTGCGGCCACGGTCCTCGGATTTGCAAAATTCCACAAAAACTCTAGAATCATGGGGCTGATTCTCAACAAAATTGGGAGCAAAAAACATGAGCAGATGTGTAGGGCTGCGCTTGAGCCGCTCAAACTTCCGATTCTTGGCTGCGTGCCAAAAAACACAGAGCTCTCGCTGGAATCAAGGCACTTGGGACTAATACCGGTAATAGAGCAAGAAAATCTCAAGCAAAAAATAACAAAGTTGGCAAAAAGCGTCTCCTTACATCTTGATGTGGACAAAATAGTCTCAATTGCGCAGCGGGCGCCGCCCCTTTCTCAAATAACCAAAGAAGCCAAGCAAAAACCGAAAATCACCATAGCTGTGGCACTGGACAAATCCTTCAATTTCTATTATCATGACAACTTTGATGCGCTGCGACGGAACGGCGCCAAAGTAGAATTTTTCAGCCCGATCTCTGATTCCAGCCCGCCGGAATGCTCCGGACTCTACATCGGAGGTGGGTTTCCGGAGGTGCTGGGAGGCCCGCTCGCAAAAAATCACACCATGAAAAAGTCAATCAAAAAGCTTGCAGAGGAGCAAATGCCGATCTATGGTGAGTGCGGCGGCCTCATGTACCTCACAAAATCAATCGAGTATGCGGACAAAAAATACTCCATGGTGGGACTCTTTGACGCCCAAACAAGTATGGAAAAAAAGATGACGCTCAACTACACAAAGGCTGACGTAGTCAACGACTGCATTGTTGCAAAAAACTCTACAAAAATATTCGGCCACGAATTCCATTATTCTGAGCTCCACTCGGTTCCAAGGGACTCAAAATTTGCCTACAATGTTTCGCTTGGTGATGGGATCAAAAACAAAATGGACGGCCTGATGGAATACAACACTCTTGCGTCGTACATGCATCTTTATTTTGATCGCAGCTTGCACGCAAAGAACTTTGTGGGTAGCTGCCTTGCGTACCTAAGGAGGTGACTCCCTCAGTATCTTGAAGAGGGCGTTTATTATGGCGGCGGCGCACGGCGTGCCGCCCTTTCTGCCTTTGTTGGTAATGTGTGGCACATCGAGGCGCAGCAACTCCTCTTTTGACTCGGCGGCACCGACAAATCCCACTGGTATTCCCACAATAAGATTTGGTCTTGTCAGGCCCTCTCTTACCATCTGAATCACCTCCAAAAGTGCGGTAGGTGCATTGCCGATCACAACTAGGCCTCCATTCATCTCCTTTGCTCTGAGCCGCATCGCCGTCTGGGCCCGCGTTTTGTTCAGCTTTGTTGCTTCCTGTACCACATCTGGGTTTGAGATGTCGCAGATTACCTCGGTTTTAAAGTCAGTAAGATTTTGTTTGTTTAGGAGGCCGGCAATCCCGTTTACGTCGGTTATTATGTTCCTGCCTGCCTTTAGCGCCTCAAGGCCTGCAGCCACTGCGTCTTTGTGGAATATGAGGCCGTTCTGCCGCGCAAAATCGAAATCTGCAGTGGAGTGGATGACGCGTCTTACTATCTGCCATTGGTGGCCGGTATATGGGTGGGGGCCGATCTCGCTTTCAATAATCTCCATGCTTTTGTCTTCAATTGACTGGCCCTTCCTAGTTTGCATTCTCCACCTCTTTTGCTCTCTGTAAGATGAACTCGATCATTCTTTCATCGGTGCCAATATGTTCTGTTATTAGAATTTTTTTTATGTGCGATTTCTCAATTGCAGGATTGAGATCCGCATAGATGTCTCTTTTTACATGGGCGCCTTCGTGCAGAAAGTAAAACACCACGACCAGTACCTCGGGCTTGTTTTCATCGCATTTCTGGATCCCCTGCTGGATGGTGGGCTCCTCGATTTCAAGAAAGCAATAGTCTGCGTTGCGGTATTGCTGCGCAAGCTTGTCTGTGACATATTTTATTGAAATGCGAGCGTTTGGATCCTTGCTTCCGTGCCCTATGACGAGGACATCGATTTTGTCCCTTGACACAGATATGTGGTGTTTTGCCAAGGCCGCCTGTATCTTCGATTCAACAATGTCCACCATCGCTTGGTGCATGCTCATCGGCCTTGTGACTACAAACTTGATGTCTGTCTTGGCTTGGAACTTGATTGCCTCATTTACTGCCGCCTTGACCTTCTTGCCCGGGTACAAAAAATATGGCACAATTGTGAGAGCATCAATGTCTTTTTTGAGGCATCTTGTGACTCCTTCTTCTATGAAGGGGGGAAGGACCTCCAAAAAGCAATATTCTGCAAAGGCGTAGCCGCCAAGCTCCTTTACCTTGTTGCAGATAAAGCTCAGCTCGTCTCTTACCTCTTTTTCCCTGCTGCCCCTGTCGATAAGTAGTAAACCGCGCTTCATTTCTGTATTCTCGCCACGGCTACTGTGAGATCCGGCGGAAATTTCTGCTTTTCAACCACCAGCTCCCCTTTGGAGCTCTTGATTGCAGCCGCCTCGGACACGCTTGGCGTTCCCTCAAAAGCCTGCACCATGTCTGATGGGTTTGGGATGTTGATCTTGGCAAGCTCCTCTCTTTGGAAATACTCTACGTCCAGCCCCAACTCTTTTGCAGCATCGGACAATCCTGGCACGTCCTGAGGTTTTTTGAGTGAGGCAAACTTTGCCAATGACTTTGGACTCAGCTTATACTGTGAAAGACAGAAAAGCACAGACTCGATTATCTTTTCTTTGGTGGTGTCTGTGTGGAGGCCTATTCCGGCAACGAGGGTCTTTGGCCTATAGACTACGGCGTTTTTTGTTAAATTTTCGTCCAATATCCTGTCCGAAATTATCAGATATGCCTTTGAGTCGGAGCGCCTCAGTTCCTCGAGTGTGTCATACACGGCCACATTCTTTGGGAGATCTCCTTTCCACCAGTCTCTTTCGCCAGCATCCTGGTAGACTCCGATCTTTTCTTCGTTTACCATCATCGCGCTTATCCTGGTCACATTGGAATCGTCGTCTATTTCCCAGCCGAACTCTCTTCCAACCAAGTCAACCGGAATGGTCTTGTTTACGTCTGCGGCGGTTGTGATGACTGCAGTGGCTCCGAGCTTTTTGGCAATCTCCTCGGTCAATTCGTTTGCGCCGCCCAGATGGCCTGACAGGGCAGATATCACAAAGCTTGCCTTGTCATCTATAACAATTATTGCAGGATCCGTCTTTTTGTCTTTGATGTGTGGCGCAATCAGCCTAATTACGGCGCCAAGAGAAAACAGGCACACTATACCATCATAATTTCTGAAGAGTTCGGCAATCTTGAGGGCGGTTTGCTCGTCGTACCATATTATGTCTGCTGACTCGACATGAAATTTTGATGGAGCGTAGATCTGCCATCTCGGGAAAATCTGTTTTATGGATGATGCAATCTTTATTCCGTTTTTTGTAATTGCCAGAATTGCAACTTTTTCCATGCTCTCAAAATTCAGACTGACATAAAATGTCTTACTAGGGGTACCGCCCAAGTATGGAGCCGTCAAAGTCAAACAAAATCACCTCGATCTCCACCTTGTTGCCCGAGTGAGCCCGCATCTGCTTGTAAACGTGGGCGCAAATCTCAGAAAAAAATCCCTTGACGCTACTTTTTGTGACTATCTCCTGGACATGTCTTGCCGTGTTTGCGTTCTTTATCTGATTAATGACGTGGCCTGGCGCACCGCAATCCGATGCAATTTTTGCCAAAAACTCCATGTCTACTTTTGAGCCTTTTACATGGGTCTGCTTGACTCCCATCGCAATCTTGGTAAGCTTGCCGATGAAACCGGCGACGTATGCTTTTTTGATTCCCTTTTTTGCGCACTGCTCTATGGTGTACCCTGCAAAGTCGCCCATCTGGACAAAACAGTGCTCAGGCAAACTGGCGTATTTTTTCGCAAATTCCTCGCTCCTTCCACCCGTGGTCAAAACCACGGTGTCGTCTTTCATGGCAAGAGTCACATCAATGCTCTGCCTGATTGCTGCTGCAAACGATGCAGTGGAGTATGGTATGACTATGCCGGTTGTGCCAAGGATCGAAATGCCGCCCACAATGCCAAGTCTTGGGTTGTCCGTCTTTTGCGCAATCTCCTCTCCCTTTGGCACGGAAATTGTCACTTTGATTCCATTCTTTTTGAGAATGTCGTTACCAGCCAAAGTCAGGTTCTCAATTATCATTTTTTTTGGAGTGGGGTTTATTGCAGCCGAGCCGATTTGAAGGCCAAGTCCTGGCTTTGTCACTCTGCCAACGCCCTGCCCGCCGTCTATCTCTATGTGGTTTGCTTTGTCTGTGAGGTGGAGGTCAACCACTATCTCTGCCCCGTGGGTCACGTCGGGGTCGTCGCCGCCGTCTTTGATGACAGAGCACCTGGCAGAAGTGGAGTCAAAACTGCAGCTAGATATGCTGATTGTGAGCTTTTTCTCTTTTGGCAGAAACACTTCGACAGCTTCCACCTTTTTTTGAGATGTGATTGCAACGAGTGCTGCCTTTGCAGCGGCCGCCGCACAGGTGCCTGTGGTAAATCCGGTCCGCAGCTTTCCTTGTGGCCTTTCCGTATCACTCACAGCATATGGTAATTTGTTTATGTAATAACTTTTACAGAAAAATTGGAAAATTCATTTCAGCATTTCAGAAATAATTATCCAAATTGCAATTGCGCCTAGGCCGCCATACAGCAATAGATGGGTCATTTTGTGGGAAACCGGTTTTTCGTAGATTTCAGCTTGATGCGCACTTGCGCCAAAATCCCGCCTGAACTCCTTATAGTATGCGTGGTAGCCGAACTCGACCTCCTCATTGGTGTTTTTGTCATAATATTTCCAAAATTCTGCTTGCGCAGTTTCTACATCTTTGTGCCTTGCGTTCTCCTTTTTCTGTTCCATCTTGAGCACCTGATACGCCTCGGTTATCTCCCTGAATCTTTTATCAGTACCTTCGTCTTTGTTTTTGTCCGGGTGATACTTCAGAGACAATTTTCTGTACGCCTGCTTTACCTCCTTAAACGATGCGTTCTTTTGCAATCCTAGAATCTCGTAGCATTGCGTCGCATTCAATGAATCAATTTGCCGCCTTGAACATTTAAAATTATATTCCATGCTCCTAAATGGGTGAGTCATTTCAACTTACGGATCGCAATAGCCGGGGCAAACGGATTTGTTGGAACAAACCTCCGCAAATTCCTCTCAAAAAACAAAATCCAGGTTGTCAGCCTGACCAGAAAAAAACAAAAAAGATTTCGGTTTGAAAAAAATCTAGTCTTTTCCGATCTCGCAAGCAAAGCTCTGGGCGCAAGACTCAGAGGGTGCGATGCGATGGTCCATCTCATTGGCGCTGGAATGCAAACTGTGGATGCCGATTACGAGTCAGTCAATGTCGAACAAACCAGAAAGATCATTGACTTGTGCAAGAGATCAAAAATCAAAAAACTCGTCTACCTTAGCGGCCTCGGCGTACACAAATCTACGACCTCCGGATATTTCATCTCAAAGCTAAAGGCAGAAAGGCTGATTGCTGAATCCGGACTCGACTACACCATTTTGAGGGCCTCATACATTGTGGGCAAAGACGATCCACTCACAAAAAACCTTCGAAACCAGATCAAAAAAGGGACGGTCGTCATACCGGGATCTGGCTCATATAGACTGCAGCCAATCTCAGTTGAGGATGTCTCAAAAGTGATTCTGGTGTGTGTCACAAACAAGAAACTCTCAAAGAAGACGCTCGATCTGGTTGGCCCGCAGACGGTGAGCTTTGAGAGCTATGTGAGAAACTTTGTTGGAAACAAAGCCAAAATCAAAAAGATCTCAGCAGAGAAGGCATACCGTGACGCACTAGCCAAGCCAAAGGCGGCCGTCTACGGCCTAGACGACCTAAACATCATGCTCGGAGATTTCACAGCCAGTCACACAAAGTTAGAAAAACTCTGCGGCTTCAAGTTGCGGCCTATAGGCCTGCCGCCCTCTTGAGTACGTCTGCCTTGTCCGTCTTTTCCCATGGAAACTGGACGTCGGTTCGGCCAAAGTGGCCGTACGCAGCAGTATCTTTGTAGATTGGCCTCTTGAGGTCAAGCTGAGATATTATTGCGGCTGGCCTCATGTCAAAATGCTTTCTTACCAGATTCTCAATGTCTTCTTCTGGAATCTTGCTTGTGCCAAAAGTGTTCACCATCAGCGAGACCGGCTCTGCCACTCCTATGGCATACGCGACTTGGACCTCGCATTTATCTGCCAGGCCGGCCGCAACTATGTTCTTTGCAATGTACCTGCACATGTAGCATGCGGACCTGTCCACCTTTGAGGGATCCTTTCCGGAGAATGCTCCGCCACCATGCCTTCCTGCACCACCGTAGGTGTCCACTATGATCTTCCTTCCAGTCAAGCCGGAATCTCCTGGCGGGCCGCCTATGACGAACCGCCCGGTCGGGTTTACGTGAATTTTGATCTTGTCGTGCCACCACTTGCCGCATACAGGCTTGATGACCTTGTCTATTATCTGCTGCTTTATCTCGGAATTGCTGACTTCGGGTGCGTGCTGAGTGGAGATAACTACGGTCTCTATTTTCTTTGGTTTGCCGTCTTCGTATTCTACAGAAACCTGCGACTTGCCGTCTGGGCGAACCCAGGGGAGCTCCTTGCTTTTTCTGACCTCTGCCAACCTCCTTGTCAGCTTGTGCGCGATAAGAATTGGGAGCGGCATGAGCTCATCTGTTTCGTTTACGGCGTATCCGAACATGAGGCCCTGGTCTCCTGCGCCTTGGTCCTTGTTGCCCGTGGCAGTTACTCCCTGCGAGATGTCGGGGCTTTGCGCATGCAAGGACACAAGCACGCTGCACGTGTCAGCATCAAAGCCGTACTCCGGCTTGTCGTAGCCAATCTCCCTTATGGTGTCTCTGACTACCTGCTGGACGTCAAATTTTGCTTTGGTGGTCACCTCGCCTGCCACCACCACCACCCCTGTGGTCGTCAACACCTCTACGGCAACACGTGAATCAGGATCCTGCCTTAGGAATTCATCAAGGAGGGAATCTGAGATCTTGTCGCAAATTTTGTCCGGGTGGCCTTCTGTTACGGATTCTGAAGTAAAAAGAAAACTTCGTGCCATTGGAATCGTTGCCTACAAATCGTTTTCTAGTTTGATAAATAATACGTTGTTTCCTCTAACTATGACCCTGCCATAGTTTGCGATAATTTTGCCCTCGTGCAACTCTTCAGCATCTGTCATGATGAGGTTCATATAGGAATCAACATTGTCCATCTTGCCTTTGTACTCTATTTCATTTTTCAGCCTTACAGTGACTTTCTTTTTTGTATTCTTTTGCAGTGTTGTTAATGGTTTTTTGGCGCTTACTTGTGACAATGGTCGTTCTCTTGAGTTGCTAGCTTTGTAACCTGAATAAAAGCCTTTCATAAAGTCAGAACTGCCTATTTGCGAAACGACGAGATTTGTTTATCTGTCTAATTTTTGATGGAATTATGGCGATGATCCGGACGGGATTAGAAAAACTAGACTACATCTTGGGAGGCGGCCTGAGGGAGGGGACGATCACAGACATCTTCGGCCCAGGCGGCTCTGGAAAGACGCAACTGGCGCTCCAAATAGCTGCCAACGCATTATCTGAAGGCGGAAGCGTCCTGTACCAAGACACTACTGGGAGTTTCCGACCAGAAAGACTCATTGAGATTCTCAGCTCGAAGGGACTCAGCGCAAACCTCCTTGACAATGTGGCTGTGGGCAGAATAACCAACACGGCAGAGCAGATAAACAGCCTCTCAAAGATCGAATCTGGCTTTTCGCTCGTCATAATTGACAACATCACAGACCTGTTCTCTTTTGAGTACTCAAAAGAAGATCAGATGCTCGAAAAAACCACCAAATTTGCAAAATATATGAGGCAGTTATCGCAGCTTGCACACGAAAAAAAAATCCCCATACTGGTTGTAAATATGGTGCGCAAAATAGACGACAACGAGCAAGAGAATCTGGACTCTGTAATCTCGCTATACACCCACATCAAAATTAAGATGGCAAAAAACTCGTCAAAATGCCAAGCCCAGGTCTTCATCGATCCGGCAAAAAAGAATCAGTTTTCTTATACCATTACAAAAGAAGGGGTAATGGAAGTGACTGAAGCTATTTAACCATGACAGCACCCTGACTAGTCATGGCAGGCATCTTCGATTCCATTCCAGCTATTTCTGTGATCTTGTTTGCGATTGGAATCATCGGTATCATGGTCTATGAGCGCGCAAAGTCAAGAAAAGATACACAGCAAACAACTTGATACAGTCTTAGCCAAATTTCGTTCTCTTGGTTTCACACAGCTAACAGAAATTCAAAAAAAGGCAGTCCCAGTAATAGTCCAAAAAAAAGACTGCCTGGTCATAGCGCCGACCGGCTCAGGAAAGACAGAGTGCTCAGTCATACCGATCTTTTCATTTGTCGCAACCGCAAAAAAGCTTGGCAAAATAAAAGCACTTTACATCACACCACTCAGGGCTCTGAACCGCGACGTCTTCAAGCGCATCATCAAGTATGCCGAATCGGAAAACCTCGCAATAGAGGTCCGCCACGGAGACACCTCTCAATCAGACAGAAAAAGAATCACTGCACTGCCTCCGGACATTCTGATCACAACGCCAGAAACACTGGTGATTCTGCTGACCCAGCAAAAGATGCTTGAGGCCCTCTCTGAGCTGGAATGGGTCATAGTAGACGAAGTACACGACCTGCTCTCCAATGAGCGCGGCTCTCAGCTTTCCGTAAGCATTGAGCGGTTGCAGCTGAACACAAAAAAGCCGATAACTAGGATCGGCCTTTCCGCCACGGTGGGAAATCCTGCCGATGCCGCAAAATTCCTTGTTGGCACAAAAAGAAAGTGTCAAATAATACGTGACGACACAATTCGAAAGTACGACGTCGAAGTCAGGCACGTAAATGGCACCATTCACGAAGTGGCAGACGTCATAGTAGACTACCTTGTGAAATTGAATCTTGATTCCCCAGTCCTGCTCTTTACAAACACAAGGGGCGAGGCGGAATTCCTTGCCTCCATATTGAGGGAAAAATCACCTGTACCAGTTGAGCTCCACCACGGTTCCCTCTCGCAGCAGGTGCGCGAGGAAACAGAGGAAAATCTCAAGGCCGGAAGGTCCAGGCTGGTAGTCTGCACGTCATCGCTTGAGCTCGGATTGGATATCGGCTCAGTCGAGCTGGTCATGCACTATGGCTCACCGCGCCAGGTCTCAAAATTCATGCAGAGAATAGGCAGAAGCAAGCACAACAAGCATTCTTCGGCAAAAGGCATCATAATCACAAACAGCGTAGACGACGAGCTTGAAACAAAAGCAATCATGGAGAGGATCCAGGAGGGCTCAATAGAGGACCAAACCACACACACCAGCTCGCTAGATGTGCTGGCACACCATCTGGTAGGGCTTTCAATGCAGCTTGGCACAGTGCAGGTAAGCGCCGCACTTGAGATTTTCAGGAATTCGTATCTTTTTAGAAACTTGACGGTTGAGGAGCTTTGCAGCGTCCTTGAGCTGCTTGACTCAAACTATCTTGTGACGTTTGACAAAGAAAAAATGGCCTTCAAAAAGACTGCAAAATGCTACCGGTACTATTTTGAAAACCTCTCTACCATACCGGACATCTTGAAGTTCAAGGTGTTTGACGTCGTAACAAAAAAGACGATCGGAAGCTTGGACCAGAGATTTGTCGGCGATTTTGGGGAGCCTGGGAACATCTTTGTCCTGAGGGGCTCACAATGGAAAATAGTAAACGTGGACGAGTCTGCCCTGAAGGTAAATGTGGAGCCCGTGCGCGCAGGCGCAGTCACCGTGCCGTACTGGGAGGGAGAAAACATACCGGTGGATCACAAAACAGCCTCCAAAGTAGGTAAATTCAGAACAAAGATACGAAGCGGCCTTCTTGCACTGCCTGACAACGTAATTGCGCAGCTTAGCCTGCCGGTTGTGCCTGATGATGCAAACATGGTGGTAGAATCGGTGCGCGGCCAGGGCATGGTTGTGATTCATTCATGTTTTGGGACAAAAATCAATGCGACTTTGGCAACGGTGCTGTCCTCGATGCTTTCTTCGATGACGGGTTTTCAAGTTGACGCAAGGTCTGACGCTTACAGAATTGCACTCTCGTCAAGGGGCCGCATACTCGAAGACCATGTGAGGCAAATACTTGGAGACACATACGATCTGGGCCAATTGGTCACTGCTTCGCTTGGCGGAACGCACAATGTGAGCTGGCGCACCTGGAACGTAGCAAAGAAATTCGGAGTCGTCGGAAGGGGAGCGGTGTATGAGAAAAAATCCGCAAGGTTCCTCTTTGAGCGGTATTCTGGCACGCCGCTTGTCAGGGAGGCCATGAGGGAGCTGTTCCACGACAAATACGATCTTGAGAACTCTGCCAAGGTGCTCCAAGACATATCTTCAAAAAAAATCCAGATCCACTGGCTTGAGGAAAACAAATTCTCAAAGCTTGCAGAGCCGATTCTGGACCACACCACAAAATACTATTCGTCTCCCGCAAACATAGACAAGGGAATACTCGACTTGGTGAAAAACCGGCTCTTCAAAACCAGCCACAGGCTGATCTGCGCAAGATGCGGCAAATGGGAAAAAGTGGTCAAAACAGGCGAGATTGAGCAAATGCCAAGCTGCCCAAAATGCAAGGCGCGTCAGATCGCAGCAACCTTCTACTCTGACTATGAGCTGACAAAAATCATACAAAAAAAGGCTGCCGGCAAAAAGATCTCAGAGGAAGAGAACCACAAATTTGCGCGTGCGTGGAAGGCCGCCTCACTTTTGGCAAACTTTGGCAAGACCGCACTCATCGTCCTTTCCGGATATGGAGTCGGCGTAGATACGGCCTCTAGGATCCTTCGAAACATGGTGGACGAAGAGACCCTGTATAGGCAGATCTACGAAGCAGAAAGACAGTATGTGACCACACGCGGATTCTGGGACTAGTTCTTCTTTCGTATTGTAGAATACGGCGTCAAAAACAGCTCTGTTCTCCCATCAAGGCCCTGCTTTGCCACGACGCCGCTCACCGAAATTATTTCGCCAATTGAGCACTCGTCGAGCTGTCTTGCCTGGTTTCGCCAGCCCTTGAGCCAAATCTGCGCCGTGTCGTCTTCGACAAACATTTCTGAAAGTGAAACGGTCTCGCCTGTCTTTGTCTGTATGTTTCTTCTCTCCGGAGCTTTGAGTATGATTGCTTCAATGCAGTAATAGTTGTTGTCAGGTTTTATGTTTGCTATTTTTGTTCTGAGGTCTGCCAGTACAGGGAGGCCCTCGTCATCTATCTTTCTAACAAAAGAGCCTGCGTCGATCGTGATACTGTTTCCGTACAACTTGGACGGCATGCACTCTATGACATCGCCCTGGCCAAACGAGCTTGTCGCGTCTGCAGTGTCTACGATGTTGTAAAGCTGTTTTTCCTTGCTTACTCCAAGGATCATCCTCTGCCCGTTTTCGTTTTTTGTGTTTGATAGGATCCTGATCACTACAGGTTCTATCTCCTTTTTTGCTTGTATCTCAAGAATGGTTGACTCGTTTCCGTGGATCTCAAGTTCTTGTTGGTTCATCTTTGTCTTGACTCCCACCAGCCGCGCCTTGGTTCCTGAAGGTATCATCTTTGGAATCTCTGAATCGCTTTTGTTCCACAGGACAACACGCACGGACCTGCCGTCGCTTCCTTTGAGCCTGAAGCGCAGTGCGGTGCCTGGCGCGCCACGAAAGTTTGTAAACTCTGAAAAGCTGATGCCGCCGTCTATGATGCCGGATACAACTATGTTGTTCTGACCCTCTTTGATTTCTGATACGTCTTTTGTGAGGGAATCGATGGAGGGGATGTCACTTTCTGTGCTCGCACGCTCGATTGTGGAGCCTGAGCCTATGTTGATTGTTAGCTGCCCGTTGAGGTCGGACTTGACGTAAGCCTTGATTATCTTGATGAGGTCGCCCGGACCCAGATTTGTAAGCTCAGGCAGATTGGCCTTCTCGTCCCAGAGCTTTACTGTGGCAGACGAGTCGTTGTCATACACAGTCATGTTTCTGAGGAAAAACTGGGAGCCGTCCTTTCTTGAGAATTGTTTTTTTGGTGACACGTTGAGGATTCTGGTCTGCAAGGTGACTTCTTTTGCGCCAGCATACAGATCCTTTATGCCGACCTCGCTTTTTGGCGGCTCTGAAATGGTTATGCCAAGATCGGAGGCAACAAGAAACAGCGCACCCTGGTCTGTGAGGTAGCCGCCGCCTATCTTTTCTTTCTTTTGGGCGATCAGCCTTTCTATGTCTTCTTTTGTGAGCTCCGGCTTTTGTTCAAGGAGTTTTGATAAAAGGGAATCAAATTCACTCAAGTTAGATTTTGATAAGCAGGTGTACTAATAAAAATTTGTCATACTCTAAATTAAAGTAAAATTCACTCAAACCATGTCGAGCATAGTGGCAAGATCGCTTACCAAATCATACGGCGATCTGGTTGCGGTGGACGGAATAGACCTGGATGTAAAAAAAGGGCACGTCTTTGGATTCTTAGGCCCAAACGGGGCAGGCAAGTCAACTACGATAAAGCTTCTCACCACACTCATTCCACCAACAAGCGGCACGATGGAAATTCTTGGGATCAACGCGATCAAGCAGCCGCTTGAGGTGCGGAAGCGAATAGGCGTCGTCATACAGCAACCAAGCTACGAGCCAAACCTCTCCGTTGAAAAATCGCTTGAAAAGTACGGAATGATGTGGAACATTGACAAAAAGACAAGAAAAGAGCGAGCAGACGAGCTCATCGAGGTCTTTGGCCTACAAGAAATCAGAAAGCGCAAAAACGAGGACCTCTCAATAGGGCAGAGGAGGCGGGTCCAGGTAGCCAGAGAATTTATGCATGAGATGGAGCTGTTGTTCTTAGACGAGCCCACAGTTGGGCTTGATCCGAGTGCGCGCAGGGGGCTCCTCGACTTTTTAAAAAGCAAGGCAAAGACCGGCCTCACTATATTTTACACCACGCATGTTCTCACCGAGGCAGAGTATCTGTGTGACGAGATTGCTGTGATCAACAAAGGCAAGATACTGGCAGTGGACACGCCAGAGCAGCTGAAAAACACATTTGGACAAGAAAAAACAATCAAGATCCACCTTATGTACAGACACGAAGGCCTAGCACAACTGCTTTCCGGTATACCAGACTGCACCGTTGATTTCAACACGGGAACCGACATACTGATTCAGTCAAGAAGCTCCGAGCTAGTGCTCTCCAAAATCCTGCAAATTCTAATTGAAAACAAAATCGCAATCGAGGACTTGGTCGCTATGCCGACTACTCTGGAGGAAATATTCCTCAAAATGGTCAAGGATACAAATGCACCCCGCAATTAGACTGGTAAACAGGAATCTTACCATATCGCTCAATCCGGGCTTTCTTGTCTGGCAGGTGATATTTCCCATCGTATACATATTTGTAGCAGGGTTTGCGTATACTGCTCTGATAAAATCGGTTCCGTTTGGCAGCACCACGCTTGACTATCCGGCATTTATCGCATCTGGAATGATTGGATTCAACATAATGAACAGCACACTGGTCTCCGGCATCATAATCTGGAATGACAGAAGACACGGAATGTTTGAGCAAATACTTGTTGGGCCGTTCACAAGATCCAATTACATACTCAGCAATGTCTACACAATCGCAATAATAGGCCTCATCAGCGCCGCAATAATTACCGCAATCGGATATCCACTGTTCTTCAAATCCGTGCAGTTCAATTTGTTTACCATACCATTCATGGTGTTTGCGTCCATTGTGGGCTCCATACTGTTTGGCTCAATAGCGTCAATAATCTCAACGAGACTGAGATCTAGCGAAGGCTTCAATGTGATAATTAATACCGTATTTTTGTTCTTTGCATTCGTAAGCACGGCGTTTTATCCGGCACAAGGAGCACCAGAGCCACTCGCAACCGGTTTCTACCTCAATCCGCTCACATATCTTGTGGATATAATCAGGGCAGGGATCTTTGGCACCTTCAACGAATTTGTGATGCTTGAGATGCTGGTGCTTGTAAGTGTAGCTGCGGCGTTGTTTGTGGTAGCAATAAAGCTGTTGACAAAACTAGATTTGTAAGTAGCCCGGCCCAGATTCGAACTGGGGTCAAGGGCTCCAAAGGCCCCTATGCTTGACCGCTACACTACCGGGCTTCCTGTTACCCACCTTCAAAAACTCCTATTATTGAATTTTCTATGCGGCTCTGATGGCCTGAACCAGCTTGTCGTAAGGATCTTCCATTGATGACAAGAGATTTTTTGCTCTCCTTTGCAGAATCTTGTTGTCTGCGTGGAGCATCTTGTTTATGGTCGCAACGATCCTGTCCGGATTGGGCTGCAAGACAACTAGTTTCTTTCTGACAAGGTAGTCCTGAACCAGATTCGGCACTGCATTATACGAGATTGTCGGGACTCCAAGCAAAGCAGCTTCGGCAGTCATGGTGCCTCCGGAACCAACGAAAACATCGGTGCTGGCAAGCAGCGTGCCGCCAAGGGCCACCTTGTCCAAAACCTGTAACTTTTTGCCGAAATTACGCCTCAGCTTTGAGATCTGTGCCTCGTACCTGGGAAGGACTATGACATTCTCGCCGGGAAAAGCCGAAACAATTCTTTGTATGATTCTCTCTGTGTGACTTTTTTGTTGCACGTAAGCTGCCTGCGACTCTTCGATCCTAATCAGGATGTTCTTTTTTTTGCGCTCACTGGAAGATCTCGCGCTGTGTTTTGCAGATCTGACTATCAAGGCCGCATCTATTGCCTTGTATGTTGTGATGTCGTTTGCAGCAATGCCGTATTTTGTGAACTCTTTTTTTGGTATGATCCAGGGTATCAGCAGCTTCTGTGCCAGCGGCAGCGTGAGGCGCATGACTGCCTCCGCATGCGGTGAATCAGAAAAGGTCACGTGCCTGACTCCGAGCCCAAACGCGACACGTGCAGCCTCCGGTGAAGAGAAGCTTATTGCGACATCGGGTCGAAACTTTTGAATCACTCTTGCAAGGCCTGACATTCTGTCTAGGCTGGCATCAAGCTTGCCTTTCTTTGTCTGTCCGCCATGCCTGCCAACAATGTGGAGCTTCATCTTGCAAAGTCTTGCAAGCTGTTTTACCTCTCTGTAGTCTCTTGACGTGCAAAACACCACGTTGTTTTTTTGCAACCGTTTGATCATCGGCTCAAAAAACAAGACTTGTTTTGGTGTCAGTATGTCAATCCAGATCCGCAAGATAGGTGCTGTGTGATAACTGATGCAATAAGTTTTTCTTAGTCCTTATACCTAGCACCAATGACTTGGCGTCTGATAGAGTTGTAGTGTACGGCCTGAGCACCGAGGGTTACTCGCTTGCATGTCAAATGGCAATAAATGGTGCAAATGTCTTCATCATCGATGAATCGTCCCAGTCAGCAATCTCGCTAAAACCGGAGATAGCAAAAACATACCCAAACGTCTCTTCGTTAAAGGAAGACGAGCCGCTTCTGGCAGTGGAGCCGATTGATGTCGCAATATCAAAAGCGCAGTACCTCTTTTTTGCTCCAAGAATAAGAAAGGCAGGACAAGAGACAAAGACCGAGGTTCACTCTAAATTCAAGGATGCCACATCCTCACTCAAAAAAGGCAGCTCAGTCATCTACACGCTTCCGACCGGCATAGGCGGCAACAGCGAGAACGTCTCGCTTTTGGAGCATGTCACAGGCCTTGAGGCTGGCAAGTCGATCTCCTACTTTTATTACCCGCTTGGCGGGGGAAACCCGCCACCAAAGGTGGTCGGCTCATACAACAACAAACACGACCAAAATCTGGCGGCACTCCTGGGCCACAAAAAAGAGATCGCTTTTGTGGGAGTTTCATCTTCGGAACACTTTCATGCAATCAACGTGCTTTCTAGATTCTCCACGCTGTGTAGCATCCTCGAAGTGTGCAAATTCGCCCAAGATGAAAACACAAAGATGGATCTAAGCTCAAACGACTTTCACAACATATTTTTGGACGACATGGTGAGCGGCCTGTACGACCTGCGCTCGCTTGGCACCTCCTTTGAGGGGGCCAACACGCTGATGTACCTGATCAACGGCAGCCTAAAAGGCATAGACGGCTACATAAAAAGGCTGATCGACGAAATAAGGGCCACACTAAAGAAAAACGACCTGAAGGCAAGCAGAACAAAGATTGCTCTTTCTTGGTCTCTTGACCAGCACGAGATGCGCGGAGACAAAATAGAGATGCTGCAAAACCTCATCACAAAGCTTCGCGACTACATAGGCGACGTGGAGGCATTCAACGACCCAAACATGGATCTGTTCCATAACGACAAAACGACGATTCTTGTCATATGCTCAAAGGCCGACTATGACAACCTCAAAAAGAAACACGACAACGACCTCATAATAATAAAAGGAAACCCACTGTGTGAAATCACACATAACGATTAAAACTAGAGCGCAAAAAAATTATTTGTCTTGTCTGAGCAAAACGAAACCACAGAATCAAAAGAGATACAGATAAGCGAAGAGGCTCCGCCGGAAAACGAAAAACTCATCGAAGAGCTACGACAAAATCTGGCGTCATGTGAGGACAAGCTAAAACGCTCGCTTGCCGATTTCATCAACCTTGAGCGAAAGACAAAGACCGACATTGAAAACGGCGTAGCTGAAAAAATAGACAAATTCATGTTAAAGTTTCTCACAATTTACGACGATCTGGCCAGGGCTGCCCAGATGCTCAAAAAGGAAAACCCAAACGCCGCAGGCCTCGACTCCATCCTAAAAAACATCGACGCCCTCTTGGCAGAGTATGGCGTCACGCCAATTGAGGCGCTGGGCGAGATATTTGATCCAAATCTGCACGAGGCAGTCTCAATTGTAGAAGATGAGGGCCTCGATGACAACACCATTACAAAAGAAATAAGGAAGGGATATATTTCTCATAAAAGGACGCTTAGACCGACACTAGTCGAAATATCAAAAAAACCACAATCAAAATAATCTAAGGTGAAAAAATGGCAAAAATAATAGGAATCGATCTGGGAACAAGCAACTCCGCAGCAGCGGTAATGATGGGAGGCAAGCCTGTGCTTATTCCTGCAGCAGAGGGCACCTCCATAGGCGGCAAGGCATTTCCATCTGTGGTCGCATTCACAAAGGACGGCCAACTCTTGGTCGGTGAGCCCGCACGAAGACAGGCAGTCACCAACCCTGACAATACGATAATTGCTGCAAAAAGAAAGATGGGGAGCGACTATGTCTTCAAGGTGCAGGGAAAGGAGTACAAGCCGCAGCAGATCTCGGCTTTCATTTTACAGAAGATAAAAAAAGACGCAGAGGCGTTTCTTGGCGAAAAGGTAGAAAAGGCAGTAATCACGGTCCCTGCCTACTTTGATGACAACCAGAGGCAGGCAACAAAGGACGCAGGCACTATCGCAGGACTCGACGTGGTGAGAATAATCAACGAGCCAACGGCTGCCTCGCTTGCGTTCGGACTGGACAAGGCGGGCCAAGACATGAAGATACTGGTCTTTGACCTTGGCGGAGGCACACTTGATGTAACCATCATGGAGATGGGAGGCGGCGTCTTTGAGGTGCTCAGCACATCAGGCGACACGCAGCTTGGCGGAACCGACATGGACAAGGTGCTCATAGATTACATTGTAAACGAATTCCGCAAGACAACCGGGATCGACCTCACAAAAGACAGCACCGCAATGACCAGAGTCAGGGAGGCGGCAGAAAAAGCAAAGATAGAGCTCTCCACGGTGATGGAGACTGACATCAATTTACCGTTCATCTCATACGACCCATCATCTGGGCCAAAAAATCTCGAACTCAAACTAACTAGGGCCAAATTTGAGGATCTGATCAGACCGATAGTGGAAAGATGCCGCACCTCAATTGATAACGCACTGCGCGACGCAAAGCTTAGCGCATCCGACATATCAAAAATAGTGCTGGTTGGGGGGCCGACCAGAATCCCGCTTGTGAAAAAGTTCGTAGGCGACGTCATAGGAAAGAGCCCCGAGTCCGGAGTCGACCCCATGGAGGCAGTGGCCATGGGCGCGGCAATTCAGGCAGGAATCATCGCAGGCGACGTGACAAGCGACATTGTGCTACTTGATGTAACTCCGCTGACTCTTGGTGTGGAGACGCTGGGAGGACTAAGGGAGCCATTAATTGAAAGAAACACAACAATTCCGACCTCAAAGACAAAGATCTTTACAACTGCGGCTGACAACCAGACTGCAGTCACCATACATGTGGTGCAGGGCGAAAGGCCGATGGCAGCAGACAACGTCTCGCTTGGCAGCTTCAATCTCACCGGCATTCCTCCGGCTCCAAGGGGCATCCCGCAAATCGAAGTCAAGTTTGACATTGACGCAAACGGCATACTGAACGTGACTGCAAAGGATCTGGGCACCAAAAAAGAGGCAAAAATAACCATCCAGGCAGGCTCCAAGCTGTCAAAGGACGAGATCGAGAAACTAAAGCAGGACGCAGAAAAATTCGCAGAAGAGGACAAGAAGAAAAAAGAGGCAGTCGACACCAGAAACGAAGCTGAAAGCTTTGTGTACACCACTGAAAAACTGCTCACCCAAGACCTCAAAGACAAGCTGACCCAGGAGCAGGGAGTCAAGATCGCCGAAGCAGTAAAGGAGCTAAAGGAGGTCCTAGACAAGGGCCCAGACCAAATCAAGCCGAAGCTTGATGCGCTAAAAACATTGGTAAACCAGATAACAACGGAGCTCTACAAAAATGTCAGCCCGCCGCCAGGCCAAGAGCAGCAAGGTTCCACAGGCCCAGAGCAAAACACCCAGAGCCAGGGCACAACAAGCTAATTTATCCACCGCCCTGCTGGAATAATAGGAAATGTCGGCAAAAAGAGACTATTATGAGGTGCTTGGTGTCTCAAAATCTGATTCCGCAGACACCATAAAATCGCAATACAGAAAGCTTGCACTCAAATTTCACCCAGACAGAAACAAGTCCCCTGAGGCAGCAGAGCACTTCAAGGAGATCTCTGAGGCCTACGCGGTACTCTCGGATCCGGAAAAACGAAAGCTCTACGACCAGTACGGCCACGCAGGGCTGGAAGGCAGGTACTCAACAGAGGACATCTTCCAGGGTGCAAGAGGCGACTTTGATGACATATTCTCCAACTTTGGTTTTGGTGGATTTGACTCTATCTTCGAGTCGTTGTTTGGGAGGGGAGGCTTTGGCGGATTTGCAAGGCAGCGAGGAGCCGACATTCTGTATGAGACAAGCGTGACGCTTGAGGATGTATTAAGAGGCAAAAGGCTCGACATTGAAATAAAGAAAAATGTTGACTGTGGGGACTGCAGGGGCTCAGGCTGCGCCCCCGGCACAAGGCCGGAGACGTGTCCTGGCTGCAGGGGCCAGGGCCAGGTCCGCATCACAAGAAACATGGGATTCTCAACATTTGTCACGGTGCAGCCGTGCACCAAGTGTCACGGCGAGGGAAAGTTCATACCAAAGCCGTGCTCCACATGCAAGGGAACAGGAAAGACAAGGGGGACAAAAAAACTCTCATTTGACATACCTCCTGGAATCGACAACGGGGACTATGTGATAAGCGGGGAGGGCGAATCAACGCCGCGCGGCCAAAGCGGCGATCTGATTGTAAGAATTCACGTCAAGCCGCATCCGTTGTTCAAGCGGGACGGAGCAGACATATTTTATGATGCCAAGATCTCAATTGCTGATGCGGCCCTTGGTGCAACAATCGAGGTGCCCACACTGGAAAAAACCGAAAAGATCAAAGTAGAAGAAGGCACACAGCCAAACGCCATAGTCAAGCTCAAAGGAAAGGGGCTGCCTTACTCCAACGGCCGTGGGCGCGGGGACCAGTATGTGAGGCTGGTAGTGGAGGTTCCAACCAAGCTGAGCAAGCAGCAAAAAGAGCTTCTGCAGAAGCTACGTCAGACAATGGAGTGACTACTTGGCCACCTTGCGTATGTCCAATTCGTGGCCGTTCCTGTAGTGGACTGAATGGGTGGATTTTATCAGCTCTGCAATCTTGGCATCAGAAAAATATTTGACGTTGTAGCGGCCCAGCGTCTTTTTACAGTTGTTGCAGTAGACCTCCTTGAACTCCAATTGATATCTGTAGGTGGCCCAAATTAATAAAGAACTTATTTTGGCATCTGAAACCCTTGTTTGCGGGAGTCGCCAAGCCCGGTTAACGGCGTAAGGTTCAGGTCCTTATCTCCTAGGAGTTCGTGGGTTCAAATCCCACCTCCCGCATTAACCCGTAAATTATTTTTCAAAATTAAGCCCATAGAATCCTTTAAACCATAGTTAGTTATACTATCCATAATGGGAAAAATCGTTAAAGTCGGTGGAAGAGGTACAACACGAAGAGAAGCCGAAGCTGACGAGATGAAGTGGTCTGGCGAAAAATTCCGAGAATACCAAAAACAAATGAAGGAAAAAGCCAAGGACGAGTATGTGCTCTCAGGACGCGGGACTGGCAAAAGAAAGCTTGGGGATGTGCCTGAAACCAGCAGACCTTCACCAAAAGGTCGTTACGTCTCAGTGGGCAGAGGAACAGGAAAAAGGAAATTAGAGTAAACTAATTTTCCAAGTCTTTATTTTTCCAAGATCTTTGTAATCCGCGACTCCAAAAGCTTGCTGAGTCTCTCACCGGAGACTCTGCCGCGGAAGGACTTCATTGCCAGGCCCATCAAGAGCCCGGTTGAATGGAGCCCCTGCTTTTTGATTGTCTCGATGTTCTGGCTCACTATTCTGTCTAGAAACTCCTCCAGTTCTGTATCGTCTATTGTCGTCTTGGCAAACTCGTCAGGGGAGCTTATCTTGCCTGCCATGATCCCCTCGAAGATCATCTCGACTGATTCCTTTGTTATCTTGTTTTGGCCCAAAAGCTCAAAGACTCTTGCGATGTGTTCCTGTTTCAGCTTGGCAGCGTCGTGTCCCTGCCTTTGAAGATTTGTAATTGTGGAACACAACGAGGATGCCACAAAGTTGGGGCTGACTTGGCCTCTATCACATATCGACTCGAACAAATCCAGGTACTCTGAATCAAAGATCTGCTCCGCAAGTTGCAAATTTAGGCCGTATTTTTTTTGCAGCTCTGCAATGAGCTGATCCCAGGGCTTTGGGACGCTGTCTTTTGCAGCCTGAATCTCATCCTCGGTGACAAGAACCGGAGGTATGTCCGTTTCGGGGTACATCCTTGCAGAGCCAGGCCTCGGACGCAAAAACACGGTCTCGCCTGACTGGGTCGCCATGCGAGTTTCTGCTGGCACTCCGTCTTTTGCGCTCTTTATTCTGTTGATGAGTGCATCAAGTGCAAACTCGATCTTGTCTTTCGGCCCGGCAATTATCAAAAAACCGTCGTCTTTTTGCATTCCAAGTTTCTGCCTCAGGCTTTCCACCTCGGCCTTTTCTATGCCGTAGTTTGGCAGCTCATCAGAGTGAAAGATGCCACCGATCCCAAAAAATCTCACCTGCTGGCCGAGCTCCCTACCAAGTCTTATTCCCTCGTATGGCTCGTACCCAAACATGCCAGAAAAGCCGCGCACGGCGAGGGCAAAAATGACAGAGCCTCCCCCGATCGACTTTTGAATTACCTTTGAGCCAGAATTTGCAAAAAATGCAGTCACATCCATGCAGTCTTTTTTTGAGAGGCCACCAAGATCGATTTTTTTCAGCTTTTCTGCTATGAGCTGCAGGCCGTGCTGCCTTTTTACTTCGTATGTGACTACCTTTTCCAGCTGGTCAAGCTGCTGGACGCCCTTTACCTCCACTATGCCGCCACCGGCAATCGAAACATTTACGTCCTGCCTGATGGAGCCAAGCCCCCTTGCCACCCGCCTGGTAACTCTGAGCAGCCTTCCGAGGCCTAGTGCTATTTCTTTTATTTCTACGGCAGTGCCGCTTACCGGCTCGAGGGCTATCTCGACTAGCGGCACGCCAAGTCTGTCAAGGGCGTACTCTCTTGAGTCGTCGGCGTCTTTGAGGAGCTTTGCCGCATCTTCTTCGAGGCAAACCGACTGCACGCCAACTTTCTTGCCGCCGACTTGGAGGTAGCCTCCCTGGGCCACAAGCATCGTTCTCTGGAATCCCGACGTGTTGGAGCCGTCGATTACTATCTTTCTCATCACGTAGCTCTCATTGAAGATGTTGGAATGAAGCGCAGACGCAATTATCAGGGCTGTCTGCTTTGCGTCGCCATCGAGGGCGTGCGGGGGCTCGTCGTCGTATTCCACAAGGCAGCTGCTCTGGGGGTTTGCGTTATAGTAGATGGTCTTTGACTTGGTGGACTCGAAGAGTGCCGCCGGGTCATAGCCCCCAAGCTCGCTTTTTGCCAGTCTGAGCTTGCGGCAAAACCTTATCGTGTAGTTGTCTGATTCGATCGGCCTGCAGCCGCAGAACAGCTTCCTGTTTGTCGCAAGCTGCTGGTGTATCTCAAGGCCTACCTTGAGTCCTATTTGGTCCGGTGGTGGCTCCATGCTTTCTCCTAGGCGTGGTCACCTTAAAGTCATTGCGTGAGCTCGGACGCTATGTTTTTGAGCATTATCTCTTTGATGTCGTCATGGTTTGCGAGGGCCCACATGGCCTTTACCAACGCAGTCTCCGGAATCATGTCTGATAGTGGCACAACTCCAAGCTGCATGAGGTCGCGGCCGCTTTCATATACTGCCATGTTGACGCGGCCGTCAAGGCACTGCGAGGTCATGCCGACAAAGACGCCCCTCTGTACAGCTTTTTTGACCACGTCATACATGGATCTGCCGATGTGCCCCAGGCCCGTGCCCTCAAAGATTATCGCCTTGTAGCCGTGCCCAAGCAAATCCTCTACAAGAGCTGGGTTGTAGCCTGGGTAGTACTTGACTAGGGCCGCCTTGGTGTCTACACTTATTTTTGGAGTATAACGCTCTTGCTTAAAGTAAGGTTCGTGGAAATTTTGTACTGTCTTGTCCTCATACACAACAAAGGCAGGCCTTGCGCCGACAGTCTCAAAGGCGTTTCTCTTGCTTGTGTGGTTCTTTCTTACTCTGGTGCCGAGGTGGCAGGCAACGTCGTCATCGTTTTCAGAGTTGTGCATTGCGACAAAGACGCCGTTTGTCTTGGAGCTTACGATGAATCTTGCAGCGTAAATCAGATTTATTGCGGCATCAGAAGAGGGCCTATCAGAAGACCTCTGGGAGCCGACAAGGACTATGGGCTTTGGGAAACCCGCAAGGGCAAACGAAAGGTACGCCGCGGTGTACTGCATCGTGTCGGTGCCGTGCGCAACAAGAATCCCTACATAGTCTGAGCTGGCAAGCGAATCAAGCTTTTGCGCAATTTGGAGCCAGTGATCCGGTGTGAGGTTCTCAGAGTATTCGGAAAACAAGACCTCGGCGTCGATGTTTGCTATTTTGGCAAGCTCCGGCACGGATGCGTTCAGCTCCTGCGCAGAAAGGGCCGGAGTCACGCTGCCGGTCCTATAGTCCACCCGGCTTGCAATGGTGCCGCCAGTCGACAAAAGCAGAATCTTGGGGAGGCCCTGGCTGACTGTGACTGTGAGATCTTCTCTGGCTGGCTGGGCCGACGAGATGTGTCGTACTTTTTTTATCTTGGATATTTCCAAGCCTACATTGTAGCCGCTTTTGAGCTTGACTGCTATGTGTAGGTCGTCGCTGTGCTCGTATCTTGGCATTATTGTCGCAGTCTGATCAGAGTCGGTAGTTACCTGTATGGTGTCGCCTACCTTGAGGTTGTGCTGCTTGAGGAATTCAAGGGCCTTTCCGTGGTATCCTCTGTACTCTGACATTTACAAAAAACTGGACTGCTGCTGTTTTAAGATTATCTGTAGTAAGGCACTGCAATCTTTTGGCCGATCTTGAGGTCTTTTTGCGTCTTTACCTTCTTGACTGCTTCCTCAAAGTGCTTCATTGTGACCCTTGCAGTGTTTGTTGCCTTTTCCAGCTCCTCTTTTGTGGGGTGCTTGTCAAGACACTCGTGGATGACCAGCGAGACTGCGGTGTTTGGAATTGCAGCCACGTCTGCGCCGCTCATTCCGTCTGTGATCTCTGCTATCTTGTCCAAGTTGACATAGTCGAGGTCGTTTTTGTCGGTGACTATTGGGATGTTCTTTGAAGATATCTCCAGAATCTGTCTTCTGCTGTCTTTGTCAGGCATCGGGATCTGGATGATCTTGTCGAACCTGCCTGGTCGGAGCAGCGCCGGATCTATCATGTCGGCCCTGTTTGTTGCCGCAAGGACTATGACGCCGTGGAGATTTTCCATGCCGTCAAGTTCGGTGAGGAGCTGGCTGACTACCCGTTCGGTCACGGCAGTTTCGGCTCCTGCGCCTCTTATGGGGGCAATAGAGTCAATTTCATCAAAAAAGATCACGCATGGCGATGCCTGTCTTGCGCGCCTGAAGATCTCACGTATTCCTCTTTCCGATTCGCCGACCCACTTTGAGAGAAGCTCGGGGCCTCTGACTGAGACAAAGTTTGCCTCACTTTCAGTAGCTACTGCTTTTGCAAGGAGGGTCTTGCCGACGCCGCTTGGGCCGTGAAGCAAAATGCCTCGTGGCATTTTGTGGCCTAGCTTGTCATAGAGTGCGGGGTACTTCATTGGCCACTCGACTGCCTCCTGAAGCTGCTGCTTTACCTCCTTTAGGCCTCCAATGTCGTCCCACTTTACATCTGGATTTTCGATAAAGACTTCGCGCATTCCAGATGGCGTGACTTCGATTAACGCTCTTTGGAAATCATCATTGTTCACTATGAGCTTGTCGAGTGTCTCAGGAGGGATCTTTTCATCTTCTAAATTCAATTCCGGAAGCAACCTTCGAAGGCACTTCATTGCAGCCTCTTTGCACAGGTACTCCAAGTCCGCGCCGACGTATCCGTGGCTCACAGAAGCAATCTTGTCCAAATCGACATAGTTGGGGTCGTTTTCCTCGGTGACAAGCGGCATGTTGCGGGTGTGTATGTTGAGTATGTCCTTTCGGCCCTTCTTGTCTGGAACTTTGATCTCAATTTCTCTGTCGAACCTGCCGGGCCTGCGCAGCGCAGGATCGATTGCATTTGGCCTGTTCGTTGCGGCAATTACTATCACCTTGCCCCTTGCCTCCAGTCCGTCCATCAGGGAGAGCATCTGGGACACAACCCTGCGTTCGACTTCGCCAGTTACTTCTTCTCTTTTTGGTGCGATCGAGTCGATTTCGTCGACAAAGATGATTGACGGCGCCTTTTCTCTTGCCTCCTTGAAGATCTCCCTTAGCCTTGCCTCACTTTCGCCGTAGAACTTGGACATGATCTCGGGGCCTGAGATGCTGATAAAGTGGGCGTTGCTTTCGTTTGCTACCGCCTTTGCCAGAAGGGTCTTGCCGGTGCCGGGCGGACCATACAGCAACACACCTTTTGGGGCCTCAACTCCCAACTTCTCAAAGATCTCTGGGTGTCTGAGCGGAAGCTCTATCATCTCTCTTACTTTTTTGATCTCGTCTGTGAGGCCGCCGATGTCCTCATAGGTGACTTGGGGTACGCCCCTGAGGGTCTCGCCCTTTTCTGCAATGTGGAATACGGTTTTTTGAGTGACAAGGACTGCGTCTGCTGCCGGTGTGACGCCGATTACCTGGAATGTGAGCCTGCCTCCAAAATATGGGACCATCACGTTGTCGCCTTTGATGAGCGGCACGCTCTCAAGTGCGTCTGCAAGGTATCTTTCGTCGATTGGAGGTATTGCCTCAAGTGGTGCGACTACGACTTTTTCGGCCGCAACCGCCTTGATCTTTCTTACGCTAATGGTGTCGCCGATTGCGATGCCTGCGTTGTTTCTTCCAAGGCCGTCAATTCGAATTATTCCCTTTCCTTCGTCGGATGGATACAACGGAAGGCACTTGGCGACGGTTCTGCGCTTTCCTTTGATCTCGATGACATCGCCTGTTGACGCATTCAAAGTGTCCATAGAATCATAATCAATTCGAGCCACGCCACGCCCAACGTCTCTCGTGTATGCCTCAAGTACCTTAAGTGAGAGGACGTTTTGGCTCATAGCAATACCTCCTCAGCGTATTTTTTATATCTTTGTGGGAATTGATCCACGCAGCTTCTCTTGCAATACAAAGCTTAAAATCACAAGCTGGGGTCATCACCAAAAATGGGTAAGCGACCGTTAGTGAGAAGGCGTGGCCGCGGAGGCATGCAGTTTAGGGCAGCCTTTACTGGCAAGTTGGCACCAGCCAAGTACCCATATTTTGATCTCTCAGAAGAGCACACAGGCACGGTAATAGATCTGGTCCATGAAAGAGGCAGGGACGCACCGCTGGCTCGTGTCAGGTTCGAGGACGGCTCCGTGTCTTTGGTTCCTGCGGTTCTGGGGACAAAGATCGGCTCTACTATCAAGTTCGGCCTCAACGCAGAGATCTCAAACGGAAACGTGATCAGCATCCAAAACATTCCTGACGGCACCATAGTCTGCAACGTTGAAAAACACTTTGGGGACGGCGGAAGCATTGCCAAGTCTGCGGGCGGATCTGCCACGGTATTTTCACACAGCGCCGACGGCGTCACAATCAAGCTTCCTTCGGGGGCGTTTACCACACTGAATCCAAAAAACCGGGCAATGGTCGGAGTTTTGGCAGGTGGCGGAACGTCGGAGAGGCCGTTTCTCAACGCGGGAAACAAGTGGCGAAGGTATCGCTCAAAGGGCCACAAGTATCCGATTGTCAGGGGCGTAGCCCAAGCAGCATACGTGCACCCGCACGGTGGTGGAAGACACCAGCACATGGGAGGAAGCGGAACCGTATCAAGGGACGCGCCGCCTGGAGCAAAAGTTGGAAGCATCGCTGCAAGAAAGACCGGACGGGCCAGAGTCAAAGAAAGAGTCTAACACTTTTGAATATTTTCAGATCAGCACTTGCATTCCAGTGTTAATATAACAAAATTGATTAATGCCAAAGCGAGACTGCTTTTAAATGGGAAAACAGCGTGTGCATCTTTTCATAAGTGGCAAGGTACAGGGAGTTTTTTTTCGGCAGGCTATGAAGGTAGCAGCAAAGAAGAACCACGTCACAGGCTGGGTCAAGAACCTAAAGGACGGCCGCGTCGAGGCAGTAATTGAAGGCGAGGACCTCAACGTGAGCAACGTGGTGGAATGGTGCCATGCGGGGCCAGCAAACGCCCGCGTCGAGGACGTTGTGATAAAAAACGAAAAATTCAAGGACGAATTTACCAAGTTTGATGTTTTGTACTAACGAATCGTTTCGTATGCTTCCCTGATCAGGTTCTTTATCTCATCCTGGTTGTCGCCCTGTCTGACTGAAAATGCGGCATACGGCTCCTTGCGGCTTTTCTGAATCTTGATGATGATTCTGTCTTGAGCCGGCTCCAAGTCTGCAAACCACCTAAATGAAAGCGATTTCCCAAAGACAATTCTGTGTGCGCGAACATCCTCGACCACGTTTGGCCCAACAGACACGCAGTGCTGCCTCAGGGAGTCAAAGGCAGAAAAGAGCGGGGGCGGGATCTGTCTTTTGAATTCCTCGTATGTTCTGGTTTGGCCTGCAAACATCTCACTGGTTTTGGGTGCATGCCGAATATTTTAAGTGGTAGTAGCTCTGCTGGTTCCAGTCCAGACAGGTAACCCCATCTCAAGGCGCACAAGATCCGCCACGTTGACGAAGTAGCGTGGGTACTTTGCCTTAGGATTGCTCCCTCCCGGACCTCATCCATTTCGGCAATTCG
>DATLXX010000021.1:0-10825 GCA_035575435.1 Candidatus Nitrosotenuis sp.
TGTCACTATTGTCTCGCCCACTGGGAACTTTTCTGGGGCGTCGTTTGTGATGCTTGCAACGCCCACATTGTCAGATACTGCTGGTGCCTCCAACGATATGGTGTTATCTGATTTTGATGTGGCTTCGGCCGTTATGTCTGCCGGTGGGGTTATTGTGGGTGGTGTGGTGTCGACTACGGTTACCTTTTGCGTTGCCGTAGCAGAGTTGCCTGCTTGATCTGTAGCAGTCCATGTCACTATTGTCTCGCCTAGAGCGAATGTGGCCGGGGCGTCGTTTGCAATTAATACATCGCTTACTGTATCACTTGCTGACGGCGAGCCCAAAGAAACAGAATTGTCATCAGCTGATGTTGCCTCAATTGTGATGTCTGCTGGTGGGGTTATTGTGGGTGGCGTGGTGTCGACTATTGTGACATTTTGAATTGCGGTTGAGATATTTCCTGATGTGTCTACTGCACTCCAAGTAATTAGGGTTGTTCCAAGGCTAAAGACTCCTGGCGAATCATTTGTGACAGATTCAACTCCTATCACATCAGCTGCTTTAGCCTCACCTATCGAGACGCTGGTCAAGTCACCCGTAGCCTCTGCCACAATGTTTTCTGGAACTGTGATTGTGGGCGCCGTAGTATCTATTATTGAAACTAGCTGAGTTGCAGTAGCAGTGTTTCCTGACGAGTCAGTCACAGTCCAAGTTACGGTTGTTTGTCCTAGAGGGAAGGCAGATGGTGCGTCGTGCGTAATAGAATTTATTTCCACTAAATCAGACACCTTTGGCTCACCAAGCACCACTATGTTTTCTGATATGCTTGTTGCCTCCGCTATCACATCTTTTGGTGGAGTGATCTGTGGCTTTGTGGTGTCCACTATAGTCACAGTTTGATTCTTCGATACACTGTTCCCATAATTATCAGTTGCAGTCCATGTGATTACAGTGGTGCCTAATGGGTAATCAGATGGAGCATTATTACTAATCGATGAGATTCCGGTTATATCATCTACTATTGGTTCTCCAAGGATGACAATGTTTCCTGTCTTCCCAGTAGCTTCCTGAGTAATATCTGGAGGGACGGTCAAGTTTGGCGGCACCGTATCTACCACCGTCACTTTTTGAGTCACAGTGGAGTTGTTTCCACTACCATCTACTGCAACCCATGTAACTTGTGTGCTGCCAAGTGGGAAAAATTCTGGTGCGTCGTTTGTAATTGTAACTGCTTGCACATCAGAAACCGCCGGCGCTTCAAGTTTCACAGGGTTTGCTGTTGCAGACACAGCTTCCACTGTCACTTCTTGCGGTTGTGTTACAACAGGCTTTGTGGTATCAATTATCCTGATTTTTTGTGTGTCGGTTGAGATGTTTCCTGCCACATCTACTGCGCTCCAAGTCACTATCGTTTCTCCGAGTGGGAACATCGGAGGTGCGTCGTTTGTAATTGACGCAATCTCGGTGTTGTCTGAAGTCGTTGGCTCGCCCAGATTAACCTGGTTTGCGTCAAGGTTAGTTGCCTCAACAGTGATGTCTGCAGGCGCATTAATCTTTGGGGCCTTTGTGTCCTTGACTGTCACTTTTTGAATGGCAGTCGCCGTGTTTTTTGCTACGTCTGTAGCAGTCCATGTCACTATGGTCTCGCCTAGCGGAAATGTAGATGGTGCGTCGTTTGTCACAGACAGAACTCCAACAAGGTCGGTGACTGTTGGTGTGCCAAGCGCAACCTCATTTTGTGTGCCCTTTGCCTCCACCACAATATCAGATAGATTGGAAAATACCGGTGGTGTGGAATCACCGACGGTCACAGTTTGCGTTGCAATTCCTACGTTGCCTGCATTATCAATTGCAGTCCAGATCACTGTAGTTATGCCAAGTGGAAACTCGGCAGGGGCGTTATTGGTAAGGGATTTGATTCCGCTTTCGTCAGTTGCTATTGCCATACCAATAGAGACTTTAGTAAGCCCACCGGTAGCCTCCACATAGAGGTCTTTTGGTGGAATTACGTCTGGTTTTTTAAAGTCGTTTGTGATCGGTTTTGTCATCTGTATTTCCTGCTGGACTTGTGTAGTTTCTGCCGTATCTTTTGAACCGAATTTTTGTACTCTGTGATTGCTTGAGTCAACCACGAACAGATCGCCATCAGAGTCTACCGCCACATCCTTTGACAGCTTGAACTGTCCGTTAGACGTCCCAGTTGTTCCGAAGGTAGACAGCACGGAACCTTCCTTGTTTAGTACCACCACTCGGTTGTTACCGGCATCTGCAATCATTATATTTCCAGATGAATCGACTGCAACGCCGTCTGGCGAGATCTGTATACCACCAGATGACGCAGTATAGCTTTTTACGAAAGTACCTTCAGCTGTGAATTTTTGTACACGTTTGTTCCCAGCGTCGCCCACATAGATATTCCCATCATTGTCAACCGCTATTCCGAGCGGATTGAGGAATTTGCCAGGCTCAGTGCCACTTGATCCGATTGTCTTGAGATATTTTCCTTCCGAGTCAAATTTTTGGACCCGACTGTTTGCCGTGTCAACCACATACACAAAATCATCTTTTGAGACTGCAATCCCGTTTGGAAGTTTGAATTTGCCAGGCTCAGTGCCAGTCGATCCCCACGATGAAATAAAGTTCCCAGTGGTGTCGAATTTCTTTACTACGTTTAATTCATGATCTACAACATAGACAAAATTATTTCTGACGGCGATTCCTGCAGGCGACTGGAAGTTCTTTGAATCCGTCCCTTTTGAGCCCCAAGAATGCAAGTATACGCCCTCGTTGTCAAATTTTTGTACTCTAAAATTGCCAAGGTCTGTCACGTACACGTTTCCAGCCTCGTCTACTGCCACATACTGTGGAAATGAGAATGCACCAGTCTTTACTAGTCCTTGTCCCCCAAAGCTTGACACAAACGGGTAGTTTGTGGCTGCCATTGCAGGGTGCATAGCTATGGTAAATACAAAGCACGCACTGAGTATAGCTAATTTATGCTGCATTTAGGCATAAGTTTCTGGGTTTAAAAAAGATCTCAAAAGTGAGTATTTCTTGTAGTTTTAGTCAAATTTGACTCAGAATGGCTTGTTAACTTCACGCGTAAATACGTAACTTGCGAGACAAAGCATTGCCACTACGAAGACCCCAATTATTCCAAGGCTCACTGCAGTCGATACCCCTTCTGTCACCCCAGTCATGAGGCCGCGAACCAAGAGGACTGTGTATGTCACGGGATTGAATTTGGCTGCGGTGGCAAGCCAATCAGGCAAAAGCTCCAGTGGGAAAAGTGCCGGGCTGAGCATGAAGAGCGGCATTCCCAAAAAATTGATTATTCCCCAGAATGTTTCTTGCGACTTGGCCGTAGCCGCGACTATTATCGATATACCAGAAAACCCAAGCGAGAACAAGATCACAAGAGCCATTATTGGCCCAATCACCAGCATATTTGGGAAACTCACTCCGATTATTACGGCTATTCCAATTATGAGTGCTGACTGGAGTGCCGAGATAAGAGATATTGCAAGCATTTTGCCAAGCGCAATCGAAGATCTTGAAATCGGCGAAGTCAGGGCCTTGTTCATAAATCCATATCTTCTGTCCCACAAAGTGTTTACACCGCCAAAGATGCTCGTAAATATGGCAGTGAGAATTATCACGCCTGGAGCCATAAATTCCAAGTAACTTCCATTAAATCCCACAGACTGGATCAGTGGTTTGGTTCCAGCAAATGTGTGGCCTATCACAATTATCCAGATTGCAGGTTGAATCAGCCTGATGAGTACGCCGCTACGTGATTTCCTGTATCTTTTCAGCTCACGCCAAAATACAGTGTATGTATCGTATAGCATCATAGCATTCTCTTCTTTTTTTGATACTCTTTTCTTCGATCGTATGTTGCACCATTGTCACGCAGGTCTCTGCCTGTGTACGAGAGGAAAACGTCATCAAGTGTTGGTTGCGTGATTGAGATTGATTTGATCGTAATGCCAAGCTTCGAGGAGAGGGTGAATATCATTGGTGCCACTTCTGTCCCCTTGGACGAAAACACCGTAATTTTGTCCTCGCTTTCTGTGACTTCCTTTACAAACTCTATTTTCTCTATTTCAGAAACTAGTTGTGATTTTGACGAATTACTGTCTATTGAAAACGTGATTACTCCTCCGCCGAGCGCGTTTTTTAGTTCCTGTGGCGTATCAATTGCCTGAATCTTGCCATAATCAATTATCCCGATTCTATCACAGAGTCTGTCTGCCTCTTCCATATAGTGAGTGGTCAGAAATATGGTCATCTTGTACTCGTGATGGATTTTTTTTATATATTCCCAGATCTTTTGCCGGGTCTGTATATCCAATCCCACCGTTGGTTCGTCCAAAAACAGGACGTGCGGCCTGTGCAACAGACCCCCTGCAATCTCAAGACGCTTTCTCATCCCTCCAGAATAGGTGATTGCTGAATCGTTCTGCTTTTCTTTGAGCTCTACCAATTCCAAGAGTTCATCTATTCTTGAATCCATCGACTCCTTTGACAGGTGGCTCAACCTAGCCTGAAGAATCAGGTTTTCTCTTCCTGAGAGATATTCGTCTATTGTGATGTCTTGTTGTACGTAGCCAATTTTTTCACGCACCTTCTTTTGCTGTGACGATACATCTAGCCCCGCCACAAATGCCTCACCGGACGTGGGCTTGAGTAGCGTAGTTAAAATCATCATGGTGGTGCTTTTACCTGCTCCATTTGGTCCCAAAAATCCGAAGACCTCTCCCTCCTCTACTGAAAACGAAATATTGTCTACTGCAACCACATTAGAGTTGTAGATCTTTGTAAGCGCTCTAGTTTCTATTGAATGCACTACAATCAAGCCAATGGCTGATTATAAATTGCTGTCTTTGCGATCAACGTCATGCATAAAAAATTTAAGATAGGAAAAATTTTTTTCGTACATGAAAGGTCTTTGTCATGTCTGTTACAGCTCTAATGTAGAGACCATATTGAGCAATGGCATTCCTGTTTGCTTGATGTGTGCAAAGACAAAATAATTTTTATTTTTATGAAAATTAAAAAATTAATGGAGTTTTTTATATTGCTCTTTAGTCATTTTTAGTATGACTTTTTCTCCTATGCCCCAAATCTCAGACTTTGGCAAAATTCTTGTATGCATTATGCCATCTGCAACCTCAATTGACTGGAGTTCGTTTGTCTCATTATCTTTGACAAGTCTCTTTACTTTTCCTATCTTGTGGCCGTCTATGTCTACTACTTCAACATCGGTCCTGATGGGTGGCCTACTTAGCAAGAGAGTTTCTTCTGTGAATTTATCTATGTATTCAGTCGTCAAATAGTAATCTTTGTGGAATCCCTGGTGTATTGTGACTCCTGCAACACTGAGGGTTTTTGAATTGATGTGGATGTGTTTCACTTTACCATACTCAATCCCCTCTCTATCTACTACCTTTTTGCCTCTGAACTCATCGGCTGTGCACAGATTTGGTGCCATTCCTTCTAGTGTTGTTGCCATGAGCTGTTTTTCTGGAACGGTTTATGGGAGGTAAAAATTACAATTTTCAATCAATGAGGTTAAATTACTTGACTTTTTTTGAAGTTGCGTGAAAGATGGCGTCTTCAAGGCTTCCCTGACCACAACAGGTAGAAAAACAAGCAAGGAGCATACCGTGACGCTTCGGGCAGTAGTGCATGAGGGAAGAGTCTATTTTTCACGAAGGAACCTAAATTCAGACTGGCTAAAGAATGCCATTGCAAATCCCAAAGTTAAAGTATCATTTAATGACAAAACGTACACAGGTATCGCATCGCTTGTAACAGACCAAACACTCGCAAAAAAGATCTCCGAGTTGAAATATCCCGGAGAGGAACGCGCCAAAGATGCTCGCATCGTATTGCGGGTAGAACTACGTGTCAGTCACACTATGTGAATTATGGTGGTGACTCCACGCTTTTCTGTTTCCACCCCGTTTTCCATCTCTGCCACAGATATGGTAAATGATATGAGGTCGCGTTGCTGCGCGTTTGTTGCGTCTAAATAAAGATGTATATCCATCATTTCGAATTCCTCTTGCGGTAACGCCGTTTCATCGATGAACACCTTGGAAGTAGATTCAATTCGAAACTGTTGACCTTTATAATGCTCAATTAGTTTGGTTCTTCTTCCATTTCTCCCTACCGCCTTTACATTGATGTCAATAATTTCAGGTTTTGAGCTTGTGTATCCTGCTTGTTTGTTGACAAACACTCCCAGCTGAAAGGGCTGCCCTGCGGTAGATTCAGCCATTTTTTGTATACCATCATTCATTACGACGTCGACTCCTTTGATGGTTTGAGCAATCTTTGCAATCCATTCGTTTGTTCTCTGTACTACAGCAGCGATTCTTTGCCGTCTTTTTTTGTCTTCATCTGGAGGAAGCTGATATCTGTCAACCCATGCCAAGTAATCCTTTGAGATATCTTCGATGAAGTTTATGCATGTGACCTTGTAGTCATCAACACTGCTTGCACGCTCAGAACTCTCATCTATCCTTGTTCCATCATAGTCAGCAGGCATTGCCATGCTCACAATTACTGAATGCATGTAAAAAACCTGCTTGAGAATCAATGAAATATAACTCTAAAAAGATAAAAATCAACGTGAGTTTTTCCGACATTACAACAAGACTGCAAGAAGAGTTAAGATCCAATTTGCCACAGATCAGATTTTTGCTGAAGAGAAACCCTGCCATGGCATACACAAAAATCACAGAGATAGGGTTTGATGTAGGAAAAGATTACAACATACAGTTACTGGTCAACTTCCCGCAGCAAAACAAGATAAACGAGTTTGATTTTTACGGAAAACGAGATCTCTCCATAATAGTAGACAGACAGAAGAAAAACTTTCCGATTCCGCGTGCCACCATCAAAGAAAAAGCAAAACAAATTTTAGGCAATGTCCAAGTCGACGATGCCTACATGTATGAGGGAAAAGAAGGCGTCAGGGTTACGTTTGAGAATGGGCGCATAGACATCCTTCCACACTCACTCCACATTTGGTGCGTATTTGACGATAAGGTCACCAGTTATTGCGATTGGCTTTTGGCAAACGTCTATCAGCTTGGCTCAAAGCCAGTAAGTTCGTAGGAATACTCCAACACGCCATCAAGGTTGCGATATTCTGACCTCAATGGCAAGGGCACATTGTCTGCAACCAGAAAATAATTCTCGACATCATTTACTTTGTATGATATTTTGTATGCTTTTAGCTGTCCAAATTCAAATGTCACGTCTTGGTAATCAGTGACTTTCATCTTGGGTGTGAATTTTCCTATGTATGTGGTGCCCCATTCTGCTCCCACCACGAGGTATTTTGGTTCCACAACAGTATCACGGACGGACAGAACCGTTTTGTCCAAGGTATAGACATATGGCTTGATTCGCTCTGGCACATCAATGAATACATATGCTTTTCCTATCGTGAGTGTTTCATCAAAATGATGCCCAGCACTGTCATCAATTATTAGTTGTACTTGTTGTTCATCGCCGGCCTGTTCTAAAAACTTCATCATTACTGTAAAGTCCATTTCAGCTGTCTTGACGTCATATTGCAGTGTTGGTTTTGTCTCTGCACCTTTTCCGACGTACCATTGACTTGCGAACCGTGGAATCACGTTTTGTTCTGAACCTGGAAGACCTGTGAGTAATGGATATGCGAGCCCTATGGTCGCGGCCCCAAGCATGACTGCCAATGGCACTACGATTATTTTGCGAACCAAGGCAGATAGGTAAGTTTAGGACCTTAATTTGATGATTCCGTTTGAAATCAGATACTGAATACCGCCTACGAAGTCCTTGTCGCCTATTGTTCCGTCTGCCCACCAGCCAGCATTTCTTTTTATCCAGTCTGGAATTACGTTACTTCCACTTCCTGTGCCCGACGAGGTTGGCGGTATCTTGATGATTTTCTGGTTGATCAGATACTGCAATCCCTGTACAAAGTCGTTGTCGCCTATTGTTCCGTCTGCCCACCAGCCAGCATTTCTTTTTATCCAGTCTGGGATTACTATTTGTGTTGGCTGGGTTGGCTGGGTTGGCGTTGTCGCGCCGGTTCCTGGCTGCACATCTACATCAAAGGTGATGTAGCCAGCCTTTGCGGGGTTTGGCGATGCAGTCTCCGGCCCAGTTCCATATACAAATATTGCATACTTGGTCATGCCAGATTCTTTTATCAAGATGTCACGTCGCACCTGTCCTGATGTTGTAAAAAGTGCATTTCGTTTTTCTTCATCTGCAAGAGACCTTGTGGGCTGAAGCCCCTCTGCTGTCTGCTGAACCACTAAAAAGTCATAGTGAATCTCGTTTTCAAATTCTTCTTGATTGACCATCCTCTTAAAGTCAATGATGACTGCCATGTTACACCCTTGCTTTGGCTTTGGCGGCGCATACTTTACGTTTACAATCATAGAGTTTGTGTTGGTGCCCTTGGAGACTGCTACAAACTCGTCTGTATTAGTTGGACAGTTTAACGCAGCCTGGGCCTCTTCTGTGCTCTTGACGTTTGCAAATGGATTAGTCTTTACATTTTGTTGATAATCCAGTAGCTCAAATCTGTACTCTTGTGGCGGAACGCCTTCTGCCACATGAGCATAGGTGTCTGCTTTTACGGGGAACGGAAAGTCGTCTACTACCCAGACCCTGTTGAGTTTTCCTCCGGTCTTCCATGTTATCAAAACTGTATCGTATATGCCATCAGGCACTGCAATTTTTTCTTCTGCGGTCGGTATGATCTGTTCGCCTCCTATGTTTCCTATTTTGCCCCAAGATGGCATGTTAAACTGCTTTGGCCCCTTCCCTGTCAGGCTCCCGGTATCAGCTGTTGCATACGCCGAAAGCCAAACTATTGATGATTTGAATGGGCCTCTATATGGGGAAAGATTTTGTGTGCTGCTTGTCGGCTCTGGCGCGACTTTGCCCACATTCATTGTTCCCTTGACGATTTTTGGCCCATCATACACTACAACTTGGAGCTTCCACTGGTCTTCCGTCCCCACTTTCTGATCAGATTCGACCCAAAAATCGATCCTAAATGGAGAACAATCTTTGTAATCGATGTGACACATGGAATAACTGAACAAATCACCTATTTTGAGCCCCTCGCCCACATACCAAGAACCTGGTTTGTTGACTCCCCCACTTTGAAATTGCGCAAACGCAGTCTGCGAAAACGTAGACGTGATGATTGAAATTGCAAGTATTGTCACCAGAACAGTCTTCAACTAGGTATAATTCTCGCTGATCCCTAGTTAAAGGTTATTCATATAAGCTACGCAAATATAGAGGCGCTCTGAATTTTCAAATAGAATGTGCGACTGCGCCAAAGTTCACATGTACGAAGTAGAATACAAGCTATCTGGAATGATCGTGGTGCCTACCCACAAAAACTGTGGAAACGCACTGAACGAAACCCAGCTTGACAAGTTCCAAAAAGAGTTGGTAAAATCTTGGGGCTTGGATCCCGAGGACGAGAGTCCCATTTAGTTACTTCAAAAAATAAAACAAAAAGTAGGTTAAGCTTTTTTATCTTAACTCAGCTACAGCTTCCTTGCAAATGGAAGACTTGCATTTACAATCTACGCTGCAAAGGCAATGGCCCTGCATTTCGCAATCGCATTGAAATTCAGGATCACCGCTATCTGCTTCGCAACCGCAAGCTTGATCTACCATAGGAAATGGATCATCTAACATGGTTTTAAAGGTTCTCTAGATTGCGCTAAAACAGATTCTAGGCGTAGTTTTGAACGGTTGCGCTCATCTCATTTGCAAGCTTGTGAAGGGTCCTAGTCTGCTGCTCGATTTTTGTCTGGTCGTGTTCCAGATCGAGCCCTATCTTGAGTATGTGAGTGAGATCCGGTCGCTTGTGTATGGTTTTTGATATCGAGAATACGTTTGTTTTGTTGACATAGCCTAGGTAAAAGTAACAATCTGACAATAACGAGTTGTTCACAAGGTACTCGTATTTCTTCTGTATGATTTGAGAATGTCCATTTTCCTCGATCATATCAGAAAATCCGATTGTTGATTTTACCATGCGTTCAAGAAGCGACGTGGTAGCACGCTCAAGGCCAATTATTTCTGCGACCTTCGAAAAAGATTCGTTGACCCTGCTTTTCTCCGATTTGCGGATGAACTCAAGCATGTGTGTGGGGCTACGCATTTTTGAATTGAGGAGAACCAGAGCATCGCACACAAGATATGCGGCACACTTGAGCCAGACTGCTGCAAATGGATCCGTGCCGAGTCCTTGTTTTGCCTTTGTTGTGTAATATACGGCGTCCACAAGACATTCTTTGATGGTTGAGGCTCGGATTTTTTCCTCTTTTTCTTTTAGTTTTGACTGAAATATTCGAAGGCTCCAGTCATTGTCAGTCAGTATTACCATGTTTTCGTATTTTTGCAAAATGTTTGAATTTGATTCACCTAATGTTCCGTGATGGATCCTCACCATAATGTCATCTACCCAGCAAATCAGGTCTTTCTGATTTGTTCCGTCAAATACAGTGATGTTGTGTTCGCAGCAATCAAGCGTCGTTTTGTGTGCTTTGCAACCCCCAAGCGCAACAGGATAGTCCGCCAGCGTGAGTTTATCTACCAGATCTTTTGTTTGCACACCAAAGTTCGCTTTTTAATTTTCTTAAGCATTCCACTGATTAATTTTTAACTAATCAACCAATAATGAAACATAACTATTCCTTTAAATTGCTAGAGCGTCTCGCATTTTTTAAGCTCCTGTGGTGTAGTCCGGTTAAGCATATTGCCCTCTCAAGGCAAGGATCCCGGGTTCAAATCCCGGCGGGAGCATTT
>DATLXX010000022.1:0-5717 GCA_035575435.1 Candidatus Nitrosotenuis sp.
TGATTATACGCATCATCGTACGAGCCATTCTCACGTATCGAGATGGCTTCATGAGACATGGTAACGATACTGTCAGCTTTAGATCTGTCCGTGGAATCGGATCTACAAATTTGTCAAAAATCGATGGTTTCTACACGGCCTAGATCTGTCATTTAAATAAAAATAAAAGAAAAAAATGTATGTGTAGAAAAATCAGTTATTGATAGATATGGTATAGATTCTCATATTCATGCGTAAATCTATTCTAAAATAGATAAAACATCACGAATCAGGTCAAAAGCACCGAAAAAATACCTTAGAATTAACTTTTATGAACTTTAGATAGTGCTTTCCTCTTTGGAATAATACTTTTGATGTTTATTTTAATAATTTTTTAAAACTTTCAACTCTATTATGTTCTCAGAAATAAAATATCTTTTAAAATTTCTATATTTTAAAACTCAGGCACGAATTTAATTAAATTCTCAAGGCTGATTTAATTAAAAAATAATTAAATGCACATTTCTATTCTTTCTATTTCTTTTATTATTCTAATTAAAGGGTGAAAGCCTGTGCCTAGACCATAATTAAAGCCTGAAAAGTGCAAAATCTGACCTTCCAACTACTATCCCGAAAAAGCAGTGCGGCCGCCGGGATTTGAACCCGGGTAACGGGCTTGGAAGGCCAGCGTACTACCAGGCTATACTACGGCCGCACAAAAGGGAAAGATTTTGCGCCTACATAAAAATCGTCTTTTCATATTCATAGAGAATTCTGGCCACAACCACATGAGCTTCAAGAGGCCGTTCTTCTACGCTGCACACCAGATCCATTTTCTTTTTGATTCCATCAGAAAAATCTCCCTTTGGAAACCCTCCCACGACAAGACACGTTCCGTCCCCGCACAATTTCGCAACACCTTCGTAACTGCTTTTTTGTCCATCAGAAGAGAGTCCTATGACCTGCTTTGGCTTTATCCTGTCAATCAGCTCAGAAAACGTCATCTCGTGTAGCTCAAAGAGCTTCTTGTCTGCGCTTTTGATGATTTTCTCAGAGAAGAGCTGCTCCATTATTCCTGCGAACCGGTGATACGACTTTGGCAGCCTCACTCCCGAGCCCACAGATATGACCCTGTCATGTACAGTGTGGACGTACACTGTTATTTCGTCTTCCTCGTACAGGGGAATGCTGCACGCCTCAAGGAGGCAAAAATGCACGATGTCCGGCCTGCCACGCTTTATCTCGTTTTCAATTCCCTTCATTGCCGCAAAGTGCCACGAGTTGTCAAGCAGCACCTCGGAGGGCTTTTTTCCGACTCGCTTGCAGTAGGAAACAACAGAGTTGTGGCGCCAGAGCTCCTTTGGCACCAGTTCAAGGGCTGATTCCGCAATCACAAGATAAAGCATCAGAGTCACTAGCTTGACCGTATTTGTTTTTTGAGCTCATCCCAGGCAGGCTTGGGCGTATTGTCTACCTTGATGAGCCCTGCGCTGCACGTGTAGCTCCCAAGCCTCTCCCTTACATACTGGTCCCCCCCTATCTTGACTGTCGATTCAGGGAACTCTTCATGTACTGTGCAGCTTCCCTCCGGCCTGTCAAACTGCCTGTACCAGTTGAGGAACTCGATCTTTGAGCTGTTCTGCCTGTAAAAGTTGTACGCCGCTTTGACAAATTCGGCCTGGTCTTCTTCGTTGCCCAACACATAATCATCAGTGCCCCAGCTGACCTCAAAGAATGCAACCTGCTTGCCCGGCACCATCTCAAGGGCCTTTTGGAGGTCTTCCTGTGCCTCCTGAGGTGTCTTTGAGATCTCATTTAGCCTGTCCACTGGGAGATAGGTAAACGCCACGAAATCTCCCTGCGAGCCGACATCTGAGACATAATGTTCAAGTTTTTTATTTAGCACGTTATTTAGCGAAAATGCGTTCCCCATCTTGACATTTGGATGCTTTTGCTTTATCGCAGAATACACGTTCTCAAAGTATTCCTTGTAGAGGCCCACGCTCCCTTCTGCGTCATCAAAGTAAGAGTCCAGGCTTCCGCCTATTATGACATAATCTATTGCGCCATCATACCTTGACAGGATGGCATCAAGCACCTTGACTGTTTTCTGCTCAAGGTTTGTGCCGAAGCCAGGCGTGCCCATCCACTCCGGGTACGGGCCAACGATCCTGCCGTTCACCACGGAAAAATACAGTGTGGTCTGCAGGCCGTTGTTTTTGTTAAAGCTCATCAGAATGTCGGTGTCCTTCCAGTTGTACTGGTCTTGCTGAGGCTCTATGTGATTCCAAAAAAGGTACAGGTTTGTCCTTCCTGCACCGGTAAGGGCTGCCTCATGGTAGACGTTTTTTAGCTGGTCAAGTGTGACTTGGGGTGTTGGCGTGTTGATGACAAGGCCCAGCTTTTGGTTTTTGGGTGTCTTGGCTGGTTCTGGCGTCTCTGTCATAGGAATTAGCGCCAGTATTGCCACTGCTACAGCTATTGCTACTCCGATTGCAACGAAGACCTTCTTGTCCACAGGTTTGCCAGCAAAAATGATAGTAAAAGAGTTGCGCTTGATTTAGCCAGACGTGCAACCAGAGAAGCCGCACTCGATGCAGATGCTGCACCCTTCCACGAAGACCAAGTTGTTCTTGCATGACGGGCACAGCAGCTCCTCGCTTACCTCCTCTTTGAGCTGGCTTTCCTTGAGCGGCTCTTCAGGTATCTTGAGTGCCAACGCGTTGTTCACCTGCGTTCTGATGTACTGGTTTTTGATGTTTTTTGCGATGTAGTCGCGCAGGTATGTGCTTGGCTCCACCTCAAAGGTCTTTTCTGCATTCTCGCTTGTCATGTGTAGCACCTGTGTGTGCCTTGAGCCGTCGCGGTACACTGTGATTCCTTTGAGTCCCAGCTCGTGCGCCAAAAGGTATGCTGCCTTGACGTCATCTGCTGAGACATCGTGCGGCATGTTGATCGTCTTTGCAATTGCGTTTCCGATCCATTCCTGCCACACTGCCTGCGCCATGAGGTGATCCGACCAGTGTATGTCCATTGCGGTGACAAAGATATTCTGGATCCACTCTGGGATTTCCGGCAGTCCCCTCACCGAGCCGTAGTTGTCAGCTATCTTGGCAAGGATCTCGTCAGAGTACAGGCCGTTCTCACGCAGAACCTGCTCGAAGATCTTGTTTGTGTAAAAGAACCTCCCAACTGTTACGCGCTTTTCAAATACCAGTGCAAATGTTGGCTCCATGCCGTTTGAGCAGTCCGCAATCATGGAAAGCGTTCCCGTTGGAGCAACTGTTGTTGTGAGCACGTTTCGTATTCCATTCTTTTTGATTTTTGCAATCAATGCGTCCCAGTCGTAATAATGCTCGCCCTTTGGCTTTTCATAGTATCCTGCAACCGGTATCTTTCCTTCCGGATATTCGGTCTTTGGACACAGGTCGAACTCGCCTCTTGAGCGAGCAAGCGCTACGCTTTCTTCCATGGAGTAATATGTTAGTGCTTCAGCAAGTTTTGACTGGAACTCGTATCCTTCTTTTGAGTTGTATGGGATTCTAAGCTTGTACAGAAGATCTGCTACGCCCATGACGCCAAGGCCTATCCTTCTTGATTCCTTTGATGCCTTGTCTATTTCTGGAACCGGGTAATTGTTCATGTCGATTACGTTGTCCAAGAATCGTGTCGTCTTTCTTATCGTCTCCTCGTATCTTTGCCAGTCAAACTCGTACTGGCCATCTGCTTTTCTTTTCACAAGGTTTGCCAAGTTGATCGAGCCGAGGTTGCATGACTCGTATGGATACAAGCTTTGTTCGCCGCAATTGTGAACTATTATTCCATTTGCTACGAATGCATTGATGCCTGGTACTTGTGCGTCATACACAGTTTCAGTGCCATCTTCTATTAGTTCAGAGAACACTGCGGTTTGTTTCTGCAAAACAACATATTTTTTGCTCTCTGTTTCAGCGTGTGCCAAAACAATGCTATCACCAGGTTTGAGCTGTCCAGCTTCCTTCCACTCAAATGACAGCCCGTTTTGTTTTACTGCTACTTTGTGATCCTTAGTTAATCTGAGTTCGAATCCTTCTTTGGTTCTTAATTTGTATACTGGTTTTATTCCGGTGACAAAGAATCCATCTGATCTCCATACGGTGCCGTTTACAACTGCTTCAAAGGGCGTCCCAATTAGATCTTTGACCATTCTTGGTCCCTCCGATGTTGCAATCCAAGTGTCAGCTGTGACACATGGGTTGGTGGCCCTCAGTGGCATACCCCTTGCCTTTGCAAACACGTTGTACTTGTTGATGTTGTCAAAGAAGATCAGGCCAGGTTCTGCGCTCTTCCAAGCTGACAGAGCTATGATGTCGATGAGCTGGTGGGCGTTGACCTCCTTTACTGGAGACCTGTCTCGGGGGCTGCGGAGTGTGTATTTTCCGTCTGCGCTGTCCACCAGTGCAGTCCAAAAGTCCTCCCATATACCAACACTTACGTTAAAGTTTTCCAGAACTCCTGGCTGGGTCTTGTTTGTGATGAATTTCTCAATGTCCGGGTGCCACACCTCAAGTATGCCCATGTTTGCACCCCTTCGCTTGCCCCCCTGCTTGACCACCTCGGTCACAGTGTTTATTATATTCATAAACGAGACAGGGCCTGACGCCACGCCAGATGTCGAGGCTACTATATCCCCTTCGTGCCTCAGATCGGAATAGTTGATTCCGACACCTCCGCCCGACTTGAAGATGAGCGCTGCGTCAGACGTGGACTTCATGATGTCGTTCATGTCGTCTGGCATCCCAAGCACAAAGCAGGCGGACAGCTGTCCCAGTCGTGCGCCTGCGTTCATCATGGTAGGCGAGTTTGGCAAAAAGTCCTGCTCTGTCATCAGGGTATAGTACTCGTTGATTCTGTCAGCGTAGCTGTCAAACTTTTTGGCTGCGATGAGTGTTAGAACCTCTTTGAAGCTCTTCTTCATTTGGCCGCGCTTTGCCAAGTAGATGTAGTGGTTGATCAAACCGCGGAAGTGGTATTTGTTGAGGTAGTACTGGCCTATCTTGAACTTGTAGTCAAAGTCGTCAAGCTTTGCAAGATACTTTCTTGCCTCCTCTACATCCTGTTGGATGTTCCCCTCTTTTGAGAAGAGCTCAGAATCGTACAGGAGGTCCCCTATGCCTACAAGGATCGCCACCCTCTCGAACATCTGGCTGGGGCTCTCAATTATCTCGTTTTTGTTGTTGCGCAGCAGGTACCTTGATGCCAGGACCCGCAGGCAATTGAGGTCAAATGATTTTGCCACTGGGTCAAGCGATTTTGTATTTAGAACCTTCATCTTGTCTTCTCGGATCTTGCGGCGCTCGTGCCTGTACAAAATGTAGGACTTGGCAATTTCGCCGTAACCCATCTCGATCAGAGTGGATTCGACCATGTCCTGCACGTCTTCGACGCTTGGCGGACTGGAGGCCGAAAATCCCTGCTGGACAAGCTTTGATAAAACTCCTCCGGTCAGCTCCTCTGCTATTTTGCGGTCTGGCTGGCCGTTCGCCACCAGAGCCTTGTAGATCGCATTAGTGATCTTTTCTTTGTTAAATGCTGTAATCCGACCGTCCCTTTTCTTGACGTCGACGATCGAACTTTCTATTTGAGAAAAATCTGTTGTCATAATGTCTCCCCTCACTAGGTAAAACCATATTGGATATAACCCTGACTGCCAAAGATTTCAGATTTTAGCTCAACAATGTTTACACCATTCCAAGAAA
>DATLXX010000023.1:0-96740 GCA_035575435.1 Candidatus Nitrosotenuis sp.
ATAAAGAGAATGCTTGGCGAGTACGTGATGTCAAGATATATCCTGACGCAGAATCGGGAGGTGATGTGCCGAATTATAGCGTATAACTGCTACAGAATAACTAGGAATTGTTTAGTAATCCTTGGTGTTTTCTACAAGGCTATATAGAACAATATCTAGAAAAATAAATCCGACTTATTTGTAAACCATATTATTATGAACTCGTCTCAAAACCAAACACTCGGTAAATTATTGACGATCTCTTGATCTATTTGTTATCAAAAGATGCAGAGTCCATGAAATTCCAAGAATTATTGGACAGAATTATGTCGAGACATCTTCCACCGCCTACAATGCCGGCAGGCAAGGGCAGATGACCGTACCACCAGCGATATCCTGTATGTATTGATAATGATTGCAGGTTGATGGAAATACCAAAAAGATACAGGCATGATTCTACGCCACGGCGCAGACTTGATAGGTGATAGCGCAACGATGCGTGGGAAAAAATTCTTGATGCCGCAAGAGTAATGCATAGCGGTAATAGTATCTCGTTAGGAAGGATATGAAGGAACTCAAGGAAAATATCACCGCGTTACTTCCAAAATATCTCAAAAATACTCAAGTTGTTCTCTTGGCTACGGATCAGGAGTATACTCATACCGTAAGAGAAAAACTTACTCCATGGATTGGCAAGGAACACAAATTAGGTTATGATGAGACAAGGGATGAAATAACAGAATACATTTCCAACCATTGGAAGTAAGTATCACACTATTTTCTATGCTTTGATCTTTTCTATTTTTTTGACTGCCTCTAAAATGGCATTTGTCGCATATTGAATCTCTTCATCGGTATTGAATCTACCAATGCCTATCCTGATGGATGAATGTGCTCTTTCCTCATCATGACCAAGAGCAAGCAACACATGGGAGGGCTCTACCATCTGAGTGGTGCAGGCAGAACCTGCTGATATTGCTATCTTGTCTGATACCGAATTGATTATGGCCTTGCTTTCAACTCCTTTGAAATAGACGTTGAGGTTATGCGGTAGTCTTTCTATCGGATGGCCGTTTAGTAATCCTCCAGCTTCTGTAAATATATCAAGCATGATTCTTGTCCATTTCTTGAATTTTTCATTTTCTACATTCATCTCTCTTTGAGATATCTGCAAAGCCTTTCCAAAGCCTACGATTCCAGGCACATTCAGTGTGCCTGATCTGATGTTTCTTTCCTGACCGCCTCCAAATATTATCGGATCTAGTTTGATTCTAGGTTTGATTCCTCGCATATACAATGCACCAACACCTTTTGGACCGTACATTTTATGAGCTGAAAACGACATAAGATCAATCTGCATCTTTTCAACATCAACTGGAATATGTCCTACTGCCTGTGCCGCATCTGTGTGAAAAAACACATTGTACTCATGTGCAATTCTTCCAATTTCAGCAATATCTGCAATTGTTCCAATTTCGTTATTTGCAGCCATGATTGAAATCATAATAGTTTTATCAGTAATTGATTTTTCAAGTAACTCTAAATCAATTTCCCCATATTGATTTACAGGAAGATAAGTTACTTTGTATCCTCTACTTTCAAGATGTCTGGCTGTATCAAGTATTGCTTTATGTTCAGTAACACATGTTATCAAATGATTTCCTTTTTCTCTGTATTTTTCCATGGTTCCAATCAATGCCAAGTTATCAGATTCTGTGGCACCAGAAGTAAAAATAATCTCATCATGCCTTGCATTAATTGCCTTAGCTATCTGTTCCCTTGCATTTTCGACAGCAACCGATGCATCATACCCAAAAGTGTGATCCAAACTTGATGCATTGCCAAATTTTTCAGTAAAATATGGAAGCATCTCTTCTAAAACACGGGGATCTACTGGTGTTGTTGCATGATGATCCAGATAAATTGGAAATTTTAGCTCACTCATTGTGATCTTTCGTGTTTTATCATGGGATAAAAATCTGACAAGTCATTGATTCTTGAATACAGGGCAATCGCTCCTCTATTAAAATGGGCCCTCAACATCTTGTTAAGATATAGTTCTGGGTCGAGTCTATCTTTTTTTAATCTCTGAATGAATAGCGCCAAAAACACATTCTCATAATCGCCAAAAAGCACCTGAGGGTGAATTTCAGAACCCCTTTCATCAAATTCATCAGGATTTGGTATTGAGGGATCTTTTAACGACAAACACAAAGCAAATCGGCCACTGATGTTTGGTGTCAAACCAGTCTTTGCTTTGAGTTGCCCTAAAAGATTTTGAGACCTATAGCTCATTTTCAACCTGTTAAACCGCAACTATCTTCTCCCCCAATTCATTCCAAAAGTATCTCTGATGTACTTTCGTCTTGCCTTTGTTTGGCAAGTATTCTAGAGCATATGATCTTGTAATGTATGGATAAAGTTTCTTGTAGTATTTTTCATCAATTTCTGAATCTGTTGAAAAAATCACTACTTGGTGAGATGCAGTAGGAAAGAATATCTCTACTAAATTATGTCTGTGTTCAACATCGAGCCTTGCCAGTGGGGTGTCTATCATAAATGGCAATGGCCTGCCAGAAGTTTTTGCCAATGCCCACAACACAGCAGTTGCAAACATCTGCTGTTCGCCTTTTGATAAAAGGTCTTTTGGAATCTTGTTTCCATCTGCATTGAAAAGTGAAATTTCAAAGGTTTCCTTATCTATCGTTACTTTGTTAATAAAATCTGTTTTATGCATTAATGTTTTGATTCCTTCAAGCAGGTATTCTTCAAGCAAATGCAGTTTTTTGATTTTTAGCTTTTCAGAATACTCATCAAGAACATTTAACACCTTCTCTGTAAGCTCGGCCTTTTCTTGCGCTTTTTCGTTTTTGAATTGTTTTCCTAACGCTTCTCTGATTTTTACTACGAGGTGTTTGATATATGCAGATTTTGAGGCAATTTGTTGATCTATGTGGCTGATCTCTGCCTCCAACATTCCAACTTTTTGATGCAAACTGTTTAATTTTGAAATTAAGGGACCGATTTCGTCGTCCTTTGGGGCATTAATCAGTGCAACATCTATCAATCTTAGTTGTTCAACAGCTTCATTATACTCGAGTGTTTCTTTCTCTAGTCTTTCAAGAATTGGTCCATTGGACTCTTCAATTATTGATAATATTTTTTCTGCATCTTTTAACGAAAAATTAAACACTCCTACTTGTTCGCGTGATCTTGATTCTATCTTTTCATCCAACACAGAAAATATTTTTGAAATCAACTTTTCTTTCGTAGAATTATCAAAATTAAATTGCTTCCAAAAATTTTCTAATTGTATACTCTGTTTGATTTCGTTCATATTTGAGCTCAAAATTTCTTTCTCAAAATTCTGTTTTAGTATGGTTTCGTCATTTTTTAGCTGTTTTGCAAGCTCTTCTAGTTCCTTTGGTATCAAACTAAATGGCAACGCTGTGCCACACAACTCTTGAATGTTTTTTGAAACAGATTCTAATCTCATTTTGTAGAGGCTTTGTTTTGCTTTAAGTTCTTCTCGCTTTACTGCAAATTCTCCGCCAATTCGCGCAATCTTGCCATCAATCTCATCAATTTCCTTCTGAATTTGATTAATCTCCGACTCTTTTTGTGCTCTTGATTCTGTTAAAAGACCGATTTCATTCTGAACTGTCTCTTTTTCTCCTGCATACTTTTCAAATTCTGTCCTTGCATCTTTGTCTCCACTCAGATTTCGCATAAGGTTAACCTGTAAGTCAGACTTTAACTGTTCAACTAGGTCTAATCCGAGAAGGGAGTTAAAAGATGATTTTATGGTGATATCTTCATTGTTTTCTTCGGCCATCTGTACTATTTTTTCACCATCGAAAAAGAACAATCTTGCAATTCCACGAGGAACTAAATCTTCCACAAATGACTGCCAGTGCGATTTCTCAACCGTGTCTAATGAAACAAATTCTTCGTCATCGTTATGGCGTTTTTTTATTATCAGTTCTTCGATTATTTTTCCATCATCGTTCCTCCATGTTCTATCTACTTGATACTCGACAATCCGCCCATCGTGGAAAAACTTGAATTCTACAACAATTGATGCATGGTCTGCTGAGACTGCCGAACCCAAATATCTGTGAATTTTTTTAGATAGGTACTGTTCATATGATTTTCTTGTAATTTTTTTCCCAAATGTAGACATCCCATACAAACAAAGCATAACTGATTCAAAGAGGGTTGTTTTACCGGCTCCATTGGTGCCTCCGATTAACACTATTGGTTTTTCGTCGGTACAACTAAGATCAAAAACATTTTCGTCCCTGTATACTCCAAAATTTTTTAAAACTATTCTGGTGAGCAGCATTACCCATAAGTCTCCTTGCTATTCCTTTGTTTTTCCAAGTCTCTAATTATTGCTTCATAGTCATCCCTCCACTCTTCTGCAAGAATCTTGTTTATCTTATGATAGACAGCAGAATGCTTTGTCATTCCCTGTGATTCAAATTCTGCATTGAGAAGCTTGCTTACAAGAAGCTGAGGAACATTATTTTTCTGACATATTTCCTCTAGCGTTTCTTGCTCTACCTTGCCAAATCCACCAAGATCTTCTTGCGGCGTCTGAAGTTTTCGACCCATTATTTTCTCATAAATAGAATAAACGGAATTTTTCCAGTCGCCCCGTTCCATGCGCCAAATTCTTTGTATCTCGTGAAGCTCTTCTTCAGAAATTAGTGTCATATTTGGGTCAGGCCCATTCTTTTGAACCTTTTTTTGAGCATAGAGAAGTTTTCCTAAAAACTCCTTACAAAACTCAAGGGTGTATGGGCCAGGTACCAATACTGCATATGGGTCGGACTTGTCAATTTCCTGGGGTTCCACCTGTTTTGATTCGGCTAATTTTTCTTCAAATCTTTTTTGCTTTATTTTGTCAATTAATTTCATCTGTCCGGTTCTTCGCTTTAGCTCTCTAACTTGGCGTCTTTTTTGAGGATTTTGCGTTTCTTTTAGCTCTTCACGCAACTCCAAAAGCGGTTCCATCCATTCCTCCCCATTTTCAATCATGTTCTTAAGTGAGGTGTCTTCTGCCACTACGGTACAAACCCAACATCCAAATCTGCTGTTTCCACATGATGGCGTGCTGGTATCTACAACTAGAGGACATTCTGCGGCATTTGCGTTTTGGTATAGTGTTAAAAGATCTCTGTTGTTGGCACCCCAGGGATTTTTGTTTTGTAAAAGATAGTTCCATACATCTTCTGTTATGAAATCGCGTAATGGTGTGTACACATATGTCTGCGCAAATTTAGAATGCCTTGACAAAAGACTGCCTTTTATCTCATAAAGATTCATGAGTTGCTGGCGTGAGCCGCTTTCATCTTTTCTTGTTCCAAGAACGACGACTGCCTCGCCATACTCTGAGACTTTTTCCGTGATAAATCTGTCCGCATTTCGAATCTTTAATCTGTCTGTACACCATCTAAAAAGATTTGATGGTGCAGGAAAACCTCGGCCCAACAGGCAAACCCAAAACGTGTCCTGTAAAACAGGCCTGACTAAATTTGTCGATATTGGAAGCCCAGCAAGCTTTGCAGCTTTTTCCATCTTGTCTAGTGTGCTTGTAATTTGATTAACTATCTTTGGTGACTCTACTAGCGTGTCTGAAGAAATGATGAAAATTCTTTTTTGGCGCTGCTCTGCAGGAAGCTCCGAAATTGCAGACCAAACAAGCTGCACCATGCAAGTGGAGTCTTTGCCTCCACTAAATCCCAAAATCCACGGGCGATTGTCCCCCAAATATACTGATTTTATCTCATCATAAATGTCTCGAAGGGTGCGTGATTTGAAAATTGATTCGGCAGACATGGCTATTTAGGCTCAAATTCATCTAGGGTCTTGGTAACACCACATGCTTGAAGTATCACTTCTGCTGCTTTTTTGATTCCAATTCTGTTTTTTAACATCTTGCCATCTAGCATTAATTTTCCTTGCCAAATCGGGCTGTCTCGTGCCCAGTCGACCTTTTGCAATCCCCTGAGCTTTTGCTTCCACGAATCAGGAAACTGCGTGATTAAAATATGACCAGCTATTCCCAAGGCGTTTACAAAATTGGTGTGTGCATGAACAAATTCTTTTCTCAACTCCCATGCAGAAACTTTCTTGTCAATTAATAACTGCCATTCGGGAATATTTTTTGATACTTCGTCCCAGAACTCTGCAGCTAATTTTTGTTCTTCTTCTGTAATGTTTTTTGATTTTGGTTTTAGAAGATTCTTTGTGGCGTCAGTAACTCCATTAAGAGTAAAGAATTTTGTCGAACGATTAGAAATCGACGTTCTTTCTAACTCTACTCTCCCATGAAATATGGGAAGTGCATTCACAAGCTTGACAATAAATTGTGCAAATGTGTCTCTATGATCGTATAGTATGCCAAGGGATTTTGTAGGCTTTACAGCATGCTTGTTTAAATCTGCAAACATCTGCTGGCTTCGCTTCAACCCTTTATCTTCAAAAAAAACCACAGAAATCGTTTCATTTCCAAGTTCTGGCTTTTGTTTTAATGCCTCTTCAATAGCAGCCCTTCTGTGCTGGCCATCATTTATCAACATTCTACAATTCATTGAAATGTACAGCCGACCAATCTTTCCGTTCTCTCCTACTGAAGGTGACGGTGAAAATTTCATTTTACCGTCAACGGAAGCAGTAAGAGAAGAAAACACATAGTCCTTTGGATTATTTACAATGTAGCTTGCAATCTGAGGGATTCTAGATGCCCGCAAAGTCCTCTGAGCTCTAAGCTGTGGTGGCAAATCAAATTCGTTGAAGACGAAAAGTTTTGGAATTATCTTGAGTGGACACATGGCAACATAATAGTCGCGGCCTGCCTGGGTTCCTCTTAACGCATCAAATCCATAAACCTCGCTTCCGGTCTCGAGCTCGTCTGCTAGAGTTTTAGACAATATTGTTCATCTCCATAAATAGAAGTCTGATTATTTTCAGTGGAAGTATATTTTTCTCCATTGGAAGCATACAAATCATATTCGTATTTAAGTATTATAGCACCTTTAAGATTCTCTCCAGATTGTTTTTGCTGCATTGAAACTAGGTGTTCGTAATCATCCTTTATGTTTGGCGATCTACTTTTTGTCTTTCCATACTGGGTCGGAATGTCCACAAATCTGAAATGCTCTGGCGCGTTTTTCATGATTGTCCTCGCTCGTTATGTTCCATAACTACCTTGAAGCAAATAGCATGTGTAAAACTCTGTTTTATTATCAAACTGAACTCACAAAATAAAACTGGAACTAAATTTAAGGAGCTTGGGGGGTGCTGGGAATTTGTTCTTGGTGCAAATATCTTCCGATCGACTGATTTCAACATCCGTTCATTTTTGGCCTCAAATATTCACAAACGTTCAAACAAAATATGATCAGCTTTATTGGCTTGCACGAGTAGGTATCATCGGGATAGTATCAAGTAAGAAAACATCGATGCGCTCGTACCGGGTCGATGGGCAGGGAACTTTGGTTCCATAGCACTACTTGCAATACTATCCTATTTTTGTAAACTGTTGTGGTTTGTCAACTTACAACTGTTCACTATTTTTGCTGTTTGATCTATTTTTTAAATAAATTTAACACAAAATCCTAACCAATTTAAACAAGTTTTAGCAGCTCCCATAAAATACGTTATATTTGTTTGACGCAAACTAAGGTAGATGAAAAGCGCAAAAACCACTCTGCGCACAGATGGTCCTTTCGGTGGTTCGCGTTGATTAGCGGCGCAGAAATCTACAGAATGGCAAAGACCGGCTGCATTGCTGGGCTGGTCGGCGGCTTTGCGCTTTTCAGTTCATTTTTCTGGATAGACAGCGAGATCGAAGTGCCCTTTGGCACCTTCTACAAGGCGGTCGGAATGGTCGTAGGCCTGGATGACCTTTCGGCCATAACATTTGGATTTTTTGCGCACATGCTTACTGCCTCTCTGATTGGTGCCATCTTTTGCATCTGCTCAAGACTCCACCGTCTCTTGGCGATCTCAAGCGTGCCAAAAGGGATAATCGGCGGTGCCGTGACCGGAGTCCAGGTGTACGCCATATTCTTTATGCCGATTACGCTATACGTGATGTTCCCCATGATCAGCCTGCAGGCTTCAGGTCAGCTTTTGACCACCGAAGAAGACATGAGGGTTGCGCAGATCTTGGTGCACTCGTATGACAAAATTCTGTGGGGCTCCCTCGTACTTCACGTCCTGTATGGTGCCGTGATGGGACTGTTCAGCTCAATCATGCTGTATGAGGAGTATCACATGAAAGAAAAACCAAAAAAGGAAAAAAGGAATTCCTGGGAAAAACTTGAGAGTGAGCACTGGCCATCCACATGACCATGGACTCTCATCTTTCTTTTTTAAAGAGGGCGCAGATAGGATGCGTTGCTGGGCTGGTCGGCGGCTTTGCCATCTTTGTGAGCATATTTGTAATTGATCTAGGCCTTGGCGCCCACGGCGCCTTCTACAAAGTAGTCGGCTTTGCCGCCGGACTGGACGGCATCCATGCCACCCTATTTGGAATGGTATCCCACATGCTCACAGCTTCCCTCATTGGGACTGTATTTGGTCTGGGCTCTGGCCTCCACAAATCCCTCCACATCAGCTCAATCAAAAAAGGGGCAATTGGTGGAATATCCACCGGAATGGCCGTGTTCTTTGTGTTTTTTATGCCAATCAGCACCTTTCTGGTCGTGCCTCTAATCCAAGAACACAAACAGATTGTAGAAGCAAACACACTCCTCGCAAACATGAATATGATCATAATTGGCGCAATCGAGATGCACATCGTGTACGGAATAGTGATGGGGGCATTTTTTGCCATCGCATTGCAAGTAGAGTCAAAGAAGCCAGTCCAGCAAGCAAAGGTGGCCTGAGTTGCTCAAGGCAGTCACCATATCTGTAATCATTGGCACGTTTCTCATCGGCATGTATTATGTGGTAGATGCAACATACGTGCAGCCGGTCCAAAAAAATGATCTTGCAGAAGCACTAGACAAGCTCAGCTCAGGCCTCACGTACGACAAGCTTGCAGCCCTTGAGGAACAAGAGCGCTACTCGCTGGTGCGATTTGCGCCCTCCGAGACTGTCAGGCTCATAATGCAGGAGGCGCAAAGCCGCCCAAGCTTTGCAGCAGAAAGCAAAGACAAGATCAAAGAACACTCTGGCTCAGCTGAGCTCCGGCTAGTCAAGCTCACACAAATCACAGGCCTCAAAGGATTTGAGGCACAGGGCACAGCCGGAGTCTACGTGTCAGGGGAATCCACATTTTTGCGTCTGGAAAACTTTGGCGTCACGCCGGGCCTGGACCAGCACATCTATCTCACAAAGGACGGCTCTGTGGCGACCGGAATAGACATTGGAAGACTCGAGGCCACAGAGGGCTCCCACAACTACGACATAACAGGAACGGACACCGATACATTCGACACGCTCATAATATACAGCCCGACCTTTGAGACCTACTACGCCCACGCAAGATTCATCAAGGCAGAGTAGCGGCTTAAAAACAACCAATCATTTGATGGTGTGAAGTCGCTTTCTGCAGGAGAGAGAATGATCTTTGAATTTCCAGTCGGCTCTAAATTTGGAAGATGCATCCTGTACATAACCAACTTTGGCGTCTCAATCGAAAGCGAACGCATTGGAATGATTCTGAACCTGCATTTTGATGATGTGGCAAGCCTCCTACCTCTGTCAAAACACTCCGCAAGACTTGCTTGGCAAGAAAACGACTCCACATTTGAATTCGTTGTACATTCACCAAAAGCAGCTGACCTGTGTGCAAAATACAAAGAGGCACATGACGGATACCTTGCACTCCAACAAAGCCTCGGCATGGAGCAGCAAGGCACGCAAAGCATCACAGTGACAAACCCCCTTGAGCTAGTGCTGCATGATACCGCTTGAGCCTGGAGAAAAAGTCAGAAAGGCCTTTGAGGTCAAGTCCGGCCCCCACGGCAAGGGCATACTCTACATAACCACCTTTGGAATCGCATTTGAATCTCAAAAATACGGACTGGTACTGGATGTCTCATTTGAGTGGCTCCAAAGCTACTGTGTGAAAAAAGGCAAACTGCAGGTGGTGTGGGACACGCCCCATGGAAGGAGGTCATATCTGTTTGACGTAGATTCAGCGGAGGAGGCCTGCAGCGTTTATTTTTCCGCAAACACAAACTACGCGCACTCAATTTCCGAGCTGGACGCACTACGGCTCAAGCTAGAAAAATCTAGTCATCGGCCTGATGATCAAAAACCGACTTGGGAACGCGTCCAAGGCCTCTCCCACTGCTGACAAGTGACTTTACGCCGCTTCCAAGAGACGCCCTCGAAATCTCCATTGGTGTTTCTTGCACAAAGCTGTGGCGCGGCGCGTCAGCACTTGGTGCCTGACTTGATATGGCTGCCTTTGGCACCGGCTTTGGGCCTGCGCTATTTAAGACACTTGTCAACCCTGCAGAGCGCGGCATTGTCTTGTCAATGTATGCGTGCGCGCCAAAAAATCTTGCCCCCTCAATGAGGTTGCCAGCCGCAGTCGCAGCCTGCGCGGCCCCACCACCTGCCACCCTTGTGACTGTGGCCCCGCCAATCATTGCAGAAGTAACCATGCCGTGCATCGTCCCAAGTATTGGGCCCATCATGGGCACCAGCATGGCAGGAATCGAGGTGGCAAGCACCATGATTGCAAGCGCTGCAAACCATTCTATTATTGGGTCTGGGCTGCTCAAGGTCCCAAGGTAGGCAGTGCCGGCAACTATGACGAGTGCAGAAAATATCGGCGCAATCAAAAGGCCGAGCATTGCGTCGATGAACTTGTTCACCACCCTTTTGAAAAACGGAAGGAGTGAGAGTATCATCAGCACCGGCAACCCGATTATGATGATTGCAGTAAGCACCTGTCTTATCGTGCCAACCAAAAACGCCATGAACATGAAGCTAAGAAACGCAAGAGCCTTGACCACGCCAAGAAACGATGTCTGAAAGATGTTCTTGAGGGTGCCAAAGGGGTCGGTGAGGCCTGCCACGAGCTTGTCCAGTGTGAACTGGCACTGGCCATTCGGGTCGTTTGGGTCAGCGCACTCGATGCTCGCTATTTTCTTTAGCAAGACCTCCACATTCTTTGCGGCATCCTGAGGCTGCTCCGGGTTTAGTATCCACACAGAGAACTGCTCAACCGACGTTGCCAGGGTGTCCCACAGGGGCGGAAAGAAAAAGAAAAAGAAGACAAAGTAGACGCTCTTTGAGATGATCCTAAATCCGGTCTCCGGCGGAACCAAGCTGATCTTTTCAAACACCAGGGACATCCCAGCAAACATGAGAACAAACACCATGAGAAAAAACGAAACGGTGCGCAAAAGAAGATATATCTCAAAATTCCTGTTCCCAAGCTCTGCTCCGCCGTCCACAACATATCCGAATTTTGGCATCGCAGTAATCAGACCCACATAGGTAACCTGCATGATGTCGCTCCAAGCCAAAGTGGCCGCAATCACAGCTATTATGATCACGATTCCGCCAAGTATGATGACTCCTGCATCGATGATGCCTCTTCTTTTCTTGAGCGCCCTCACAGAAAATATGGTGTTTTAAGATAAAAGGCGGCCAGATGGGGGATGGGTAGGGGCGGTTCGTAACCGCTTTTCATTGTCTGTTGCGCATGAACTTTTTGTTGGAGTAAAACGCGACAAGATGAGATGCGCCAAAGATGGCGGCAACCGCAGAGCTTGCAGAAACATCAATTACTCCAAAAAACACAGGAATTGTGGCCACCAGGGAAGCTTCAATTAGGAACTGCACAAGGCAGCTTTTTGCCCCAAATTTTGAGTACAGAGCGGCAAAGATGAGATTGACTTCGTGCCTTGGAATGTGCGGTGAATTCCTAACTGTGATCCACGCGTCACAAAAATAGCCAAACGCCCAGAAAGAAAAAAACGCAAGAGAAACTACTGTCCCGACCCTGGGCTGAAAGAAAAAATAAGCACCAATCAAGGCCGCAAAGACAAAAGATGCACCATGCTCATAAAAAAAGGATTTTGGAGGCATGCAAATTACTTGCAAGTCTGCGCGCGAAGTTCCAGCTTGCCGACTCCGACAATTATTGCAAAGACTACCATGACTCCACCAATCCACTTGGAGAACGGCAGCACCCTCCCAAGCAACTCTATTATGCTTGCAGGCACAGCACTGCTTGCGCCAGGATTTTCAAAATCCACTCCCATGAACCACTCTATTACGTCCTGCGCAAGAAACATTATTGCCGCGCCAACCATTGCGCCCACTATGATGTTGATGTATCTTGAGCGGTCCTGGATGTCTAGCTCTTGTGTGTTAAGCATTGCATGACAAGACGGGACCAAATTTAAGGCGCAAAGCCAACCGGCGCGTCTTGATTAGTTGTACCTAACCTTACAAAAAAATTTCGGCGTTTTGAAAATCAACCTATCTTTAAATAATGTATGAGGACTTTTTTTTGCATGGTTGGCGTAGATCAAGTTCTCTCAAAGCTCGCAACCGTAGTTGACCCAGACCTCAAAAAAGACATAGTCTCAATGGGAATGATAAAAAATCTGGAGCTAAACGACGGCAACCTCAAATTCACACTGGAGCTCACCACACCGGCATGTCCATTTAACGATCAAATAGAGCAGGACGTGCGAAAGGCAGTCTCACAGCTTGAAGGCATCAAAAACTTTGAGCTAAATGTGACTGCCAAGGTAATGGAGGGAAGAGCACTTGACCCAGCCGAGGCCATGGCCACTGTAAAAAACATCATCGGTGTGGCAAGTGGAAAAGGTGGCGTTGGAAAATCCACAGTATCGCTCAACTTGGCACTTGCGTTGGCCCAGTCCGGAGCCAAAGTCGGCCTCTTGGACGCCGACATTTACGGCCCAAGCATACCACTCATGCTCGGCATGCAAAAGGCCTACATGGAGGTGGACAACAACAAGCTGCAGCCCGTGGACACCCACGGAATCAAGGTGGTGTCATTTGGGTTCTTTGCAGAACAGGAGCACCAGGCAGCAATTTACAGGGGCCCAATAATATCGGGCATTCTAAAACAATTCTTGGTGGACACAAACTGGTCCAATCTTGATTATCTGATAGTCGACTTGCCTCCAGGCACAGGCGACATACCTCTCACTCTGGCGCAGACAATTCCAATCACCGGCATCCTGGTTGTCACAACGCCGCAAGACGTCGCAAGCAACGTGGCAGTAAAAGCAATCGGCATGTTCAACAAGCTCAACGTCCCACTTATCGGAGTGATTGAAAACATGAGCTACTTTGTCTGCCCCAAGTGCTCCGACAAGCACTACATCTTTGGCCAGGGCGGCGCAAAAAGAATCAGCGAAAAATACAACATACCATTCATCGGGGAAATCCCCCTCAACTCTGGAATAATGGAGGGCTCAGACAAGGGCAAGCCGGTCATGATAACTGATCCGAAATCTCAAAGCGCAGAAGCAATACGCGTGGCTGCAAAAAACGTGGCAGCCCAGTGCAGCATCCTGGCAGCAAAGCTCAAAGAAGAGATGCAAGCCACGCCGCAGGCATAACTTTGAAGCTTCCAGAAAACCTTCGGGCGGCACTAAAAAAGCCCATAGGCGTCCTCATAAAAGAAAGCGACGTTAGCAGAGCAAAAATCCTGCATTTTCTTCCTGCAGGGGCGTACATCGTGACTGTCGGAGACGCAACCACTGACAAGCTGGTCAAGTTTGGGCTCACACCATCGCTGCAGATTGTTGATGGCACCGAAAAAAGACAAAAGCGCAAGCCCCCGCAAAGCACGGCAAAAAAACTCTATTGCGACAATCCCGCAGGCCAAATAACAAACGAGAGCATCGAGACTATAAGAAAGGCCCTCGGCCTCCCTCCACCGCACCAGATAATCGTAAACGGCGAAGAAGACCTCCTCGTAATCCCGGTGTGCATGTATGCTCCCCCAAACACGGTGGTGTTTTACGGCCAGCCAAACGAGGGGCTGGTCGTGGTGCCCGTCACAGACGAAATTAGAAATAAAACAAAAGCGATTCTCAATCTAATGAAGTAGGGTATGATGAGACGGTGGCTGTATGATTCGTGATTACACACTAAACTCTGACCCTTCTTGATGTCCTCAAAATTGTCGACATGATGGACCGCATGAGAACGGCCAGCAGCAAACAAGTGACACATCAAAATTTTAACTTGTCTCAAAACATGGATTGACTTGATTTTCAACAAATCTTTGCACAAGAATTGACTTTATGACATAATACAAAATCCCCCAAAGCCAACTTTATGCACCTCGACGAAGACCTGCGCCTCAGCATACTGGAAAAAGTCGGAATATATTCTGGACGGCTATCCATCCAGGAGCCAAAGACACTGCTCACATCAAGGGAGGTTCTGGAAATGCCAAAGGAAATGACTGCAGGAAGGAGAACGACTGCCTACAAGTATTACGGCGTCTCCTACATGCGGCACAATCTGATATTCATCAACGTGAAAAAAATTCCAGACGAAAAGGCCCTCGATGACACAATAGCCCACGAGCTTGTCCATCTCAGATTCCCTTATCTGAGTCACGGCAAACGCTTCAACAAACTGGTCAGGCAGGTTCTCAAAGGCAAAACCTTTGCCTCATACCAAAAAAGAAAACGCTGATCCCCTCAATCATTTATATTTCCCACAAATCGGCAACCAGTTGTAAAATGGAGCTGCAACAAATAATTCCAATAGGTGCAGCTGTTGCATCTTTTGCTGTGGCCGCAGGTTATGCCGCTTGGGTTGGAAGGCAAAACCCCGGCACAAAACAAATGATGGAGATCTCAGACGCAGTCAGGGTCGGCGCGTCCGCATTTTTGAGGCGTGAAATGAAGATAATCATTCCCATTGCAATAGGACTTTCAGTAATTATTGGATATTTCATTGGTTTTTCAAACGGCATCGCTTTTGCGGTGGGTGCTGCGCTTTCCGCAGTTGCCGGGCTAATCTCGCTCAAAATAACAGTCAAGGCCGCAGTCAGGGCCGCAAACGCGACGGGGAGCGGAATCGGAAGGACGTTTGCTCTTGCCTTCCGCGGGGGAGCCACGGTGGGACTGGCGGTACCGGCAATGGCACTTTTGGCGCTTGCGCTTCTGTATCTTGCATTCCCGGATCCAATCACAATAGCTGGCGTGGGAATCGGCGCAAGCCTTATCGCATTATTCATCAGAATAGGCGGCGGCATATTCACAAAGGCAGCTGACATGGGGGCGGACCTGGTCGGCAAAGTCGAAGCGAACATACCAGAAGACGACCCAAGGAATCCGGCAACCATTGCAGACAACGTGGGGGACAATGTGGGCGACGCTGCAGGTATGGGCTCAGACGTCTATGAATCATACATAGTTACTGTGCTTGCATCAATACTGATTGGCGCCCTCATTGGAGCGCCAAAAATTGTGATTTATCCAATACTGATTGGCGCATCGGGGCTGATTGCATCAATTATTGGCTCTGCAACAATCGGCTCAAAAAACGTCGCCGACGTAATGAAGCCGCTGAACCGCTCGTTCTACATATCTGCCGCAATTGCAATAGGGCTCAACTTTGCATTCACATATCTGTTCATAGGTCAAGACAGTCTCTCATACGCCTTGTTTGCAAGCACCGTAGTTGGCGTCATCCTCGTCCCTGTAATCCAGAGAATCACGGACAACTATACCAACTACAGATTCAAGCCGGTCCAGGAGATTAGCGACTCTGCCAAGTGGGGCTACGCGTCTCTGACTTTGATGGGCATCATAAAGGGAATGCAATCTACAGGACCGTTCATGATTGCACTAGTGGCAGCAATAATCATCTCATTTTCAATTTCGGCCGCGGCGGCACCAGACCCCTCACAGGCACTGCTCTATGGCATATTTGGCACATCGCTTACTGCCATGGCGATGCTGAGCCTTGCGGGGATCGTACTCTCAATTGACGCCTTTGGGCCAATTGCGGACAACGCAGGAGGAATAGTCGAGATGACTGGAATGGGCGAGGACAACCGCAAGGTGACAGACCAAATCGACGCAGTGGGAAACACCACAAAGGCAGTCACCAAAGGGTTTGCAATTGCAAGCGCAGCGCTTGCCGCATTGGCCATGATCCAGGCATTCCAGTATGAGGCAAGAAAGTTCCTCGAAGAGCACGCCACCACCTCATTTTCACACCTTTCTCCTGAAAATTTTGCCAAGCTTTCAGATTACACGCTCACGAACCCAGCAATCATTGTGGGCCTGCTCGTCGGCGGACTAATTCCGTTCATAATAACTGGCCAGCTCATAAGCGGCGTCTCGAGGGCGGCATCAAAGATGGTCGATGAGGTACGCAGGCAATTCAAGCAAAACCCGGAGATACTCACAGGCAAGTCAAAGCCGGATTATGCCAAGTGCGTGGACATTGCGACACTTGCGTCATTAAAAGAGTTGTGGAAGTCCGCAAGCATTGCAATTGCAGCCCCGATCGTCCTTGGAATCCTACTTGGTCCGCCAGCAGTCGCCGGTCTCTTGATGGGAGCCGTGGTGACTGGGATATTTTTGGCGTTCCACCTGGCAAACACAGGCGGTGCATGGGACAATGCCAAAAAACTCGTAGAGATGCAGGGAAGAAAGGGAAGCGAAGAACACAAAGTGGCAGTCGTCGGAGACATAATTGGGGATCCCTACAAGGACACTGCGGGGCCTGCGCTCAACACCGTGATCAAGCTGTTAAACACCGTGGCAATCGTCTTTGTCTCTGCGTTTATAGCAGTGCTAGTGCTCTAGCGTTTCTTCTTCTTTATTGCCCACTTGACAAGGTACGAGCTTGCAATTATCAGCTCAAGGCCCTTCTTTGTTATCTTGTACTCGACGCGGTAAGGTGGGCTTTTTCCGTGAGCGATGCGCTTTATGAGGCCTTCATTTTGGAGATCTCGGAGGACGCTCGCAAGAGTAGAAGGCGATATCCCATTCAGCGCAACCAGCAGCTCGCCGTACCTCATCGTCTTGTGGTTCCGTAGCTCCCAGAGCACCCTAAAGTTCCAGCGCTTGCCTACAAAATCACTCAACTCGAAAAGAAACGGGCTGACATAATCAATGTCCCTGAACAGTCTTTCCACAATCCGCAAGAGCGCCTTTCTTTTAAAAATCTAGCCCTGTCTTAGGGCGTCAAGGAATTTTCTGACACCGGGGTCATCTGCATTTTCCCCAAGCTCCCACTCGATCTGCTCAACTATCTTTTCATAGTCGGCACCGTAGACTTCGCGCAGCACAAAACTGAGATAGTCTGGGTGCTCAAAGCAGTCGAAGATCTTGCAGTTGTAGTACTTTTCCAGCCTTGCTAAGACCAACTGGTACTGTGGGCCGCCCTTCCGCATGAGCACTATTTCTACCGAAATGGCTACTATCGGCTTCGGATTGTTCTCTGTCATCTTGGTTGCTCGCAAACGATCAAAGAAAAGGCCATGTTTGTACGTTTAGTGCAAAACAGCAATGAGTCATTCGGCTTGTTCAAAAAACATCCATGTGTGGCCTTTTTTTCTGGGAATTTAAGATTGACTAACAAAGGTACTTCGATTGAGCGAAGTTGTTATTTTAAATAATTAGTCCAAAGACTAGATTTGAAACCTATGGCAAAAAAACGCGTTACATTCACACTAGACGAGGATCTTGACAAAAAAATAAGGCAGCTGCAGATCAACCTGATCTCATCTACGAACCAGGGCTGGAGCTACTCGTCGGTTCTTGGGATTGTAATTGACGAAGGCCTCAAGGCAGTCACTCCAAAGAAACTAAGCAAGCTAAAAAGCTAGGGCGTCTTTGGGAATGCTAGTCATACCATTGAAAGCATACAGTTGCTAGGCTGTATGGGCGTCGTGAGTTCGGCAAATGCTCAAGCTGACAAAAACAGCAATGCAGATGGGAGGAGGTGATACAGCTACTCATTCAAGGACGCGAGTCATATCTAATTCGTCTATTTGTGCCTCGATCGTCTTTTTCAGTGTGTCTTTGTGTTCGTCACAGAACCAAAAGTAGCCGTCAATCGTTTCAAAGCAGCCGCAGATCCATTCTGTCTGCTTGTCTCCCTCGACTGTGAGTTTGTTGTAGGTTGGTTTTTTTGCCAATGACTCGATGGGGGTTATGCTATATTTGAAAATACGTATGAGAAACCAAAAAAAGTAAAAAAAGGTTAAGGACAGCCTTCCATCTTTTGGATGAAGAACCCGTTTGCCTTGATTGCTTCCTCTACCGGCTTTGGAGCGCCTTGTGAGTGGCAGAATTGGCATTCCTCTGTGGTCACTCTAGCCTCGCCCTCGCCGATGGATTTGAGCCATTTCTTGGCGTACTCGATTGCCTTTGCGTGGTCTTTTTCTGCTGTGATCACATCAAAGTGCATCGTGTGGCCGTCTTTGGCTTCCACATAAGTGTCGTAGACGTGTATTTCCATACTGATTGATAAAAAAAAGGGATATTTAATTCAAGAAAGCATCATGTGTGTGAAGCTGGTCAGAGTCGAGGTTTCAAAAACAGATAACATATTTTTAGAACTTGACGAAAAAATCGCGCCAAAAACGGTAGACGCCCTCCTCAAATCTCTGCCGTTCCAGACCAAACTCCATGTGTGGGGAGAAGAGGTATACACGGCTCCAATCCCAATAAAGGCACAAGAAGAAAACGCAAAATCTCTTGTCGATCTATTTGATGTGGGGTACTGGCCTCCTGGAAACGCAATCTGTTTATTTTACGGACAGACGCCGATCAGTGAAAAAAATCAGATAAAGCCGTATTCGGCCGTCAACGTGATCGGCAAAATAAAAAACCCAGACAAGAACATGCTCGCAAAGATAAAGGACGGAGCAAAGGCCACGCTGGCGCCGGGCTGACGCAGTTAATTAGGATCAAACTATCTTGACTGCAATCTGTTCTATCTCTGACTCTAGAAGATAGGCCGCAAAGCTATCTGACTTGTTTGAAAATATGACCCACACCACGGGATTGACCTGCATAAACTTTCTGTCTGTTGCAGACGGCACCGGCTCAGAGTGGGGGTGGGAATGAAATATTCCTACGACATCGAGTTTTTTCCTCTCGGCTTCTTGGTATCCTAGTATGAGCTCCTCGTTTGGTATTGTGAAATTGATTGGTGAGCTGTCCTTGTTTGTGGCAAAAAAGATCTCTTCAACTATGTATGAATTCTCACTCTCTTTTCCAAACAAGAGGGCACACGACTCGTTTGGCGCATTCTTTTTTGAGTGTTCCACAAGTGATTGCCTTTGACTCTTTGTGATGATTATGGATTTTGCCAATCTCACTCTACTGTGACTGTGCCTGACATCCACGGATGTACAAGACAATAGTATGGGTATTGGCCAGGCGTGTCAAATGTGTGGGAAAATGACTTTCCGGCCATGAACAAGCCGCTGTCAAAAATTCCATCCGGAGTCACATTTGCCCCGCTGGTCACAGTGTGAGCTGCCGTGTCGTCATTTGTCCAAGTCACCGTAGTGCCGACCGGCACGGAAACAATGCTTGGCACAAAACACTCGTTTGTAGTTTCACATCCTGGCACAGACGCCCCTTGTGGAATGGATATCATATTGGTAGGGGTGGGCTGTGGGGCTTGTATTTCGGGCTCTGTGGGTGGTTCAACTGTTTGTTCCACTGGTTCCTCTGGCGGTGTTGTTACTTCCTCAACAGTCTCTGTCGAGATTGCTCCTGCATGTTCTGGAGTTTCAACTGGAAGTGAGTTGGGGTCTTTTGCTGTGGCGCCCTCTGTGAGCCTCTCTCCTGATTTTTCTACCACCTCAAACGATGCCTGCATCCACGGATGTACAATACAGAAATACTCGTATTTGCCGACTCCAAGCTTTGAGGTGTCAAGCTGGTACGTCGCGCCCGCAGAGATTAGGCCGGAATCAAAGGTGGCGCCCGCATCTGCAGCGCTGGTCACAGTGTGAGCTGCCGTGTCGTGATTTGTCCACGTGATGGCAGAACCAAGTGGCACCTGTGCCGCATCCGGATCATAGTCAGGGTTCCCCTGAATCTGCGAGTCCGCAAGAATCGAAATGTCAAACACTGGGGCTTTTGCAGCACCGCCCTCAACTAGGGTAAAGGAGGCAGTCATCCATGGATGTACTATGCAAAAGTAGTCATACGTTCCGTCTTGGAGTGTAGATGTGTCCAGTCTGTATGTCGCACCGGCCGAAATCAAGCTAGAGTCAAAGGTGGCTCCCCCGTCTGCAGCGCTGGTTACTGTGTGAGATACATCGTCATGGTTGGTCCACTCGATGATGTTGCCCCGCGGCACCTGGGCCGCATCCGGATCATAGTCGGGGTTCCCCTGCGTTGCGGAACCCTTCAAAATCGAAATCGCAAATATGGGTGCAGTTGGGGCGGGCTCTTTTGCCTCCTCTTCCACTGGTGCTGGAGGTGGCACTAGATACGGCGAGGGGCCAAAAAGTCCAAAACCTACGTAGGCAGCTATGGCTGCACCAACGGCAATTATGAAAATGATTGATACTGGCTTTGCATATTGGGGCATCTTCATTGCCACGTACGCCATGATTATTGCAGGAACTACAACTATGAGCATGACTCCCGCAAAGGTCGGGATGGTGCTGATTGCGTTAAAGTTGAGCGCCGCAAGGCCAAATGAAAGCGAAATTCCCAAGACAACCAGAGTCGTAGCTTTTGCCCGGTTGCTCGTCGAGACCCCGCCCTCGAGGATGCCGGCCGCCAAAAAGATCAACCCGATAAACATGGTGAGGCCTGTGAGCGCATGCATGCCGTCAATAAATGTGTGTGCGATTCCGGCATACGAGATGGTCACCCCCGCCAAACCTATGGCAGTAAGTCCCATGCCTGGCATCATGAGGTCCCAATTACTCATTTGTGCTTGATGCCAAAAGTGAGCTAATTATTCCTTTTGGGCTGCATGAAACAAAGATCGGCTCAGCTAAGATCCTTAAAATCATCCAAGTTATTGTCGGTATGGCGCGCCGCGGCATCTCTTCTGCAATCACCACTTTGTTTTTGATAGGCGTAGCGGTGATCGGGGGAATCTCGGCCGGAACCGCAATGTATGAGCAAAACGAGATCGTCACCAAGTCGACCCGGCTCGAAGTAATCAAGGCAGATTTGGTCCACATGACTTGGGCAAACAAGACGTTTTTTACAATCGACCTAAAAAACACTGGAACCGTTGCCATCGCGTCTGGCACTGCCGGTTTTTACGACAAGGATCAATCATTCTACTCAATGGAGATTCCACGTCTTTTGCCTGGGCAGAGCTTCGGCTCAAGTGCCATAGTTGACGCAAACGTGGAGGCAGGCGCCAAATACCTGCTGCACACAAAAGCGGTAGGAACCGACGGCTCCACCTATGAGTGGGTTCAAACCATATCTTCTGGGAGGTGATGCGGTTCAAGCTGCAAACTCTGAAGAAAAGGCGTGGTGTAGGCGAGGTGGTTGCAGTGGTTCTACTTATGGCGGTGATTGCTACGGCATCTGTCTTGGCCCTCGGCGCAGCGTCAAGGCAGACGCTTGACGCCGAGAGAACGGTGGCAGACGCAATACATGACAAAGGCTCACAGATTCAGGAGATGTTGAGCGTACTACAGCAAGACACACAGTCGGACAAAATCAGGCTCGAGATATTCAACTATGGACTAAGAGACATCGTGCTTGAGGCGGTACTAGTTGACGGTAAAAAGACAGCCTATCTTCTCCATGATGGCAATGGGCAAGCATTTGCAAATAACACCATCCCCCAAAGAAAGATAATGGTTTTGGAGACAAACGGCGTAGGAGACTCTGTCCAGCTTATCACGAGCACGAAAAATCTAATCGACATCAAAATTATGTGATGCTTTTTAAGCTGGCCGGATTCTAGATTGTGAAAAAGATCACCGCCGCAATTGCAGCTCTTTTATTTTTGTCATGCTTGCAAAATTTTGCACATGCCGGCCACACAGGCAAGCAAGACAATCCTGACCAAACACATCGTTTAAGCTACGAGCTTGCTGCAGGCAAAGACACAGTCTACAGCAATTATGTGCAGGCAGGTGGGAGGGAGACAAGAACAAAAGACCATTATTTTGCTTACTGCCAAGTATGGGTCTACACAACAATATCCAAACTCTTTGCAAATGGGTTCCCAAGAATAAACCCTGACAACACGTACTATCTGGGCGACGGATTCTCATATTCGTTCTCTTATGGGTGGGCCGGAAACAAAGGATGCAGAAACTTCAAGGTCTGTCCAGTAGAGTCTAGCCTTGGGGGGTCTTCAACTAGGTGTGATCTCACAAAGATCACGCCTACCAAATCCGTTAAACAGGGCTCAACAAGCGGCGTGGTGGAGCTTGACACCTATGGTGGAAACATCCAGCTCACAGTGTCTGCGGAGAGGTATTCCTGCTTTTACCCAAAAAAAAGCAAAATAGTCTGCGGCTGGAGCGAGATATCTGCAACCGGGAGCTACGCGCCACCCATCATAAAACCGTACATTGATTTTGTGATCACGCAAGAACCACTCACAGACAGGGATGGATTTGAGTCTGGAAACCTTGATGGGACGTACTATCTGTGGGACGCAGTAAATCTGGTTCACGACCCTAGGTATATGTGGAGAGAGGAGCGCTTTGGGACACTGAGTGTAGCGGTCTCAAAGACATACGACCTAAAGATGGAGCAGGAATTTCAGTGTGATGCCAAAAGTTGCAACCATCTACTTGTGCAACAGGGCTTTGAGCCGTGGCAAAGGGAGCACAAGTACGGGGGAGGCATGACGTTGCTAAATGCCACAAAACAAGGCGAGCTTGGCAGGCACCACATAACGTATGTCATCGAGATGTCCAACCTCGGCAGGCCCATACACAAACAACAGGCTGACGCCCAAGTCCTCATCGTAAGGTACGAGCCCAAGTATGCAAATTACCCGTATCTTGCCCTCAAGGACGGCCACGCATTCAGCTGGGGCAACCGAGCAGCAGTCGCGCTGCAATACCTTGGCTCAGAAGGAGGAGGAAAGGATGATGCGACTGGAGTCCATGAAAAAAGAAGAAGCAAGATAAACAACTACGAGTATGTCGGCTACGCGTTTGACCCAATTGTGAAAACAAGCCTTGGCCACAAGCTGTCGTGGGGCGGTTCGGGGCATGCTTCCAAGTCGGACTGCTTTGGTGCGGAGTCTGATTCGATTCTTAGTGGCAAGACTGACTCTGCGATGTTTATCAAAAAGGGTTTTGGCAAAATCGAGTTCTTCTATCCGATTTTGCACACGATGCTTTCAAAAAGATACTCCAACGCAACACTTGAAAACACTCTCCAGTCGTCAAGCTTTGCTGGATTTGAGACAAAAAACCTGACCTCCTACAGGTACCAGTACCCTGACATCAAATTTGGCAACCCAGTCAAGATCCTAAGCTATCACTCTGACGGCTCAAGAACCAACCTGCCAATCCGGGTAAGCATGGTGCCAGACGTAGCAAAAGGCGCCGACTACACACACAATTACATGTGCAACAAAGTATTCCATGATACAAACAGCAAAGAGTTTGCGGCAATCGTGGTAGGAGACATGTACGACAAGGAAAACCAACAAAGCGGCATCGGCTACGTCAATTTGGGCTCCAAGCTCACCTCCACATGGTTTCCGCCTTTTTACAACATGCTTGCAGAAGACATCTATGATCTGGAACTGAACGTCGGCTACGGCGCCCCATCCCCCTACAAAATAGACGTCACGGTTGGCCAAAAAACAAGGACTATCCACAAAATACTGAACTTTCTGTCCCCGTTTGTGCATATAGTCAACCTAGATGAAGACAATTCACTTGACATCAAATCAGAACTGGGATTCATAAAGATCCTCCCAAACGAGAATTTTGGCGAAATAATCAACGTGACCGTGAACGGCCGCCCGCTCAATAAAGACTGCACAAATGGATGCACCACGACATTTCCCGCAAACCAGGATCTGTCAATTGAGGCATGGAATTTGTGGGGCGGGCGCGCAACAGCAATTGTGGAAAAACACAAAACACCACCAATGCAGCAAAATTACGATTGGAATCTGGCTGCAACTGCTTTGTTTGTTGCGGCACTCGGCTGGTTTGCATACAAGCTGAGCCGCCAAGCCATTGCACGCTTGAGCAGATTCTGATCAGTCCGGCCCAGTGGAGTTGAGCTGAGAGTCAACCGCCTCTGAAATCATTTCTATGAATTTGGTAAAATTTTGGGTGGCCTGCCAGATTTTCTGCATGTACTTTTGACCATACTTTTCCTTTAGCAACTTTGCTACATCTTCGTCTATTTTTTGCACGTCTTGGGACAACTCCATTGTCTGTGTGACATTTGTTGCAAAGACCTCGGTCTCTTGCAGCTCGTCAATCGTGTGGTACGAGAAATCGCCCTCTGGAGTGATGACATTGCACATCTCAAGTGTGGAGCGGTGGGCAAGTAACTGGAACGCAAACAATAACGGCTGCTCCTGCAAGAAGACGGGCTTGTATACCTTGGCCTTGAGTGGAAACGGAGATCCAGGCCTTACCTGCAAGTAGCTGTCCTTTGCCAAGCCGTAACCTAGGACATATGTCTGCTCATTTTCGCTGATTTGCTCTGCTCTGTTGACAGTGAGGTGAACAGGAGATGTTCCCGACGCGACTTGACCCCATGATTTGCCCACCTCCAAAATCTGCGGTTTGTGCTCGTTTGCAAATCCGCTAATCCAGCCTAATGTCCTTTGTAGCGAATTGGCATACGGGATGTTTGCTGCATCCGTTTGCAATCTGTGCGTTGTTTTTGTGTGGTGAATGATCATATCAAGCTCTGTCTTGCCATGACTTATGTGGGCCGAGACTATCCAGACCTGGCCTTGGCTGGTTGGAAGCAGTGTGACAAATCTGAGTGTGGCAACATAGCAGGGGGAGTAAGACTGAATCCGAAGGGCGTAATCACATATCTCAAAAACAAACTCGTCGCCTGCGGTGAGTCCCTGCCCAAAATACCATTCTTGAGATTGGCTCTTTCTTGGCAAATCGGAGCTTTGAGCAAGCACGCCAGTGACTGAAACACAAATGACTGCAGCGACACAGACAAGGAGACAACGCATTGAAAACAAAGATGGGCGCGTTATTAAGCATCAGATCGTTGGATAATGAAAGTTGATTAACTTGGCAAATCCTTTTCCGTCATTTTCTTTAATTTGATCTTGGGCACTCTCCAAGGTGTACAACTGGAATGCAGACCTCTACGAGTCACGCCGTCCGTCGTATCTTAATTTGATACTTTTCGGAAGCGCAGCACTGCTTGCGGTGCTCTTGTTTTTGGTATTTGCGCCACAAATCCATAAGCTAACAGCTGAATCGCCGTATCTGACTGAGCTGATGTATTTTCCTACCGTGTTTGTCGGCTTTATCTTTGGATTGAAGATCACAGAACGTGCAATGAATCCTGCCGAGACGCGCAGCCCATTCAAGCGCGGAATAATCAAAATACTGCTGTATTTTTTCATCATAGGAGGCCTGTTCAGCTCTGTAAGCTTTGCACTAAATGGCGGGATTCACCTACCACAAAAGTCCGTCCTTGAGATGGGGCTTGCAGACTGGGTAACGCAGTTCACCTCGCAAAATGGCGGCCTTACATTTCTAATAGTCACCAGTATCTCGCTTATGGCAGTTGCAACAAAGAGAATAATCGGCCTCACAGGTGTGGTCAACAGCATTGCTACGTTTGTCGGCACATTCATTTTCTTTTCGATGATTGCGCTGAGTCTTTCGCACACAGCACCGTCGCCGTCACAAGTGCTGCTGTACACCTTTTACCATGCAGGCATAATTGGTGGCGCCCTGTATAAAATGAACAAGCTCACATCGAATCTGAATTTTTGGGAGGACTTTAACAACGGATACAGGTAGAATCAAGGATTCTGCATGTTGACGCGTTCTTCCAAGTTCAGCGAGAGGTTTTTGCCTTGGGTGGCCTGCTCGGCCTTTTCTTTTTCTGCTTCCAGTGATTGCTGGTACTCAAACTGTTTTTGCTTTCCGACCCGGTCAGAATACAACACATCATCGCCTATTGCAAGATAAAGAAGCGCAATCACTACGAGCGAGGCGGCCACTATTATCATCGAGTAGCCGACTGTGCGGTAGTTGTGCGGGTTTACCTCTGACATGATAGACTCAGCTTTTGAGGGAAATTTATGCCTTTAAAACCATTGTGTGCGGAAACGATCACACATAAATCAAAACTTGACATACAACGTATGTGGCAATTCAGATCCTCCAGTACGAGTTTTTGGGCCCAATCAAGCTATCCGAGTGGGGCCCACCCATGGAAGAGGTCATATATCTGGTTTTGAGCCGCAGAAAGGAGACATTTGAGATTGTCTATGCGGGTGAATGTGAAAAGACAGACGAGGCTGATTTTTTCACAAAAAACGACAAGTTCAAGTGCTGGATTCAAAATGCTGGAAACGAGGAAAGCCTATATCTGTCGATTTACCCGATGTGGGGCTCATCACAAGACGACAGAAAAAGGATTCTTGACAAGATCCTGCAAAGATACCAGCCGAAATGCAACGTAGGACCTGACTAGGGAACAGATTCATGAAATGCCCTTGTTGCGGTGCAAAAATGGAAAAGAAAGATGATCTAGGCCAGAGCGAGCTATTCAAGTGCACCGCCTGCGGGCTGTCTGACACGGTTCTAAAATAATGATGTTTTGTTTTTCAGCTCAAATATCTGGAGCGTGAGCAAATCGAGGGCTTTTTTGAGGTGCTCAAACTCGTTTATAGAGTGAATCTGTCCTTCGACCAGCCTTCGGAGCACCTTGACTGTGCCTTTTTGAAACTCATCTCCTGCCACAATTTCGAGCGCGTTGAGCTTAGAGAGGAGTATGTCAAGCTCCTTTTTCAGCTCGTCAGATGAGCGGTGCTCCTTCATTTGCTTGAATCATGGCGAGTTGCTATATGAACCTAAATTCAGAGGAGTTCTTCATCGAGTTGTTCAAACTCGACGTACTGCTTGCAGGTGCAATGTGGTATGGAGCATCTGCCTAGCTTGACTAGCGAACTGCTTTCCTTTGATGGCGTGTGTGCGTATGGTGCATGATGGCATTTCTTGCAGTTCAATGGTTTGCTGACAAGTTTCTTTTATTTAAGCTGAATTGTGTTTGTTGTCGTGTGTGGTGTTGCTTGGAGTGATTTATTTGCCGTCTTGGGTCCATAGTTTGTTTCCATAGTAGGTTTGTTGTGGGGAAAAATTATTTTACGGTTTGAGTACGGCCCTTGCGTCTATTTTTGAGTACTTGAGGTCTGTTAGGACCTCGTTTGCGTTTTGCAGATGGAATGTCTTGTATATGATCTTGAGCTGATTTTGCTCTGCAATTTTTACAACCTCACTCATATCAGATCTTGAGCCAATCACAGAGCCGCGGATTGTTTTTTCTGAAAACGCATCAAAGCTTGGAAGATTCACTAACACACCGACGACCATCGTACCACCCTTCTTGATGGAGTTGAGCGCGGCCTCTGTCACTGCATCGGACGGTGCAAAGACAATGGAGCAGTCAAGCAGGCCTTCCTCTTTTTTGAGCAAGGCGAGAAATTCTGCATGGTTCTCACTGTATCTGATTACGTTGTCTGCGCCAACTTTTTTTGCGACGTCAAGATGATTTTGGTTTCTTGCTATTCCGATGACCCTGCAACCATTCAGCTTGGCAAACTCTACTGCGAGATGGCCGACGCCCCCTACTCCAAAGATCCCAATTTTCTTTTCCTTGGCAGGCTCGGCAGCAGCAACTGCCTTGTACGCAGTTATTCCTGCACAAAACAAGGGGGCGGCATACTCTGACTTCATAGAGTCTGGAATTGGTGTGGCAAAGTCTTCAGAGACAGTGATGTATTCTGCATAGCCACCACGCAATGATTCTCCTGTGATTTCTGCTGTGTCGCAGAGGTGTTCCTTTCCCTCCTTGCAGTAGTTGCAACTCATGCACGACTCGAGCAGCGGGGAGATTCCAACTCTTTGTCCGATTTTTAGCTTGGTCACTTTGCTGCCTGTCTCAATTATGGTACCGACTATCTCGTGCCCTGGGATGGTGGGCAACGTGGGTGGGAGGCCGTATCTTACCCAGTCTCCTTCAATGCCGTGCAGCTGCGAGTGGCAGACTCCGCACGCCTCAATCTTTAGTAGTACTTCGTTTGGCTTTTTGATCTGGTGCCTTGCAACCTCGGTAAATTTGAGCGGCTTTGTCTCAATTGGGCCCAGCTTTTCAAGAACCATTGCATGCATTTTTGCCATCTACAAAACCTCGCCAGTCACAAAAATTAAACCTGTGCACTCTGATTTAATTTTGTGGATGGTGTAACTTCGGATGACAAAAGACGCGTTGAGCTTTTGGAGTTAGTATCAAAGAAAGGACTCAAGGTGTTGGGGCTTGATGATCTCAAAGAACTGATGCTGCTGGTTGAGAAAAAGGATTACTCGCACAACAAAAAAGCGCAAAAATCCAAGATGCGTCTTTTAGCACAAATTAATGCCAGAATCTATGATCTAGAAGAAAAAAAGGGTTGGTAAATTAAGACACAAATACTCTGAGCTTGGAAAAATTACGTGGTACAAAATCATCTGATTCATGAAACCAGCCCGTATCTTTTACAGCACGCCCACAATCCTGTGGATTGGTATCCGTGGTGCGACGAAGCACTACAAAAAGCAAAACAAGAAAACAAGCCGATTTTTCTGAGCATAGGGTACAGCTCATGCCACTGGTGCCACGTAATGGAGCATGAATCATTTGAAAATGAGGATATTGCAAAAATCATGAATGAAAATTTTGTAAACATCAAAGTTGACCGAGAGGAAAGACCTGACCTGGACGACATCTATCAAAAGGCATGCCAGATGGCAACAGGACAAGGCGGATGGCCGCTAAGCGTTTTCTTGACTCCGGATCAAAAACCGTTCTACGTGGGAACTTATTTTCCAATACTTGATAGCTATGGAAGGCCTGGATTTGGCAGTATTCTACGCCAGCTTGCACAGGCATGGAAGGAAAAACCCCAAGATGTAAAAAAGGCCGCAGAGAACTTTATGGCAAACCTCCAAGGCGCAGACATGGTCGTATCGCCTGCCAAGCTGGAAAGATCAATTCTTGACGAAGCAGCAGTAAATCTTTTCCAGATTGCAGATAACACGTACGGCGGATTTGGAAGTGCGCCCAAGTTTCCAAACGCAGCAAACCTTTCTTTTCTACTCAGGTATTCAAAGCTCTCAAAGATATCTAGATTCTCAGAGTTTGTCCTAAAGACGCTCAACAAAATGGCGCGCGGCGGAATCTTTGACCAAATTGGCGGCGGATTCCACAGGTATTCTACTGATGCAAGATGGCTTGTTCCACACTTTGAAAAGATGCTTTACGACAACGCGTTGCTCCCAGTAGTGTATGCCGAAGCATACGCGCTAACAAAGGACCGATTCTACCTTGAAGTAATAAGAAAGACACTCGACTTTGTGTTGCGTGAGATGACTTCACCACAGGGTGGTTTTTACTCTGCACTGGACGCTGACTCTGAGGGAGAAGAAGGCAAGTATTACGTGTGGAGCAAAAAAGAGGTTCAAGAGATTCTCGGCAAAGACGCAGATGTATTTTGTCTGTTCTACGATGTCACAGACGGTGGAAATTTTGAGGGAAAGACCATCTTAAATAACAATTTGGCTGCATCAGCCGTCGCATTTCACTTTGGAATCTCCGAAGACAAGGTAAGGAGCCTAGTCGAAGAAGGATCCAAAAAACTGCTTGAGGCACGCTCAAAAAGAATCAGGCCTGGGCTGGATGACAAAATTCTGACAGCTTGGAACGCCCTTATGGTTTCTGCGTTTGCAAAAGGTTATCGAGTCACGGACGAAAAAAGGTATCTGCAGGCCGCACAAAAATGCATAGAATTCATCGAAAAAAATCTGGTGTCAGGCACACAGGTGATGCGCACGTACAAAAACGGACACGCAAAACTCAACGGCTACCTGGAAGACTATGCGTATTTGATTGGCGCATTAATCGATGTCTTTGAGGTGACGGCAGATGCAAAATACCTGGAGCTTGCGACAAAGCTGGCAAACCACACAATTGATCACTTTTGGGATGAAAAAAACAACAGCTTTTACTTCACTGCAGACAATCACGAATCCCTCATAATCAGACCGAAGAACAACTATGATCTATCCATGCCTTCTGGCAACTCGGTAGCCGCAAACGTGTTGCTGAAGCTGTATCACCTAACACAGCAACAAAGGTTCCTAGATGTCTCTGCAAAGACAATGGAGGCATTTGCGCTTGCCGCAGCAGAAAATCCGTTTGGCTTTGGCTACCTACTCAACACGATCTATCTGTACTTGGAAAAACCCACGGAAATAACACTGCTGAACCCAGTTGACAAAGAAATTACAGACTTTGTCACAAAAAAATTCCTCCCAGAGGCAATAGTGGTAACCGTGCCAGACGCCGACAAATTGGCCGAGTTGTCGAAATATCCATTTTTTGCAGGAAAAGAGTTTACAAATGAGACAACGGTCTATGTCTGCAAAAACTTTACTTGTTCACTCCCTCTGAAAACCACACAGCAAATAGAGAAACTACTTTGCTGAAATATTGACTTCGAGAACCTGGCCCACCTGTGGGCGGCCCATCCTCTCATATCTTGTTCTTGGCATTGTAATTGAGATGGTGGTTTGCTCGTAGCTTTTTATCTTGATTGTTGGCTGTGCCTGCAAGATTGCCTCCAAGAGGGGTTGTACCTGCTCTCTTAGCTCTGGGTCAAGTTTTTTTGCAACAGACTCCATGATCAGTTGTTTTTGCGAAAGCGGCTCAGTCTGCACGTCCTCTGCCAGAGCAAGCTGAACGATTTGGCCATTGTCCACTATCTGCTGTACTCGGTACCGTGTGATCTCTGCCAACAATGTAACACTGGGTTGTGTGAATTTAACTCATTCTGGAGAACCCATTATGGCCCTTTTTATGATGGCTGCTTTATCCTTGATGATCTGGTTGAACTCCTGCATGTCGTCAAGCTCAACTGTCTTGTTTTCATTTTCATAGGCGCGCAAAAACGCGGAATAAACACATCCTGCGATTATCCCAAATGCTGCGTCGTCTACTGCACGCACCTCGGGCGAGTATGCTTCTGCAATCTGTCTGTAGGAGGAAGCCTCGCTGATATAGTAGTCGATCAAATTCTCAATAAAGTCGCGGGTGTGTTTTGTGATTGCCATTTTGTTTAGCTCTGCTTCTATGATTTATAACAGTTGGCGCTGGATTCATGATGTGTGGAAACTCGAATTAGACGGGGATTTTTTTAGGATATTTGACAAGAACCACAAGATCGCAGGCTACTTTGTTCCAGATTATGGCCAACTCTTTCCTGAAGAAAATGCAGACGAAATCATAGAAAAAATGCACAAAAACCACGACAAGATTCCAGGCGGGTTCCTCACCGTCCCGATGGTCAAGTTTGGCATATTTGACTCAAAAGAAGACATGGACATACTGTATCTGCAGAACCATGTGGAAGACGCAACTTCAAGAATCGAGGCATGGAAGGAATTCCTGCTTGAGCACCAGATGCAGCATGCAATCAACATATCATACACCGACAATGACATGCTGAGCCTGACATTTCCAATCAAATTTGCAGAACACGTGCAGCTGGAAAAAAAGACACTGCTTGACGCGTTGGAACCGACTCTGGATCTGCTTCAACAAAAGGGATTGCTCTAGCCCTGTCACGGGCCGTTCTTTGCCTTTGAGAATGAGGCAAGAGCAGCCATTTCATTTTCAAAAGACTCTTGAAGCAGCAAGTCGGAGCGCACCTTGTTTGAGGTGTCGTTAGTTCTTATCCATTCTATGAGGTACCTGTCGCTTTCGATTTGTTTTTGCGTGGATATCTTGAAAAGCTCGACTGAATTTGCAAACGGTTCCGGGGGTGCAAGAGTATTGTATCGTTCAAGTATTTCCTCCATTCTCTGAAGGTGCTTGTCTCCAAATTCCAAAAATTCCTCTCTTGAGATGGAGTTCTCATCCAACATGGCCTTTTTGGAATAAAACTCTGTCTGGATTTGCTTTAGCTCGTCCTGGATTGCTTGTAAATTGTTCCCAAAATTAAAGCCGCGTATTTTTGCTTGATCTGCAGAATATGTAAAAAAGATCGCCAGACCTACTGCGATTATTCCAACGCCGATTGCAAGGTGTGTTGTCTTTACCTTCCCCACGCTGTTTATCATGAATTTTGATGCGTGATATTAACTAGTTGGATATGTTTTCAAGTTTTCTTCGTAATGAAAACCAAAATTCCTGCTATTTGCAAATGCCACACCTTCATCGTAATTCTCAAACCTGAATATAGTGCTGACTCTTTAATATGAAATTTGCCGCAACCATTATCAAGTTGAGGCAACAAATAATGGTGACAAAGAAATGTGCCTGTAAAACCTGCAAGGACTGCATTTTTGTAGCAGAAAACCATGAAGAGCTATGCCTGGCATGCAAACTCAACATATGCACAGAAAGATGACTGCAGTGCACTGCACTGCGTTATTTAGACTGTCTTCCATATTGAAAGTATATAGAAGACTGCAAACACTTCATGATGCAAAACTATTGATCATATAGGACTCCATAAGCGATGAGGGAAAAAGATACTTTATGTACAAATGCAAGATCCGACAAATCTATGCCTATAACGGAAATACTATAGGTGTGTCCTTGGTGCAAACCTAGATGTTTTTGCAAAACCAGTTTGTCAAATTTTAATCCAAGGTCTGCATTGAAACAAGCGTGTAGAATTTCTTCAAATTCTCAGTCAACCAAGTTAATCAATCTTAATATATTGAGCAATAAGGTTGATGTTCAATAATGAACAACAAATTACTCGCAAGTATTGCAGTGTTTGTGTTGCTAACGGCAGTTGCCAGCGTCTTGATTACCCAGTCTGCGTATGCAGCTGAAGACACCAAGGCAAAAGCCAAAGCACTAAAGGAAGACACCAAGGCAAAAGCCAAAGCACTAAAGGAAGAGGCCAAGTCCACTACGACAGCTTCAGACACAATTACTATTGAAATGGCGAAAGGCTCCTCAACACCAGGCTGTGAAGCAACTTCATCATGCTATCTGCCAAATCCGGTAACCGTGAAAACTGGAGCAAAAGTTACTTGGAAGAACACGGATTCGGCAGCTCACACCGTAACAAGCGGAAAAGACGCGACTCCTGATGGAACCTTTGATAGTAGCATGGTCATGGCAGGAAAATCCTTTTCATACACGTTCAAAACCGCAGGCACCTACAACTATTACTGTGCCGTTCATCCATGGATGACTGGCGTTGTAACAGTCAACTAGAGAAATTCCGATCCAATTTTATTTTTGAACTCAAAAAAAGGTTTAACTTTTTGTACAACTTATGTCCCGATCTGTCACCACACTAAATAATTATCAGAATATGTTACCCTTACTAGGCGTTTGAGGCTGTCGCCAAGATACTGCCGTTTTTGGCCTTAAGCCTTGGATGCCGATTTTTTACCAATCAAGTCGCAGACCACTCGTAGATTGAAAACGCGATCCCCTCGTCTTTTTCAGAATCAACTAATTTTTTTTCGAACACAAACCTGTGGATGGCAGAATCGTCAGCTATTATGTCTAGTCCTGCCTCTTTTTTTGTGCCCATTTCCTTTGAAAGTACGGCAAGAAGCACATTTGAGAGGCTGTCTAGGTCTTTTTTTGCATGAACGGAGTCCTTCTGAAGGTAAAAGGTTACATTTACGGAAAGCGGCTTTCCCAAACATCGCTTTCTCACATTGACGATGTTTTTGCCAAGCTTCGTCTCAACTGCATCACGAATCTTTTTTTTGTCGTCCATTGCTGACTTGCCAGCTGTGGCAGGAACAAAACCCCTCACCTGAACATTCTGAAGCAAAACATCGCCTTTCATGGTTTGACTGCATCACATCAAAATTTAAGCCATCTCTGCAAAGAATATTGAAGCCCCAAGGTTGTCTTTTTGAATACGCGTAACTTTTCCAAAATTTACATCAAATGCTTGCTTAATTATAAATTCTAATCATGTTTTCCATAAAATCATTTCACATAGTGACGGTTTTTTGGCAAAATCTGGCAAAATCTGCCAAGCTCCATTTTTTAAACAACAAAATAGGAAAAAATCGATATTCCAACTTAAGGTACAAATCCAAAATCGTCCCAAGTGAAACTCATTTTCATGTTGATTATTGCTGCTACGTGTGCCGTTGGACTGGCAAACGCTCAATCTGAAGACAGGCTCGTCATAACTGCAAAATTTGAGCAAGGCGAATCGCCTTCGATAACCGGCCTCGTCTCGGACGAGTCAAAAAAGCCCGTAGGAAACGCCACGGTCTTTATTGCGACAGAGTTCGGCACCACGGAAACAAGGACGAATTCGGATGGTGTGTTTGTATTTTTGCTACCTGGGAATCCAGAATCTGCAAGGTTTGACGCCAACATCAAGGCACAAAAAGACGGCTACCAAGATTCTCGCATAAATACATCCTTCTTTGTAGGCGATGAGATCGACTCAAACAAACTCGGACCATCATACAAAATCATCACTGCAGACAAAATAAATGAAGATCCAATCGCGCTCAAAATCCTGCAGAACATAGAGAAAAACAAGCAAGAAGAAGAAAAGCGACTCAAGCGCCTCCAAGAAATCAAGGAACAACAACAATTCCTTGAACAACAAAGGAAGCTTGCTGAGCAAGATCTGCTAAAGGATCTAGGGGTGTGGTTTGAGCAGCTTGATCCATTCAACCCAAGAAACGCATTTGCAACTTTTGTGTCTCAAGTGGACGCAACGGTGCAAGACATCTACTGGGCCCAATTTAATTTCACAGAAGCCAAGACAAAGGAGGGGTTGGCAGCTCTTCAAGCAGTACTTGACAGTGGAGGCACGCCGCAGCAAGCAAGAAAAGCATTCTACGACAAGGCAGCAACACCGCGAGACGAATTGCTCAAACTAAACAACAAACTGAATGCCGAGTATGCAAAAAACATAACCAAATCCAGACCTGACACTTAGAATTTAATTTCTCTCTGGCCAAAATGAGCCAGAGTCTCATTTATGCCATCGAGCAACTTTTCAATAGCTGGTGTTTTGGATCTATTCTCCGCGATTTTGTTTTTGAGCACCAATAGATAGTGTGTATTCTGCTTGAGCATCTTGTTTCTTTTTGATTTTGACATCTCGGTCTCTCTGATCAATTTCAGACGTGCAGATATCTCGCACAACTTGATTAGAGTGGCTTCCCATGTGGCATCTTTGAGCTGTTTTACGTATTGTTCTTCTTGTTTTTGTCTTGCCAGACTTTGATCCTTTGTAAGCGATGCCACAAGAACTGCAATTTCCCTTCCAAAACGTGCATGAATCTCATCGAATGTGGAACCGGCCTGACACAAAAACACCGAAGACAGCACAGACTCGTCAGTCACACCTACTGATTTTAACCTGAAGACTATGCCCCTGCAGAAAGGCATGTCGGCATTTTTTGTTCTTGCATAAGTTTCTGCTTCCTCGATTGTGGCCATACAAACTAGTTGTGCCTAGCCGTGTTTCTCTTTTAGGTATGGCATGACTTTTGAGGCAAACTTGTCTATTGAGCCAAAATAATTGGAGCCCCAGAACCTAATTACAAAATGGTTGACGCCCGCCTTTATGAACCGCTCAAAGACGGGGATTACATCATCTGGGGTTCCAACAGCTACAGAAGAACGAGCTACTGCGTCCGGAATGGTCGTTGCCGCCTCACGCATCTTGACTATCCAGTCTTGATTTGACATGGAGTATTCTGTGAAATATTTCTTAAAATCAAAACCTTCGATCTGTTTTATGTTGTGGACACGGAGTATCTCTGGCTTGAACAATGAAACTTTGACTGCCTCTTTCATCTTTGCCCACGACTCTTCCGCATCTTCGGAAAAGTAAACGTCGATGTCGAGCGCATATTGAAAGTTTTCTTGTTCTTCCTGAGTTCGCCCAGATTCCTTCATTGACTTTTTGATTGTCTTTGCGTGATCTTCGAACAATTCCGGCGTGTATCCAATAGGGAGCCAGCCGTTCCCGTACTTGCCGGTCAGCTGGAGCGTGCGTTGCCCACCGGCTGCCATGTATATGGGTGGGTGTGGCTTTCTAATTGATTTTGCTTGCAGACAAGCTTCGGTGAGCTGGTAATACTTGCCATTAAAACTGACTCGGTGTTCTGGTGATGATTCGTACAACAGTTTGATCACTTGGAGCTGCTCTTCCCACTTGCTAACTGGGTTGTCAAATGGTATGTTGAATTCCTTTAGATTCTGTGCTTCGCCAGCACCAATACCAAGTGTTCCCCTCCCTTTTGATACTCTGTCTAGTGTAATTGAAGCTAATGCGATGTTTGATGGATGCCTTCGTATTGCGTCGGTCACACAGGTGCCCAGCTCAACATGTTGTGTTGTGGCCGCGATGGCGGACAGCATGACCCAAGGATCCAAAACTGTCGCCTTTGACCATTGAGGCACGTTAGAATGGTCCATGTACCAAATAGAATCGTAGCCTGTTCTGTCGGCCAAAAGACACGCAGTTAGAATCTGATCCTCGCTAAATCCGGCCCTTGCCACATTTAGGCCGTTTTGAATTCCAAACTTTAACATCTTTTTGTGACGTACATCTTGCGGTATTTAAATCTGTAAATTCTGGCAGGTAATAAAAAAGAGGGTTGTCTAGAGTCTTCCTTCGACAATGTCTTTGAGACACTGGATGACGTCTTCTTTGGTGACTGGGCGCGGGTTTGGATCCAAATGACCTCTGTCTGTCATGACGATGTCTGCAGCCTGGTCAAGCGGCATCTTCAATGTCAGTCTGTCGAATTTGAGCTTCTCTACTATCTCTTTGAACTGCTCGTAAAAGATTGACTTGTTGAACTTGTGTGCCACTGTGGTGCATGAGGACAGCGAGTATCCGTGGGGGACACCTTCGTTTGAAAACACGTATGAAAGCGCATGCCCAAGTGTGGTCGAGCAGTTGCCGAATCCGATTCCGGAAAGCATGGAGCCGTATGGGTAGTTCTCTGGCTTGTCATTCATGATGGCGTCGTAGAGAACCTCGAATGCCTGCTTGCACATGGTTCTTGTGAACTCGTTGCCAAGCTTGCTGTCGTAGCCTTCGGTCGCCTGGGCGCACGCGTCGCAAACAGAGTTCTTCACAATCTGCTCCGGCGTGCCCTCCATAAAGTAAGCGTCAACTATCGCCCGGTCTGCAAGGAATCTGTCTTCTCGCAAAAGTTTCTTCTTTCCGTCAAATTTGAGAACGCAATAAGTTGTCATCTCTGCTCCTGTGCCAAAAGTAGTTGGAATTAGTATCTTTTCCAACTTCATTTCCGCCGCGGAATATTTTGCCACATCAAGTGAGCTGCCACCGCCAAGACCTATGACACAAGATGGGTTTTTCTGCTTGTATTCCTTTATGACTGCGTTCACAGTCTCGATTGAGGGTTCTGGTTCTACCTTGTCGTACAGCATGTAGTCCTTTATGCCCATCTTTCCAAGCCATTTTGCTGAAATTGGAGGCGGTGCCGTAGTGACCACGAGGGCATTTCTTGGGTATTCTACTTCAGATAGTGCGTTTTCACCAAAATGAATGATTTTTGGAATTTTTATTGTGTGCATGACTGGGGTATTTCTACATCCTAATTATATCTTTAAGGAGCAAAGTATCTCTCCAACGAGTCTGGATGCGAGGTGTGATGTGACATGGTTGTAGTCATGCGGGGGGCAGACCTCCATTATGTCAAAGCCAACGATCTCTTTTTGCGACAACCTCTTTACTAAATATGCCACGTCCAGACTTGAGAGCCCAAGCGGCACTGGAACCGAAACGCCAGGGGCATAGGCAGGATCGATGCAGTCCATATCTATTGAGATGTAGACATTGTCTTTTACTGTGCCAAGGAGTGTCTGAGCTATTTGGTCTATGCCTTTTTGGGCTACATCAAACGGCGAGACCACAATTATCTGGTGCTTGCGTATGTTTTCAATTTCTTCTTGCTCCGGACTTCGAATTCCCACCAGGGCGCTTGATTTTGCATCAATGTATGGGAGAGAATCAAAAACTGTGGAGCCATAGTAACTGCCTCTGCTACTTATCATGTCTGGGTGCGCATCAAAATAGACAAGTGAGATAGGTCCAAGTTTTTTGCCAAGCGACTTTATGATCGGAGCCGTGTTGGAATGGTCTCCACCTATTGTTATTGGTATTTTTGAGCCTGCAATTTTGTCAAACGCCGTTGGAATTTCGTCTCTTTTGATGTTACCGTAATCAAAAACACGCACAACCGGAGTGCCACCAACAGGATTCGCCACGGAGAATTTCTTTTTGTGGACGTATACATCCATCCGATTTGAGATCATACGTATGGTGTCTGGGGCCCTTGATGAGCCCTTGCGAGCCGCATGTGAGCCAACTTCGCTTGGTATGCCAACTATGACAACTTTGGCAGAATCAAAATCGGCAGTGTTGGCCCAACAAATCTTTTTTGTCAGATTTTCTTTTTTGCTTTTCAAGTTGAGATGTGGCCGCTCTCAAGCTAAATAAGAATAACTCTGCCTGGTGCTCTGCGTTGTTGTAAATTAATAAACAGCTTTGCAGTTGATGTGCAGTGATTCAAAACAAATCACAGCTCCGTGGCAGAAAAACAAAACACGCACTACAGATACTGGAGGCAGGCCTTGAAGCTGCAAAACCAGACAGTTTTCTTGCCACCTACCTAAAGCGTGACAAAATAACCGGACCAAAAGATATTCCGCTCTCCGGATTCGGCAGGGTCTACGTGGTAGCTGTGGGAAAGGCCGCAGACTCGATGGCAAACTATGTGCGGCACAAAATACATGTGGATGGAGGCATCATCATCGTCCCACAGACGCACAAAGTCGAGCGTTCCGACAAAAAATTCAAAATAATTCGTTCATCGCATCCAATACCAAACAAAAAAAGTGTCATTGCGGCAAAATCGCTCATAAGGTTTCTACAAAACGCATACAAAGACGACTTGGTAATCTTTCTCATCTCGGGTGGTGCGTCGCCACTTGTATGTCTGCCATATGGTGTTACACTAAAGCAAAAACAAGCCCTGACACAGATACTACTTGGATGTGGCGCCACAATACAGGAGATCAATGCGTTAAGAAAGCACGTCTCCGCAGTAAAGGGCGGCAGACTCCTTGAGAACCTGTGTTGCAAGGCCGTCTCCTTTGTGATGTCGGATGTTGTGGGCGACGATCTGTCCACGATTGCGTCTGGGCTTACATACTGCGATACCACAACATATGCTGATTGCCTGCGGATCATCAAAAAGTACGGCCTGACAAACAAAATACCAAAACCCGTTCTGAGGCATTTTCAACGTGGTGCGCAAGGAAAAATACCAGAGACACCAAAGAAGCCAAAAATACCAAATTACATCGTTGCTTCAAACAATGATTGCCTCGCAGCAATGGCAAAAAAAGCAAAATCACTTGGGTACAAAACAAAAAAACTGTCTGCATTGAGCGGTGACATCAGAATGGTTGCAGACAAAATTCTAAAAGAACTACCAAAGCAAGGGCACTGCCTTTTGTTTGGCGGAGAGCCGACAGTCAGAGTGAAAGGAGAGGGAACTGGTGGGAGAAACCAAGAACTCGTCCTGCATCTGATGAAAAAACTAGGCCCAGAATTTGTAGCCGCATCTGTAGGCACGGACGGAATAGACGGGAACACAAAATATGCTGGCGCAATTTCTTGTGGTAACATACAAAAAAACGAAATAGAAAGATATCTTCAAAACAACGATTCTAACTCGTTTTTCAAAAAATACGGAGGTCTCATAAAAACAGGGCCTACACACACCAACCTCATGGACATAGGCCTGGTGATTCGGCTATAACATTTTTGCAGCTATGTTGTCTTCAGGGCTTATTTTTTCATAAATGAATTTGAGGTTTCTCTGAGTCACGAACAGGTTGATGAATCTTTTTCGATGCTCTGCTAGTGGATCTTGAGATTTTGCATCACTACTCAAGTGTCTGATCATCTCGTCTGAATCTAACTTGATCCTGACGGTGTCACCATTTTTTATAATGAAGACACCAATCGACCAGAAGAGTCCTACATGCAACGCGATATACTTTGACTGCATGTTGGTAACTTTGTCCAAAAAAATGTCTACGTGATCCCGGAACTGCTCTTTTACCACATCATTTGTTTTTATGGCCCAGCAGATCCTTTTTTGGTTTCCATCGGAATACAAAACGTGTTCCATTGTCAATCAAAAGCGCCCCGTTTGTCTATATAATTTGAATTCAGGTCTGAATAACCAAAACAAAAAACATACCACTGATGCAAAAATCCCTTGTCTTCTTCACGAAGATGGTCGACGAACTGGTCCAGTTCTCAGACTCGGACCCTGAGCTTGCCGAAGGCATCAAATGGCTCGACGTGCAGGCACAAAAGAAAGGGATCTCGTTTTATGAAATGGTCTTCCAAGTGTTGTACAAGCACGATGTCTCAATGAAGGCAAAACAATGGCTTAACTCCAGGAACTAGTCGGCCAACTCGCTTGCTTTTCTGAATTCAACCTTGTGTTTTCCCGGAATGATTTTGATTCGCGGCTCGATCCTTGGTTTTGGTTTTGTCTTTTTTTGTTTGCGGCGTTTGGGCTTCTTACCATAATCATCCCACTTGATCCATACCATAACTTGGCTTGGAAGTGGGAGAATTAATTACTGTCGCAGATCTATTGGCTTGTATTCGCAGCCCTGTGGTCCGCAATACTTGCCAACATAAGTCGCTTTGGGCCTGTACAAAACTGGCTTTGGAGCAGCGCGAGCAAACTTTTCTTCTATGACGTGTGCAGTCCATCCTGCGACTCGCGATATTGCAAAAATCGGTGTGTTGAGATCTGGGGGGATCTTTAGCATGTAGTACAATGACGCACTGTATAGGTCTACGTTGGGATAGATGTCTATTCCTTTTTGTTTTTTCATCTCGCGGATTGTGGTCTCTTCTACCACCTCGGTGATATCGTACCAAGGCTGTCCTGTCTTTTTTGCAAGCTTTTTTGATAATTCCTTCAATACCTGGGCCCTCGGATCATATGTCTTGTAGACGGCGTGACCCATGCCCATTATCTTTTCGCCTCTTGACAGCTTGTCCTTTACCCAAGACTCTGCATTGTCCACGGTCTTTATCTCTAACAGCATCTTCATGACCTCGTGGTTTGCTCCGCCGTGCAGAGGTCCTGAAAGAGCTCCTATTGCGGCGCTCACAGCTGAGTACATATGTGCTCCAGTAGATGCGACCTCTCTTGCCGCAAAAGTTGAGGCATTAAATGTGTGGTCAGCATGCAAGATGAGGCAAATGTCAAAGATCCTCTCGGTTTCTGCATCCGGTCTTTCGCCCACAAGCATGTGTAGAAAATTTGCTGCATGGCTTAGTCGTGGATCTGGATCCACAATGTCTTTTTGCGTACGCACACGCTCCCAACTTGCAACTATTGTGGGCATCTTTGCAATCAGGTTGATTGCGCTCTGGTAATTGATCTCTTCCTCGTTTGCGCCTCGGTCGTCGTAATACCCGGCCAGTGCCACAACGAATGCCTGCAGCATGACCATTGGGTCTGCGTTTTTGCGCCAGTTTCGCATATTGGACTGCATCTGGCGTGGCATGTCCCGCGCTTCAATCAGTCTTTGCTTAAACTCTTCTAGCTGCGCCCTTGTGGGGAGATCGTCGTTTAATAGCAAATAAGATGTCTCCTCGAAGGTGGAGTTCTTTGTCAAATCTAAAATATCGTACCCGCGATAAATCAGCTTGCCGCGCTCACCATCTATGTCTGAGATCTTGGTGTCGGCTACCTCAATGTCCCGCAGACCGATGTTTTTTGTTTCCAAGCCGGTATTTTTTCTTAAAAATTCGCTAATAAGTTTTGCATTTCTTTAGCAAACAGTCTAATCTTGCAAAGCCTCCCACTATAGGCTGGTTTTTCACTTCAAATTATGAGTCATGCAGAGCGAGACTTTGCCAAACAGATAGACGACCTGATCCTGAACGCATCGCCTCAGACTCTACAAAAAATTGCACAAATAGACAAAAAGGCGCAGATGAGTGGCGTTACATTTTACGACGTGTATTCCGCGCTTACAGCTGAGGACAGAAGGCAGATCTTGGGGTCTGACAGTTTGCAAAAAAAGAATACCTTTGTTTAAATATGGTACGGGGCGAGGCCGAATGTGGCTGCCACAAAAAAATCAAAAGCTGCAAAAACTCCAAAAAAGACAATCTGCGTATCGCACATGGAAGATGCGGATGGAATAAGCTCCGCAGCACTGATTCGTCAAGCGTTTGGTGGAGATACAGTGCTCGTTGATTACCCTGGCATGATGCCACAAATCGAAGCGCTACTTAAAGATGAAAAACTCAAGGTGTTATTTATCTGCGACCTCGGGTTGAGCAAAAACAACCAGGACAGATTTGTCGAGATTCTGTCTGAGCTTAGAAAGAAAAAAGTCGCAGTTACTTACATAGATCATCATGACATCGATCCAGAGATAATTAAGAAACTTGAAAAACTCAAGGTGAAAGTAATTCATGACGTAAACGAGTGCACGACAGTCCAGGTATACGACACATACAAATCAAAGCTTACTGATCACTCTGCGTTTATTGCTGCCTGCGCGGCAATAACTGACTACATGGAAGACAGACCGAAAGGCTCAAAGCTCTTGCAGATCTACGACCGACAATTTGCACTGATCTCTGCAACGGTTCTCACCTACAACATAGTAGGCCACCAAAAAGACCCAGATTATCTGCTGTATTTAGTCGAAGTACTAAGTGAATCAAAATATCCGCACGAAATCCCGAACTCGTTTGAGTTTGCGCAAATTCAGGTTGAAAAACTCGCTGGGATGATCGAGAAGGTCAAAAAATCGCTAAAAACCATGAAGAATCTCGGTTACATGGAAATAACAGATGCGGGTGCAAGCGGCGCAGTCAATTTCGTGCTGGGTCTCTCTGGAAAAGATGTCGGCGTGGCATACAAAGAACGTGTCGACCATGGTATCTACGCCGTATCGATTAGAGGCTCCAAGTCATGCAAGATACATCTTGGAAGACTGGTAAACTCACTTGCACCTGAGTTTGGCGGCTCGGGAGGAGGACACGACAAGGCATGCGGCGCCGTAATTCCAAAGGACAAGATAATGGCATTCATCAAGGAATTTAACTCAAGGCTTGGCTAAGAAAATTCAACCACAGCGTCTATTTCCACGGTGGAATTAAGCGGAAGGCTGGCCACGCCAACCGCAATTCTTGAATGTCTTGCTTTCTCGCCAAATATCTCAAAGAAAAGATCGGATGCAGCATTGATGACTCGGGGCTGCTCAAAAAAATCCGGTTCTGAATTTACAAATCCAGATACGCGAACAAATCTGCTTATCCTGTCAAGATTGCCAAGGCTTGCTTTAAGATGCGCCAATATGTTGACTGCGCAAAGCTTTGCAGCACTCTGGGCCTCCTCGACAGACCTCTGACTAGCTACTTTGCCAGTGTATACAACCTTGCCATCCTGCATTGGGATCTGGCCAGACACAAAAGCCAGATTTCCTGATGTGACAACCGGAATGTAAGCTCCTGCAGGTTTTGGCGGCACTGGAAGCACAATGCTGAGCTCCTTTAGCTTGTCGTCGATCACACAGAGTCAACAACCAAGTCTGTTTTTATTTTTTCTACTCAGCTGTTGATTTTGAGATGGATGAGCTCGCCTTTGTGCGAATCTGAATGGTAGATGAGCTTGGGGTGGTTGCCTTTTTGTTCTAGGTAGCTCTCAATCAACATTGCCCATGGAAGAGAGTGGCCGCTATTGATCTTTGATTCCAAAATTATGTTGTTTGTCTTTTGGTCGTATTGCAATCTGCCAGAACACGTCATTTCTAGCGTCGAGTTGACTATGTCTAAAACTTCCTCAAGGGGCTTGTCTTTTAAGAAGACGCCGTTCTTTTCCAAAAACCTCACAAAATCCACAAATCTTGCCTTGGAGCTCACAATGGTGTGAAGCGCAAATCCAAGACCGTTCTCGTTGATTATGTTGATTATCTTGCAGACCTCAAGCGCCTGGCTTTTTGTCATCTCAGACAGGTTGTCTATTTTGAGCGCGTTTTTCCACAACTGTGCGAAGAGTCGTGTCTGGTTTCCGCCAAGTATGTCTGTGGCTGTAAATACGGCCCCCTTCCCATGCGTGTTGTCAATCAATAACAGTTCTGTGTCGTCAAAGATAAAGCAGTTCTGAATTATTTCCGATGACCTGATTTTCACGCCGTCTGGAATCGCTCTAAACGACTCACTTCCGATTACCTGCGTTGGAACGATGAGTTTGACTTCGAGGTTCCGTCGAAGCACAGAAAGCAGCTCTTCTTTGCACTCTGCCAAAATGCTCAGGCCCCATGAATCAGCCAGTATGTGAATCGATGATTTTGCCCCATCTATCATTACCCTGAGCTGGTTTACGACATAATTTGGATGCAAATGAAAATATCTCTTCTCTTCTGCGCCTCGAGCCTTTTTGCTTTCCTCGCTTATCTTTTTGAGCTTTGATACCAAAGTGTTCATGGCTTCTACCTTGTTTATCTGCTCATGGACTATGTCATCAAAGGCGTCTTCTGGCGCAATAGCGGTGCACATCACCGGCTTGCTCTTTGACAGTATGGCAAGCTTCTTCTGCTGCAGCTTCAACAATACAGCATACACCTTGGTTCTTGGCAGCTCTGCATAATAGGCCACCTCGCTTGCCGAGATGGTTCCGTGCGTAATCAGAGTCACATAAGCGCGTGCTTCGTACTTGGAGAGACCAAACTCTTCCAAACTGACTGTGATTTCATGCTCCTTTCCCATGGCATCAATTTTGAGATTCTTAGGTAAGATCGCAAGTCAATTTCATTGAACAAAACCTCAAAAAAACTGTCACTGTTGGGTGGTGTTACTACGGTGAAACCAAAACCTGTGACACCGTTCTAATAAACTAAAACTAAATCTGTGATCAGACATGGTCGCAAGCTCAGTATATCTAAACCAGAGTGTGCACATTCTGCCAAACCCGTACGCGCTCTCAATAAAGCCTAGGCTTGAATATTGCTCATATCTTGTCGACGCTGCATTGGACGGTCTCACAAAAAGATACAGAAAAACAAGAGAGGCTAACCTCGACGTCTATTCCAAGGAAGGCGTAGCAGACTCAAAGGAGTTCAAAAAACAAGTAGATTTGGAATCAGACCTTCTTCGTGCATCAGAGATACTCAACGTGGTCAAAAAGAGGCTCAAATCCATAAGGAGCCTGAGCAATATCGCAAAAAACGTATCTCCACTCGTTTCGCTAATACGCATAATTAACTCTGGAGTCTACTCCACGCCTCGCAGTCACGACCTAATTGAGCTATCTACTACACTGGGCAGCATTGTGATGGATTCGGGGTGTCTTGCCGAAGCCAAGTTCGACTTTAAGCAAACAAACCTCGAATCCACACAAATCCTTGCTGAAGTAAATTTGATAGTTGAATCTAAAATTCGCAAGCAGTACCCTCAACTAAATCTCTAGAAAGGTGACATCCTACATGAAATCCTTTGAGACGCACGGGCTGGAAAGGGACCTCGACAAGGTACGTCAACTTTCCGCCCTGGTCAAAAGAAGGATACTTGAGTCAAACCCAAAATACGAACGCAAAATACAAAATTTGACGGAGCAAGAACTCGTAGATCTTGACTACGTACTTGGCCTGGCAGAGCAGATTATGCTCAAGTACCAGCACAAAAAAGAAGCCCAGACGCTCCTAAAAGAGTTTGTAGACCTAATTGGGAACTGGGCCTCCTCTCTGCACGAAATAAACGACGAAATACAGGAATTGTTAATCTCGGCGCAATCATCAGTCTCGGAGATAAAGACTGCTCAAAACGATGTCACGTCCAATTTTTCGTTTGGCGAAACGAAAAGACAACCACATGAAAACTCAAAGGAAGGTACAATAAATTTAACAAAATCTGCTACACCTGTTTACACACAGGAATACCAACAGAAATCTAAAATCCAATACGAACAGGTAGTGTAAGATGAGCCTAGCGCCTCAAGAATTAGAGAATAATGCAAGCAAGTATGCCTCTGACGCAATCAGACTTGATTCACAGGGAGCCCGCGGCATGGCAATTGCAAACTACCAAAAAGCAATCGATTCACTAGTAAAATTAATCCAATTATACCCTGACAACAAGCTAAACAAAATCTACACGGAGAGATGTAGGGCATACGAAAACAGAATCAAGGCGTTGCAGATGTCCCACGGCGTGGACCTGGAGCCCGCAGTAGATCCAAACGCCACCCCAGCCGAGCAAAAGGCCCAGCTTGAAAAGAAAAAGGACGAAGATGATTTTGATGAACTGATAATGAAAGAAAAGCCAGATGTGAGCTGGAACGAGGTAATAGGACTCGACGATGCAAAGAACGCCCTGCGCGAATCGATTGTGTTCCCAACGGAAAGGCCCGACTTGTTCCCACTAGGCTGGCCGCGCGGTATATTGCTGTACGGCCCACCAGGTTGCGGAAAAACAATTCTGGCGGCGGCCACTGCAAACGAAATCGACGGCTATTTTATCGTAGTCGACGCCCCATCAATGATGAGCAAGTGGCTAGGCGAGGCGGAAAAAAACGTCTCCAAGATCTTCAAGATGGCGCGTGGCTACGCAGAAAAAGAAGACAAGCCTGTAATACTATTCATAGATGAAATCGACTCACTTTTAGGAAATAGGAACTCCGAAGTAGGGGGCGAGGTAAGAACAAAGAACCAATTCCTGACAGAAATGGACGGAATCAACGGAAAGGGCAAGGCAATCAAGCTGTATGTAATTGGAGCCACAAACAAGCCGTGGAGCCTCGACATGCCTTTTTTGAGGAGATTCCAAAAAAGAGTATACGTTCCACTGCCAACCCTCGAAGCAAGGGAAAAACTCTTTGAGCTTTATACAGGCCCATTAAGAAAAGATGAGAGGATCAAGCCGTCGGAGCTTGCCAAAATCTTCGATGGCTACAGCGCAAGCGACATCAAGGACGTCTGCCAGGGTGCACAGCTAAAGGTCGTAAATGAATTGTTCAGCAGCCCTGATTATCACGAACCGGTCGCAGGAGAGACGCCGGCGCAACCGCGCCCTCTGAATATGGCTGACTTTAGAGAGATAATGGCAAGAAGAAAACCAAGTGTCACAATGGACATGATTCGCGCCTATTACAAGTGGAGCGAACAGTTCAAGGCCCTCTAAGGACTGTCAGCGATCAGAAACCAACGATCAGCTCACAAAACTTAAATCACCTGCCAAATCCACTTTTCGAGGGTCACAATTTCGATAAAAAAAGCCCAATACACAAACAAATATGGAAAGCTGATCTTGGCTGACGGCACCGTCTTGGACGGGAAAGGTTTTGGTTATCCAAAGACAGTCTTTGGCGAGCTTGTCTTCAATACTGGTATGGTTGGCTACACCGAGACCCTGACCGATCCATCTTATGCAGGACAGATTCTCACACTTACTTACCCATTAATTGGCAACTATGGGGTTCCAGACCCGCAGTTAAAAGATGACTCTGGAATACCAAAATACTTCGAGTCGGACAAAATCCAGATCCGAGGACTTGTGGTGCACCAACTCTCAGAAATAGCAAGCCACTGGAACCTTGCGATGACTCTGGATGAGTGGATGTATAAGGAGGGTGTCCCAGGCATCTCGGAAATAGACACAAGAAGCCTTACAAAAAAACTCAGAACCAGCGGAGTCATGATGGCAGCACTTGCTGTATCTGACTCAGAAATCAACGTGGAGGAAATCAAAAAGCAGCTAGCTGAGGCAAAACCCTACGTGGCCGACGAGTTCATGGACCAAGTCTCAACAAAATCTGTCCAGACATACGGCTCAGAAAAAGACTGCGTCGTAGTGATCGATACTGGTGCCAAGAACGCAATTCTTCGAAACGTTCGCGACTTGGGCTACAAGGTAGTCAAGCTCCCCTGGAATGCGTCAATCGACGAGGTTCTCTCATACAGGCCACGGGGGGTGGTGTTAAGCAACGGCCCAGGCGACCCAGAGAAATGCCCACAGACAATTCAGACCGCAAAGCAGCTAATTGACAAAAACATACCGACTCTTGGCATATGCCTTGGCGCACAAATAATTGGACTTGCAGGCGGTGCGACCACCTACAAGCTCAAGTATGGCCACAGAGGACAAAACAAATCTTGCAAGAATCTAGAAAACAACCAAGTATATGTAACAAGTCAAAACCATGGTTACTGCATAGATCCAAACTCACTTAAGAGCACAGATTTCGATTTATGGTTTACAAATACAGACGACAACACGGTGGAAGGCATCAAACACAAAAACAAAAAGATCATTGCAGTTCAGTTCCATCCTGAAGCTTCGCCGGGGCCATATGATTGCAAATATGTCTTCGAGGAGCTAGACCGCTTGATAAAGGAGGGAGGTTCTAATTCGAAATGAGAGTTTGAAAAAAATTCTCTTGCTTGGTAGCGGGGCACTGAAAATCGGAGAAGCAGGCGAAAGTCGCAAAACGACCGCCAATTCGACTACTCCGGAAGTCAGTGCCTCAAAGCAATAAGAGAAGACGGACTCAAGAGCGTGCTGATCAACCCAAACATAGCGACGATTCAGACAGACACTCGATTTGCAGACAAAGTGTATTTGCTACCTGTGACTCCGGAGTATGTAAGTTCGATCATCGAATCCGAAAGACCGGATGGAATAATGCTCGGCTATGGCGGACAGACCGCACTGAACTGCGGAGTCAAACTCGCAGAGATGGGAATCCTCGACAAATATGGAGTTAAGGTGCTTGGCACTCAAATTTCGGGAATCCAGAGGGCAGAAGATAGGCAACTCTTCAAGGACTCGATGATAGAGTGCGGCGTGCCGATCCTTCGAAGCAAGACTGTGACCTCATTTGATGAGGCAAAAAAAGTGGCAGAGGAGCTTGGCTACCCCGTAATAATTCGAGTCGCATACACGCTTGGAGGAAAAGGGGGAGGCGTCGCATACAACGAAATCGAACTGCACGAGATCGTTGAACGTGGGCTAAATGCAAGCCTCGTGCACCAAGTTCTAATTGAGGAGTACATAGGGCACTGGAAGCAAATCGAGTATGAGGTTATGCAGGACTATGATGGAAACAACGTCATAGTCTGCAACATGGAAAACGTCCTTTCCATGCGGGTCCATACAGGAGACAACATCGTAGTCGCGCCTTCGCAGACAATAGACAACCGCGAGTATCACATGCTTCGCTCCGCAGCACTCCGGGCAACAAAACATGTCGGAATAGTTGGAGAATGCAACATCCAGTTTGCCTTGGAGCCAAACTCGGACAGGTATGTGGCAATAGAAATAAACCCTAGGCTCTCGAGGTCTTCGGCCCTTGCAAGCAAGGCTACAGGATACCCGCTTGCGTACATGTCTGCAAAAATAGGACTCGGACACTCCCTGCCGGAGCTTGTGAACTCTATTACAAAAACCACTACTGCATGCTTTGAGCCGTCGCTGGACTACATAGTGTGCAAGCATCCACGCTGGGACTTTGGCAAGTTCGAACTTGCAAATCGAAAGCTGGGGCCAACAATGAAGTCGGTCGGCGAAGTGATGGCTATAGGCCGCACATTTGAGGAGTCACTGCAAAAGGCAATCCGCATGCTGGACATCGGCAACGACGGCCTTGTGCTGAATCGAGTCAATGGGAAAACATATGATGTAGAGGACATAGAGAACCACCTTTTGAATCCAAATGACCACATTCTGTACTATGTGGCAGCCGCGCTCAAAAAAGGAATGTCTGTAGAAAAGATCTACAAACTCTCTGCAATCGACCCGTGGTTTATTGAAAAAATAAAAAACATTGTGGATGTTGAAGCTGAACTAAAGGAAAAACAGCTTGACTTACAGCTTATGCGGAAGGCAAAACGCCTTGGGTTCTCAGATAGGCAAATAGGCAGAGCAAAACAAAAAGATGAACTTGAAATCCGTAAGATACGAAAAGATATGGGCGTGGTCCCAGCAGTCAAGCAAATAGACACACTTGCGGCCGAGTGGCCTGCCAAGACTAACTACCTATATCTCACTTATGGCGGCACCGAAAATGACATCAAGGTGAATGCAGAGCAGCAAGGGGTGATTGTTCTTGGTGCTGGGCCGTACCGTATCGGCAGCAGTGTGGAGTTTGACTGGGGAACTGTAAACATGGTGTGGGGACTAAAAGAAAACGGCGAAAACAACGTCATAGTCGTCAACTGCAACCCAGAGACTGTCTCGACTGATTATGATATCTGCAGCAGACTGTACTTTGAGGAGCTCACACTAGAAAGACTGCTTGACATAACGGACGTAGAAAACCCAAAAGGGCTGGTCACATCTGTGGGGGGGCAGACCGCAAACAACCTGACTCCAAAGCTTGCAAAAGCAGGAATTCGTCTGCTTGGGACGTCTGCTGATGATGTGGACAGGGCAGAAGACCGCTCAAAATTCAGCAGCGTCCTTGACAATCTACACATAATGCAGCCTCCTTGGCAGGCCTTTTCCAACTTTGTCGACGCAAAGGCATTTGCTGCACAGGTGGGATACCCAGTACTCGTGAGGCCGTCCTACGTGCTCAGCGGGGCAGCAATGAAGGTGGTCTGGTCGCAAGAAGAGCTCACAAAATACGTTGATGAGGCAACACTTCTTTCGCCTGACCATCCCGTGGTGATAACAAAATTCATGCTGAATTCGCTTGAGGTGGACGTCGACGGCGTATGTGATGGCAAAAACGTCGTAATCGGGGCAATAGTTGAGCACATTGACGCTGCTGGCGTGCACTCTGGTGACGCAATGATGGTGATTCCTCCCTGGCGCCTCTCAAACAGACATGTGGAAACAATCACAGATTATGCAAACAAGATCGCCAAGGCCTTTAACATCAAAGGGCCGTTCAACCTCCAATTTCTAATTCACAACGATCATGTCTACGTAATTGAGCTAAACATACGCGCTTCACGCTCGATGCCGTTTGTCTCAAAATTGGTGAAGACAAACCTGATCAATTTGGCAGCTCGCGCAGTTCTGGGGAAGCAACTGCCAAACGTGCCACATGACAAATGGAAAAAAACTCACACATACGGCATAAAGGTGCCCCAGTTCTCCTTTATGCAACTTGATGGTGCAGACATTGTTCTTGGAGTCGAGATGCAATCTACGGGGGAGGCAGCCTGCTTTGGCGACAGCTTCTATGACGCACTATCAAAGGGACTCATCTCGGTGGGGTACAACCTGCCAAAACAAGGAACTGCACTTGTGACAATCGGCGGCGCAGAAAACAAAGAAAAGCTCAGGCAGACAATGGCCATGCTCAAAAATCTCGGATTCAAAATCCTTGCAACGGAGCATACGGCGGAATTCATCTCAAAGAAGCACATTGCAGACGTGCAGATAGTCCACAAGATATCGGAGCCGCAACGAAAACCAAACATCGCTGATCTGCTCTACGAGAGAAAAATCAACTTCATCATCAACATCCCGTCCACATCCACACTCGAAAAATACGTCGGCATGCTGTACGACGAATACCAAATCAGAAGAAAGGCAATTGAGCTGGGGATTCCGGTTCTGACGACCACCGAGCTTGCCGAATCATTCATCAAGACTCTTGAGTGGCTGAACCACAACGAAACCACGAAAAAGCCGCTTGAGCCATACGACCCGATCTAGATCACATTTGGCAAAAATGACTCGTCGCCTATGATGGTTCCATCCAAAGTCACGATTCTTGCAGACACATTGCCCTTTATCTTTTCGATGATTGGGGAAATCGATCTTTTGTAGGCCTTTTTCTTTGTGGCGTAAAAATACCGATTAAACGACGGAACTATGGTGATCTCAAGATCCCCACACGCAGATGAAAATAGTTTTTCTTTTTTTGTCTTGATTGACACCCATACTCTCTGCCCGTTTAGTATCGAGTCCTCATCAAAGAATACTGGGTGAAGATGGCCCATTACTATTCTGTCTACATGCGAAAAATTCTCGGTGGGCATGGTGTGGCCATGAGTCAACAATGAGTTTTCGAGCACCATTCCAATGGAGCTTATCAGCGTGACTTGACTTGGAACCAGACGCGAGATGTTTGCGTCATGGTTCCCAGGAATCAAGATGACGTCTGTCTTCTGTGAGATGTTGCCAAGAAACTCTGGTATCTGGCTCCACTCGTTTTTTGATATCTTGTTTGTGCTCGATTTTATGTCGCCAAGCAGCACTAAGTCATCTGGACTGTGCGATTCGATAAGAGAGGAAATTTTCTTTGTCGTCTCCTCCAATGTGGTATTTTTGCCCACGAAGATCTTGTTTTCTGCCAATCTGTCTTCGAAGCCTATGTGGAGATCCGTGACGACGAGGTGGCGTTTTACGCCCTCGAGCAGGAGCGCAGGCTCCCCAGGAACTATTTTTGTAGCAAGCACCAAAGATATACGCTGCATTTTGAATTAAATTCTTGTGCCAAAAGAAAAGTCATCTGTCATCGTATCTGAAAAAAGAGTCAAGCTTCACATCTTTGAACCAAGCCGCAGACAAATATGGACAGTCGTTGGCATGGGAAAGGAATACTGGCTTGCACCTGAGTTTGATTATTGTTCCTGTGAGGGATATTACTTTGGTAGGCTAAAAGGCAAAAAATCGTGCTACCATCTTGACTCACTCAAGATTGCGCAAAACCAACACGATGTGGAAATAATCAGATTCACCGATGAAGAATACCGGGATTTTCTGTCCGGATTGATCTCAGAACTCTAGCTTACTCGTTTCTTATCGAGTCCCTGCTGTGGCCTTTGTTCACAAGCATCTGTATCACGGCGTCCACAGAATAATCGATTCCGTGTTCGCTCTCAAAATGATCCCTCAGCTTTTTAATTAATGATAGACTTTTCTTTCCTTCCAAAATAAAACCACACTCGAACCCATAGTCGCTGCATGCCAATTTGATTGTCATTAAGCTGAAATTTTTTGGCATCGTTTATAACTTTTAGTCTTGACAAATTAAATCACCAGGTAATTCTCAAGGCTGGAAATTACAAATGCGAGCGGGAAAGCCCTACCCCTTTAGGGTTGGGAGTATGTCAGAGCGGGATTGTAAAGAGATCTTCCTTTGAAACACCCTTCCACAAACCAATCATTCCTTGCGGCTCGACGGGATCAACTTTGGTTATCCTTTGGATCTTGATGTGATCTGGATTTGGAGGCATCCAAAGCATCGCCATGTAGTCTCCAACTTTGCCTACTTGGTTGGGGACTGCAGAGACTATCCTGTCCTTTGAAAATCCCTTTCCAATTAGGGCATCGATTGATTTTTGCATCAGGTCCATTCTACCATGGACAAAAAGATAGACCGTTTTTTGCATGTCTATTTGGGACATGTATCTCAAATACACTCTTGCTAAATCAATGTTTCCTGAATTGCAAAAACGGTTAAATTAGTACCAAAGGCACGCCAAACTGTGAAGATTGTCACAGTGGGCAGCAGAATTTTTGTTACCAGCTTCCAACTCGCCGGAGTACAAGGAGTAGTTGTTGACAGTCCACAAAATGCGTTTTCTGAGATAAAAAAACTTGCAGACGACCCTGATGTTGGTCTCGTCCTGATCAGCGAGGATATCTCTGCACCAATCAACACTGACTTGACGAAACTTCGTGCAACAAAATCAAAACCATTGATATTCTCACTTCCTGCAGCGGGAAGCGAGAAAAAAGAAGTCGATTATAGAAAGATGCTCAAGACCATTTTGGGTGTCTAGAGCCGGTCATATTTTTTAAAATCGTCGCCAAAAGACAACTTGCTAAGCTTAGGCTCTGTTCTACTGACGTAGGTAGATATGTATGCGACCCCACCGCATATGACGCCGCAACCAAAGGCAAGCGCAAGAACCGTGATTGGAATTTTGACAATCTCTGTTACGTCTTGGGGTTGTGACTGGGAGCCGTCAGCGGCACCTATGAAGACTGTGCCTACAAACCCGGCAACTATCATGAGAATGGTCGCAGCGCCCCCCGCATTCATTCCGATCAGCTGACCCCACACTAGGTATCTTTTGTTTCCACGAATCTGCTTGCCTAGGTTTGACTCTAGATGACTGTAAAACATGGCACAGATTGCAATCGCCACCACGAGAGTTATGTAAATGAAATATCCAAAGAAGAACCATTTTGCCGCACCATCCAAAGACAGAGACAAAAACTCAATGATGTTCACATCAGAAAAAACGGCTTGCATGATGACTAGGGCCACTGTGAGACCTGTGATCACGGATCCTTGAATTATGGCAGATAAGACAAATCTGTTGCCCCACACACTTGGGCGTTTCTTGTCGGAAACTTCTAGGAATCTTTTGCGCTCTGATTCTTTTTTCTCGATTTCAACGTAGTCGTAAAATTTCTTCAATAAGCGGGATTCTTCCTCATCATCCGTATTTTCGTAATCGTGGGTATCCCAGCGCGACATGTTGTTCCTAAAACGATTTTTATAATAATCGATTTTGTGTTCGATTCGAACGGAAATGTTTAGAATTTCCGACTTCATGAATCTACTTATATCCATGAGCCAGTACCGTCTGTGATTGAAGGCAGCGTTTGTCAAAGGTCCTGCATCTGTGGAGATACAAGAAACATCTAGGCCCATGCTTGGCCCAGGCGACATATTGGTCAAGATGCAATCATGTGGCATCTGCGGCTCTGATGTGGAAAAGGTATTCGGCAAATACGGGAAACCATCAATGATATTGGGGCATGAGCCTGCCGGAGTCATTGTCCAGGTTGGCTCCGCCGTCACAGATTTCAAGGTGGGCGATCGTGTATTTACACACCACCATGTACCATGCTACTCATGCCATTACTGCAAGCACGGCAATGAGACTATGTGCCCAAAGTATTATGAAACGAATCTGTCGCCCTGTGGGCTCTCAGAAGAATATGTCGTGCCACAATGGAATGTGGAACACGGAGGTGTTCTCAAGATCCCTGACTCTCTCTCATTTGATGAAGCAGCAATGATTGAGCCGCTTGCTTGCTGTGTTAGGGCCTGGTCAAAATTCCCATACCAAAAAGGTGACGCCGCGGCAGTATTCGGGGCAGGGCCTACCGGGATGATGCATGTAATGCTTGCCACAGCAAACGAGTTTTCCAAGGTATTTTGCTTTGATGTAAACGAATTCAGACTTGACTTTGCCAAAAAATTTGGGGCGGTGCCGCTAAAACCAGAGTCGTTAAATAAAGTCATTACAGATACACAGGATCGTGGAGTTGACGTCTCCATAATAGCCACTGGCAACCTCAAGGCAGTCTCCGACGCAATTTCTGTGACAAGAAAGGGCGGAACCATCATGTTATTTGGCGTTCCCTCAAAGGGGGCAACGCTGAATGTAGACATGAGTCTAGTTTACTCAAAGGAGCTTACGCTGGTGCCAAGCTACGCTGCGTCCGACCAAGACACAAGGCGATCACTTGAGCTCATCTCTGCTGGTAAAGTTGACGTAAAAAGGCTGATCACACACAGGTATGCACTAGGTGACTCACAAAAAGCCTTTGAGCATGCCCACACAGGCCAGAACGCAATGAAGATCATAATACACAGCTAGAAAGGATTAAGAAGGGTCTCAAAAACCCAAAATTCAACATGGACTGGGGATTAAAAAACAGAATCTCAAGCATACTCAAGCCAAACAATGGGAGGGGCGTTATGCTTGCAGTAGATCACGGTTACTTTTTGGGCCCTACTGAGAAGCTGGAAGTGCCAAAAAAAACAATTGCGCCATTGCTAAAGTATTGTGATTCTTTGATGGTTACAAGGGGCGTGGTGAGGACATCGGTTGATCCCAACTTTCCAGTCCCAATAGTCTTGAGGGTCTCAGGCGGCTCCAGCATCATAGGCGAGGATCTATCAAACGAAAAAATTACAACAAGCGTCAAGGACGCAATCAGGATAAACGCGACGGCACTTGCCATGTCGATCTTCGTAGGCGCCAAGTATGAACACAACTCACTTGTGAGCCTAGGAAACCTAGTAAATGAGGCAGAAGAATACGGCCTTCCAGTACTTGCCGTAACCGCGGTAGGCAAGGAGCTTGAAAAACGCGACGCAAGGTACCTTTCACTTTCCTGCAGAATTGCAGCTGAGTTTGGGGCACATATGGTAAAGACCTACTACTGCGAGAACTTTGAAAAAGTGGTGAACAGCTGCCCTGTGCCAGTAATAGTGGCAGGTGGGCCGAAAATCCCCGAGCGCGACGCACTTGCACTTACCTACAACTCTATCAAAGCAGGAGCAGCAGGAGTGGATATGGGCCGAAACATATGGCAGTCACAATTCCCAATTCCAATGATCAGGGCGGTAAGAGCAATAATCCACTCAAACTACACTCTGGACCAAGCGTACAATCTCTTCAAGCAGCTCTGCAAGGACTACCAACCAAGAAACAACAACCAAAAACCATCTGGCAACAACCAACAGCCACGACCACAAAAACCACAACCAAAACCCCAACAAAAACAACAGAAACAACAAGAGTCCCAGCAGAAACCACAACAAAAACAGCAAAAACCGCCAACACAATCACCAAAACCACAACAAAAACAGCAACAAAAAAAGCCAGAGGCGCAAAAGCAACCACAACCTGCCGCACCGCAAGCAAAAACACAATAAACTTTAGTCTGTCTTCGACAAGTGTATGTGAACTATCTTCCAGCTTTGCCTTTTGATCAAAACAAAAGTGGCCCTGCCGTTTATCGTGATGTGCTCGCCGGTGAATGCCTTGTTGTCAACAAGCATTCCTTTTTGTGTGATCTCAAAGGCGACAACTGCGACATCTCCGAAGATGCTGATCTTCGGATTCTTTATCTGGTAGTCGTAATCTGAAATGCTGACAAATCTGAGTTCCTCTAATGCGATGGTGGTTTTGAAATCTTTGAGGTCGTATGGTGGAACATCGCTGAAGCTTGAGAAGCTTGGCTCATCGAGTTGAAGGGACCTGAGCGTCGCCAAGTCCTTGGTCTTGCCAACCTCAAAAAAGGTCTCAATTACCTTGATTATTTGCTCTCTTTCCGACAACGCATGCTATGGGTTGTTCGTGGTTTAAGTCTTATTGCGCGTGTGCTTTGGTGGGAATCTTTATATCAACAACTTTGGATCACTGATATTGAATATGTCAAACGGTTCGACTGCGCCACTTTTGGGACTGCTGCTAGTCGAACTGGTGCTGTAAAATTATAATACAGCGCTCTTTTCTGGTGATTAATTTATGGAAAAAATTTCAGGCGCTAGGGCTTTAATCAAGGCATTAGAAAAACAAGGGGTCAAGGAGATCTTTGGTCTACCTGGTGGTGCAAACCTACCAATGTACGACGAGTTGTACAAAAGCAACATCCGTCACATCTTGGTAAGACACGAACAATCTGCCGCACACATGGCAGATGGTTTTGGCAGGGTGAGCAGGAAGGCCGGAGTCTGTTTTGCAACATCGGGCCCCGGTGCAACAAACATAGTGACCGGCCTTGCAACAGCTCAGGCTGACTCTGCACCAATGGTGGCAATAACCGGACAGGTGCCCACTGCCATGATAGGCCGCGACGCATTCCAGGAAAGTGACATCATAGGAATCGCAAATCCCGTCGTAAAATATTCATTTCAACCAATCAAATCTGCGGAGATACCCGAAGTAGTAAAAAAAGCATTCTATATTGCAGAGACTGGAAGACCAGGAGCTGTGCTAATCGATGTCCCAAAAGATGTGCAACAAAACGAAGCAGACATGGTGTTTCCAGACGAAGTAAAGATTCGCGGATATCATCCCTGGACAGACCCTGACATTGTCGCAATAGAAAGAGCAATCAAGTTGTTGTTGTCATCAAGCAAGCCAATAATTCTTGCAGGTGGCGGAGTGATCATTTCTGCTGCGTTTGCTGAGCTCCAATCTCTTGCAGAGTTGCTCATGATTCCAGTAGTCACTACATTCAAAGGCAAGGGGGCATTTCCAGAAAACCACCCGCTGTCTTTGGGTCCAATAGGTATGCACGGACACGCAGAAGCAAACAAGGTGATGACTGAAGCTGACTGCGTGTTGGCAATTGGAACTAGATTCTCTGACCGCTCGGTGGGGAGATTTGATGAATTTGAGAAGAATCTCAAAATAATCCACTTGGATGTAGATCCGGCGGAGATAGGAAAAAACCAGACTACTAGCGTGGCAATTGTGGGAGACGTCAAGGCTTCACTAAGGATATTTTTGAAATTATTGATGCAGCAAGCACTCAAAAAATCCGAACACAATGTTTGGCTGCAGCATGTAAAGGAAGTAAAGGAATACTGGCGCCAAAACCTCAAGTTGCACCCAGGAGAGCTATCTGCCGCAAAAATCTTGCGCAAGCTACGGGAAGTGTTGCCACATCACTCAATTGTGACTACCGAAGTGGGCCAACATCAAATGTGGGCCTCGTTGTTCTTTGATGTGATTCACCCTGGTACTTTCTTTAGTTCTACAGGCCTTGGAACCATGGGGTGGGGATTTCCGGCCGCAATTGGAGCAAAGGCAGCCAGGCCAGACGTGCCTGTAGTGGACATAGCAGGAGACGGAAGCTTCAACATGACTGAAAACTCGCTTGCCACATCTGTCTTAGACAATTTACCAGTGATCGTATTTTTGGTAAACAACTACTCTCTTGGCATGGTGGCTCAATGGCAGAGGACATTTTATGACAGAAGAATGATAGGAGTTGATCAAAAGCAGTGTCCGGACTATGTCAAGCTCGCAGAATCATACGGGGCTCAAGGCATACGAGTAGGTAACTTGGAAGAATTAGGTAATGCAATAAAGGTGGGGCTCAAAAGTGATGTTGCCACAGTAATAGATATTCCAATCGACCCCGAAGAAGATGTGCTCCCGTTTGTCGCCCCCGGAACGTCTCTAAAAGACATGATATTGCCGTCGTGATCAAAATGGTGTGGGCTATCTTATCATTACTTGTGGAAAACAAACCTGGCATCCTCTTTAAGGTTACACATCTCTTCAGATCCAGAAACTTCAACATAGATTCCATCTCGGTAGGCGTCACTCAAAACCCAGAGTTTTCAAAAATGACCATAACCACCATAGGCGATGAGCGCCAAATAGATCAAATTGTAAAGCAACTTGACAAAATGATTGACACAATAGAGGTAAAACGGCTAGATGACAAAAAATCCGTATATCGAGAATTGGTGCTATTTAGAGTCAAAATCTCAAAGGCGTCAGACAGCATGGAAATAAGCAACATCGCAAACTCGTTTGGAGCAAAGATCCACGACGCACGCAAGGACTCGATCATGTTGGAGCTTACTGCAACACCAGATCAAATCAACAACATGCAAGAACTACTCAAGCCGTATGAAATATTGGACATGGCAAGAACAGGCGTTGCTGCCTTGCAGAGGGGAGGAGATTGAGGGTCAGAATATTTGACACCACATTAAGGGACGGCGAGCAGACGCCAGGTGTGGCGCTATCCCCAGAAAAAAAACTCGCAATAGCAAAGAGGCTCGACGAGCTTGGGGTCGACGCAATTGAGGCAGGATTCCCAGTAATTTCAGAAGGCGAGCAACACGCAATCAAACTGATCACAAAGGCAAACCTATCTGCCGAAATATGCGGCCTTGCCAGAACCAACAAAAAAGACATTGATGCAGCAATAGACTGTGGGCTAAACTACATTCACACATTCATCGCTACGTCGGACATCCACTTGCAGTACAAACTAAAAATGACAAGAGAGCAAGCTCTGGCAAAAGCAATCGAGGCAGTAGAGTACGGAAAGGCACACGGACTTCAAGTAGAATTCTCTGCAGAGGATGCGACAAGGACAGACAGGGAATTTCTCAAGCGCGTCTTTTCTGAGGTGGCAAAAGCAAAAGCGGATAGAATTGACATTCCAGACACGGTAGGATACTCGACGCCGCAGTACATTGCCGAGATAACAAAAGACGCAATAGCTGCGACCGGGCTACCAATCAGCGTGCACTGCCACAACGACTTTGGGTTGGCAGTGGCAAACGCCATATCTGGAATTCAGGCAGGCGCACAATGCGCCCATGTAACAATAAACGGAATAGGCGAGCGGGCTGGTAACGCCTCTCTTGAAGAGTTCGTCATGGCGCTGCAGTGCCTACAATTTGGCCAAAAATGGGAGACTGGAATAAAGACAAAGCTGCTCTATGAGACATCGCGCTTTGTATCAAACTTGGTTGGAATCGCAGTACAGCCAAACAAGGCAATAGTCGGTGAAAATGCATTCGGTCACGAATCGGGAATCCACACACACGGAATTCTCAACAACCCATTGACCTACGAGCCAATTAGTCCGGAGCTTGTGGGGCGCACAAGGTGGCTGCAGGTGGGAAAGCATGCAGGCATACACGGTGTATCTGCAATGCTCGAAGAATACGGAGTAAAGCCAACCGATGAACAACTAAGACAGATACTTGAGAAAGTGAAGGGGATAGGCGACCAGGGAAAGCAGGTCACGGATGTGGAACTACTATCTATCGCAAACGAGATCCTGGGGGAACACGCAATCAAAAGAATTGTTCAGCTTAGCGGGTTTTCGGTATCTACTGGCATTGGTACGATGCCGTACGCATTTGTCAAACTAAACATAGATGGTGTCGATTACATCGGGACAGACTATGGGGTAGGCCCTGTGGACGCTGCACTAAACGCAATACAGAAGATAACAGGTGAGATAGCAAAAGTACGCGTCAAAGAGTACAAGCTAGACTCCATATCGGGTGGTTCAGACGCATTGTGCGAAGTGACAATCAAAGTGGAGGACGCGTATGGAAACATCTCATCTGCTAAATCAATTGGTGAAGACATTGTCACAACCAGCGTGCAGGCAGTAATCGAAGGCATAAACAGAATCATGCTAAAAAAGACGTTGAAGCAAAAAAAGATTGGAAACTAGCTTTCCAGATAAAACATGTACAAGATCTCACTAATCACTGGCGACGGCATTGGGCCTGAGCTATCGGAATCGGTAATCTCGGTGCTTGATGTTATCCATGACAGGCTCGGAGTCAAGTTTGCAATCGAGAAACTACTTGCTGGTGACACTGCACTAGACAAATTCGGCAAAGCATTGCCGGACCAGACTCTGGACGCAATCAAAAAATCTGATGCATGTATGAAGGCACCGGTTGGTGAGTCCGCCGCCGACGTCATCGTGGTTCTCAGAAGGATGCTCGACTTGTATGCCAACATAAGGCCTGCCAAGTCGTATCCTGGAATGAACGCTCTAAAGGATGGAATCGACATGGTGATAGTGCGCGAAAACACCGAAGATCTTTACACTGGGCAGGAATTCGAGGTCGACGGGGCCGCAGTGGCATTCAGAATAATTTCCGAAAAAGCATCAGAAAAAATCGCCAAGTATGCGTTTGAGACAGCAAGGCAAAGAAATGGAAAAAAACGTGTCACATGCGTACACAAATCAAACGTGATGCGAAAGACGGACGGCTTGTTTTCCAGAGTCTGTGCCCATGTCGCCAAATCCTACCCAGACATCTCATTTGACCAAATGTATGTGGATGCGTGTGCAATGAACCTGATTAGGCGACCAGAAAGCTTCGATGTCATAGTCACTACAAATCTGTTTGGTGATATCCTCTCTGATGAATCATCCGAGGTTGTGGGAGGGCTTGGGATGGCGCCGGCGGCAAACATTGGGGACAACTTTGCATTGTTTGAACCCGTGCATGGCGCAGCATTCGACATTGCCGGAAAAGGAATTGCAAATCCATCTTCATTTATCTTGTCTGCAAAGATGATGCTAGAGTGGCTTGGCAAGAAGAACAACGACGCAAAATCCATCGATGTTGCAAAAAGACTTGAGGATGCGGTGTATGGTGTGGTGAAAAAAGGAATCAAGACCCAAGACATAGGTGGGACAAAAACCACATCAGAATTTACAAAAGAGATAATCTCGCTTCTCTGAGCTAAACATCTGAGGCTGGAGGGTGCCTAGACCAAAAAAACAGCATCAGCCCAAGAGGTATCATGCATACAACTGCCGCTATCACAAAGACCACATAGTATCCTTGGTGCAGCCCTGGGATCATCGGGCCTGGAAAGACTGCGTAAAACCACACAAAAGCAACGAAACCTAAAACTATCTTGTTTTTTTTGATGATTGCCTTTACTCCGAGCTTCTTTTTGTTGATGTAGCAACGTTTGCAACGGGTTCTGTCGTCTGTCATGCATGAAGTGCACACTTGTTTTTGGCAAAAATAGCATTTTCTGTCGCCGAACTTGGAATTGCAAAAATCGCAGGTGCCCAACTGTATGTTTTTGGCATTTTTCGAATTTATCTTTAGTGTTTTGATTATGTGTTTGCTTTGCTTGATATTCGGTCCGTCAGCTTCCAACCGTATTTTATGACGTATGGTGAGATGAATGTGGTTATGATTGTCATCACCCCGACCATTGGTAAAACAAACGAGCTTGTAACTCCTACATCGGAGCCTCCCTTGGCTGCGACCAAGGCCAGCTCGCCGCCAGAAGACGAAAGCCCGATGCCTGTCCTGAGTGCAGTTACCTTGCCGAGTTTTTGGGCTCTGGTGGCAGCCCACACGGTAAGGAACTTGGAAACAAATGACACAACTACCAAAATTATTGCGGGTATAAGGAACAATGGGATTTGTTTGATGTCCATGAGTGCGCCCACCGAAATGAAAAACAAGGCCGCAAACATGTCTCTTATGGGTGTGGCTATGACTTTTGTGGCGACTCTCATCTTTGAGCCTGCCACAAGGACACCGGCAAAAAATGCCCCGGTTGCGACCGAAATGTCGAGTTTGAACGCAATAAACGCAAGACCGAATGCGACTCCAAGCGTAGCTATGATCAGTAATTCATTATGATTTGTCTTGCCAACAATGTCTACACATCTTGGAATGATTTTGGAACCAAGTACAATCGCTCCCACTATGAATGCAATTACCATTCCTATTGATATTACAATGTCATTTAGAGAAAGACCGCCACTGGCAGCCACAGATTGCAGAACTGCTAGCAGTGATACTATGATGATGTCTTCGATTACCGCGATACCGATGATCAAATACGTAGCTTCGTCTTTTACCAATCCCAATTCCTCAAGAACCCTCATGATGATGACCGTACTTGTTACAGAAATTGCCAGAGCAATGAATAAGCTGTCAAAAAACGCGAATCCTAAAGCTTGTGTTACAGCATAGCCTGCCAGGAATGTGCCAGATGCTTCGGCTATCGCTATTATTGATGCCTTCCTGCCAATGTTTCTGAGTTTCTCTATGGGGAACTCCATTCCAATCACAAACAATAGCAGAATGATACCAATTTCGGCAAAAACATGCAGGATGTCTACGTGCACAATGAGGCTAAATGGAGGTGTATGTGGGCCTATGATCATTCCTGCAATGATGTAGGCCATAATCATTGGCTGCTTTAGCTTGTATGATATCAAAGCCATTATTGACGCAATTATCATGATGACGGCAAAATCCTGTATGATGAGCTCTGATTCTGAAGGCGTGGAATAGATTTTACTCAAAATAGGCTTTGCGATTTGCTCTGCTATCTGTGTCTCCACCAAATTCAATGGGATCTCATCGTAGATAAATTATGCCAAGCTGGGTCAACACGTGACACGAGGTTACGGTCTGAGTCTTTCAGGATCACGAGGGTACAAAACAACCTCACGCACGTTGTCTATTCCAACTATGACTGTCAAGAGTCTCTCAAGACCCATGCCCCAACCTGAGTGGGGAGGCATCCCCCAGTCAAACGACCTTAGGTGATCCTCAAAGTTTGCGGGGTCGAGCCCTTGCTCTACCAGCCGTGATCTCAGCTTTGCTGGGTCGTGCAGTCTTCTTCCCCCAGACGAGAGCTCCAAATACCCGTACTGCAGGTCAAACGACCTTGAAAGTCTTGAGTCCTCGTCTTTTTCATGTATGTAAAACGGCTTGAGGCTCATAGGCCAGTCAGTCAAAAAGAAAAACCCGCCGTGGTCTTGCCCCAGTATCTTGAGGTGTGAATCAAGCAAATCATCACCAATTGCAAGATTTACACCTGCCCTTGAAAGCTCCTCCAGTGCCTGCAAGTATGTTATTCTCTCAAACGGCTTCTTTGGGATCTCAAGTTTTCTTTCAAGCACTGCTAGCTCACTTGCGCAGTTTTGCACAACATCGATAAACACAGAAACAACCAGATCCTCTAAAACATCCATTACGTCTGTATAGTCCATAAACGAGGCCTCTATGTCCACACTGGTGAACTCGGTAAGGTGTCTTCCAGTGTGCGATTTTTCGGCGCGGTAAAAAGATGCAATCTCAAAGACCCGCTCAAGGCCTATTGTGAGTTGTTCTTTGTAAAGCTGTGGCGACTGTGCCAGATATGCCTTTTTCCCAAAATACTCCAAAGAAAACAAGTTTGCGCCCCCCTCGCTTGCACTGCCGATTATTTTCGGCGTAGTCACCTCGATGAATCTTTTTTGTGCCAATGTCTTTCTCAAAGACGACAGGACGTGGTGTCTGATCTTAAAGATGGCGGCGACCCGCTGATTTCTTAAATCCAGCGCCCTTGCGTTGAGTCTGTTGTCTATGTTGCTTTCTAATCTGCCTATTGGATCTATGGGCAAGGGGTGAACTGCCCTTGTCAATACGTCTATAGTGTCTGCCTTGATCTCGAACTTGAAATCGCGAGCCTTTGTCTCTTGAATGATTCCTTTTACCATAACTACGGTCTGCCTTGTAAGGTCTTCTGGGATTGCCTTTTCGTCTTTGACTATGACTTGGGCTAGTCCTGTCACGTCCCGAACCGTAAGGAACGTCAGCTTTCCAAGCTTTCTGAGATCCTCGATCCAACCACCAATGACGACAGGTTGGCCCTGCATCTGAATCGAGATCTCGTCTATGTTGTGTGTTCGTTTAAAATTCATTTTCCTTTGCCTTCCTCGAACTCTATTATGATGTCGAGCTGGCGTAGCTCTTTTACAATGTTTGCTACCTTGTCTATGTCTATTGGGAACTTGGAGGTCCATTTGCCAGATATGACCACTTTTGTTCTCTGAATGCCGCCTGGAACCCATACTACATTTATTGACAAAATCTTGGTCGGGAAAAACAAATCCTCTATGAATTTTCTGTCGTTTGCCTCCGACTCGACAAGCCATATCTTGCCTGAAAACTCGCTTTGCAGGGTCCTGTAGAGCGTCCTGCTTTGCCGGATTATCTGTATGTCGGATTTTGCTAAATAAAGCACATAATCTCCTGCCACCTGCCTGCATGCAAAAAGAGAGAATTTGTCAATGTCAGGATTCGTCTTTGCCAGCTTGGCCATCTTTATTGCGGCCTCTACGTCGGCGTTTGACAGCTGGCCAGCCTCCAGTTTTTCCTCACATTTTGGGCACAGGACAGCATTTTTGGCATCAAAATTACAAATTGGAACTTGCAATCAATCGAATTCAAAATAAATGAAAGTTAAATGTATCTTTTTTAGAGTGGTATGGGGGTCTGATCGAATGGTTAGTTTTCTGACAGTGGAGGGGCTAAGTGCACAATATGACACAAGTACAGGCCCAATTCGCGCAGTCCAAAATGTCAGCTTTTCAATAGAAAAGGGCGAGTCTGTAGGGATCGCAGGAGAGAGTGCCTGCGGAAAAAGCACGCTAGGACTCTCATTGATGAGAATCCTGGTGGGTGGCAAGATAACTTCGGGAAAAATAATGCTTGAGGGAACCTCTCTGCTCGATCTTTCTGAAGATGAATTTGATAGATCGTACCGCTGGAAGAAAATCTCGATGGTGTTCCAAGGTGCAATGAACTCACTGGATCCAGTTTATACAATATCGCAGCAATTCTCAGACATTCTCAAGCAGCACGGACACAGGGGGGATGACACAGAACTGATCCTTTCTGCACTCGAGTCAGTTCGTCTCTCCAAAGATGTTTTAAAAAAATACCCACATGAGCTAAGCGGCGGCATGAAGCAACGCGTCGTAATTGCGATGGCACTACTGCTTCGCCCAAAGCTGGTGATTGCAGATGAGCCTACTACTGCACTTGATGTTCTTGTTCAGTCCCAAATCGTAACTCTGTTCAAAAATCTAAAAAAGCAGGGGATGGCGTTCATGCTGATCTCACACGACATTGCGACGATATCTGAGCTCTGCGAAAAAATAGGAATTATGTACGGGGGCAAAATGGTGGAGTTTGGAAGCTCAAAAGAGATCCTTGAGACCCCAAAACATCCCTACACTCAAGCCTTAATCCAATCTGTACCAAAGTTACACGGCGCACAAAAACCAAAATACATCCCAGGAAGTCCACCGAGCCTTCTAAACCCAAAACCAGAATGCAGATTCATCGACAGATGCCCATTGGCAATGGAAAAATGCAAAAAGGAGCCACCGTCGATAAAGACTGACTCTGGCTATGTGCTGTGCTGGCTTTATGAGTAGCTACGAACAATTGGCAAACAAGAGTCTATAATTCGAAGGACTTCTGAGCGAACCACCTTTTTGTCGATTGAGACCCACACACGATTCCTTTTTATGGTAAAAGAGATGGTCTGCACCTTCTTTCTTTCCTCCCAGACAAACTCGACGCCGCCGAGTCTTCGATCGAACTCGCTCTCCATCTTTTTCTTTATTGCTATGTGAGAGAACTGGCTTTTGGTGCTCTTCTCGTCCAAAAGAGGTCGCAAGCCGGCACGCCTTTGGTACGCAAGCAGCTTACCGTTACCGCCAATTATTCCGACAAACCTGATGTATGGACTTATTGCTGCAATCTTTGCACAAATGTCGTGCAGCTCTTTTTTCATCATGAGTCTCCCTTTCAAACATCGTATTTTAATATTCACAGCATCGAGCATGACAATTTAATAATCTAGATCGTGGCTCACTTTCTGTGGATTTTGCAGCAATCTTTCCATTTGCTGATGAGATAGGTTACCTTGGTCTTGCGCTAGTTAGCTTCTTTGGCTCGCTTGTGCCGTTTGTACCGTTGCCATCATTCATCTTGCTTGCCACCATGTCTGCTGGCAACCAGTTCAACATCCACTATCTGGCATTGATTGCGGCAATAACGTCGACGGTAGCAAAACAAATAATATTTTTAATAAGTTATGGTGGGCGCAAAATAATAACAGAAAAAACAAGGACTCGTATGAGGCCCTTTGAAAAACTGGTGAAAAGATACGGGGCCGCTGCGGCATTTGTAGCAGCTGCAACGCCAATCCCAGACGACTTGATCTACGTGCCGCTTGGGCTTGCAAAGTATAATCCGACGAGGTTCTTCATATCTACATTTTTGGGAAAGCTTGTCCTGTCTTATGTGGTTGTCTTGCTGTCTCATTTTTTTGGGGAAACGTATGTGGCACCGCTCTTAGAGGAGATAAAAGACCCGACCGCAGTATATGTCGGATTTGGCGTATTTGTTGCAATCATGATAGCAGCTATAGTGTTGCTTTTGAGGCTAAATTGGGAAAAAATTCTTGGGCGCGTCGCTCCTTGGACGCTTCAAAAAGATGATGACCAAAACTAGATACTTGCTTTAAAGTTCCACAGCCTGTCTGTGGCATTTCTTATTCCGACTCGCGGCCCAGCTATTATCTTTCGAACTTTGATGCCGTCCGTTATGTATAATGAATTCGAATTAATCAAATCCTCGCCGTACTGTTTTTTTGTTATCTGCATTGCCATGGTTAGCTTGGCGGGCCCATTTGTCAGATTTGCAACGTCGTCAGTTCCTCTGTTTTTAATCATGATGTCTATGCCTTGCTGTGGCTTGAGTGCACGAATCAAAACTGCACCAGCTTTGTAGTTCTTGCTTTTTGCTACCACATTCATGCAGTAATGCATCCCATAAGTGAAATACACGTATGCAAAACCGACGTCCCCAAACATGGCCTTGTTTCTGTCAGTCATGTTGCCGAATGCGTGGCTCGCCGGGTCGTCTTTGTGCCTGTATGCCTCGGTCTCAGTTATTATCCCAGAAACAATGTGCCTGCCGATTTTGCGAACCAGTATTTTCCCCAACAACTGGCGGGCAACTTTGACCGTATCTTGTGCGTAAAACTCTCTGTCTAATCTGGAGTCAAGCATCATGCATTTGCTAATTTTTTTAGAATTTGTATGTCTTGCTCCATGAGTGAGTAGAGTTGCTGGTTGTATATTGTGGCTGCTGGGTGAAAGGTAAGAAAGTACCGCCTGCCGTCTTTGCTGATCGTCTTCCCGTGGTTCTTTGTGATGTCGCCCTGTCCTAAAATCGAGTTGCTCGCAGTGTTTCCCAAAATACAAATTATCTTGGGGTTGATGGCTCTGATTTCGGCTTCAAGGTATTTACTGCAGGCAGCGCGTTCCTCAGGAGTGGGGATGCGATTGTTCGGCGGCCTGCATTTTACGACGTTTGTGATGTAGACAGAGTCGCGTAAAATGCCGTTTTTTTCCAGCATGGCGTCAAGCTTCTTTCCGGCTTGACCAACAAATGGCTTGCCCTTCAAATCTTCAGTTCGCCCTGGCGCCTCGCCAATAAACATTATCTGGGCGCCAGAGTCACCGACCCCTGGAACTGCGTTTGTTCTGGTCTTGCACAACTTGCAATCTGTGCAGACGCTCACACGTTCTCGTATGGACTTCAAATCTTTCATTTTACGTGCTTTTTATTGTGGCGACTCCGCGTATGGAGGGGCCTCCGTTTCCCATCCTCATTATTTGCATTGGATCGCCTTTTCCGCAATTTGTAATCGGTCTTATTGTAAAATCATTACCGCACGCATCAATCGAGTTGAAAAATTCAGGCGCAGTACCTACTACGATGACATCACGCAACAAATCGCCAATTTCGCCATTTTCTATTTTGTTTGCATATTGGCAAGATATGCTCCAGTTGTATCTCTTCATGTCTATTGACGGCACTTTCATGTTTGAAACAAGATATCCGTGTTTTACATCTTTTATCATTTCTTGCGGATCCCAGTCACCTCCATCTATGCATGTGCAGGCCATTCTGATCAACGGCATGAATGAATACGAAGTTGCCCTCATGCTGGAGTTTGGTTCGGCATCAAAAATGCTCGCAGTCTCACGGCTGTGCATGTGGTTTGTGAGGATGCCGTCCTTTACTAGCACCTTTCTCTGCGCTCTTGTGCCTTCGTCATCATACTCGTACCAGCCAAGGCTTCCTTCAATTGTGGGATCGTCTATCACATTGAGTGCGTCTGAGCCAATTTTTTGGCCAATCTTGCCGGCCCACCATGCGCCACCGGCCCAAGCCATCTCCTTTCCAAGAACTCTGTCTGCCTCGGAGGGGTGTCCTAGAATCTCATGCGTCAACAACGCGACAAAGTCCGGATTCATGACCAGCACAGCTTTTTCCTCTTTTGCTGGCCTGGCATCCAGCAGTTTTACCGCTTTATCGGATATCTCTTTTGAGGCCGCAAACACGTCTGCATCATCAAGTATTTTCTCCAAGCCGCCCCTTCCGCCCTCCGTCGTATTTATTGATTGAGTCAAACCGCCGCGTCGCGCAGTCGCAATAAGGTCCATTGTGACGTCAGAATAAATCTGGTGAATTTTGGTTCCTTCATTATTTACAAAATATTTCGAGTTGGCGACATTGGTAGCAATGACTGTGCTTTTTGTGATTTCGTTGTTGCTTTTTATTATCTCGTCGCATTCCAATGCAATCTTGCCTAACTCGTCTGTGCAGACCTGTTTTTTTACTTTGTAGGCGACCTCTTTTTTGCTGCTTGGAATGTCTGCCAATTTTACCTTGGTTTTCTTCGTCGCCGCACATCGTTTTGCAGCTTTTATCGCTTCAGTGACCCCCTGGCTGATTTTTGACTGATCTGACGTGGAGAAAAAGCCCCACGCACCTTCGCAGAGAACCCTGATGCCAATGCCGAACTCATTTCTGGTCGCAGCGTGCTCAATTTGGCCGTTCTCAACCACCACACAATATCTCTTGACAACTTCGGACCTTGCGTCGCAGTATGTGCATCCTAGCTCTTGCGCAATCCTGACTGCTTTCTCAGTGGCGTCATGCAACACTCTGGAGGGTGGGCGTCGCATTATTAGTTTTTAATGTCTGGTTGTGGTTCTAGGGCTGATTACCTGCCAAGCCCTGAGATCACAGGCATCGTGTAATAAAACTCATCTTCAAAGGCGTCGTCATTTTTCCCGTTTCTTCTCAATGCTGCAAAATATTCAGTGCATGTGGCATAAAACTCGGTATTTCTTCCATCTGACATGGCTGACTATCTTGGAGTTTTGGTTATTTATGTCGATGTGAGAAAATTTCACATTTTTTGTGTGATTTGCTTTAGCTTGAGGTGGTCGGTTCGGTCTTTGGCAGCGAAAAAGTCACAGTGGTCCCAACATCAGGCGCACTCTTGAGACTTATCTTGCCACCATGTGCCTCTACAATGCCTTTGCATATTGAGAGCCCTAGGCCGCTTCCACCCTTCTCTCTTGTCAACGAGGCATCAACCTGATAGAACTTTGTAAAGATCTTGGATTGCTTTTCGTAGGGGATGCCAACGCCGTTGTCGGTCACATGAATCCGAATCTCGTCATGGTCGTTGTCAGAGGTTATTGTGATCTTGCCGGTGTTGGGCTTTACTGCCTTTAAACTGTTTTTAATTAGATTGGTCAGAACTTGGTTGATTCGTTCTGTGTCGTGTGGGACAAGCAACCCTTTTTCCACGTTGTTTTCCACGGTGATTTTGTCTGCTTCTATTTGCGGAAGGAGTGTCTGAATTGATTTTGCCACCGTGTCGTGGATGTCCGCGACAATCTTTTTCATTTTTAGCTGACCAAGCTCAAGTTTTTGCACATCTAGCAGATCGGATATGAGCTGGAGCAGGGAGGCAGCGCTAGATTTTATTATTCCGATTCTCTCGCGCTGTTTGTCTGTGAGGTTGCCGAGGTGACCACTCAGCAATATGTCCGCATATCCTTGAATCGGAACAAGGGGGGTCTTTAACTCGTGCGTGATCATTGCCAAAAACTCGTCCTTTGCAATGTCTGTCTTTTTTGCCTCTTCTTCTTTGAGCATGATGGTCTCAGTCATGGTGTTAAACGATGATGCTAGCTCACCTATCTCGTCTTGTGCAGTATAATCTATCTTCTCACCGTATATGCCTTCTTTGACTCGCGACAATGCCTTGGTGATCTTGTCTAGAGGCGTCAGTGACTTTCTAATGACAAAAAGCACAATCACGAAAATTATGATGTCTGCACCTATTATTGACTGAGTCACAAGCTGGCTCTCGTTGCGCCTTTCCAGTCTGTTCTCATTCCACATGTCCAACAGAGAATCAATCGAATCAGTTAGCGACTGTCTTTGTGCATTAAGGCTGGAAAACGACTTGGTAAACTCCTCTGAATAAAGGGATTTTGTCTCTAGGATCTTTACTCTAAGCTCTACGGCTTCCCATAACATGTCAAGCTCATCCAATGTGTGCGAATTTTCGCGCGGAATGGGTGCCAGCGTCTCGGGTTTTATGTTCAACCCTGTCAAATCCATGTCGTCGATTGGCACACCTAACAGCTTCCTTAGGCCTGCGTCAAAAGTGAGACGAGCTTTCCTTAGGTTTTCCTTTGTAGCATCTGTGTCCTGGCCGATGGAGATCAAAAGTGCGTTTTGACCAACGCTCTTTGCAGTCTGATGTAGCTCAGCTGCAATCTCTTTGTGTCTGTTGTAGTTCCTATCTAAAACCTCTAGCTCCCTTACCAGTGAGTCGGTGGCAAGAGTCATCTCTGTATTTTTTTCCATGACGTAATTTAGGGCGTTGACTACCTCGTTATCGTAAATTGATGAAACCTGAATTCTAGTTGCTTCCGCCTTGTATGAATCCCAAAACTTTTTTACTGCGTCGTACTCTGATGCTAGCTCATTTGGTATTGGGGTGATCATCTGGCCCCTGACGGTACCACCAGTCTTCAATGTATCAAGGATGGTGTCAAACTCGCTGATCTCTTTTTCCAAGACTGCACGATCACTTTCGCTACCGCTGGCAATGGATGTTGCAAGGCCAGCAATGGTTTCCACCTTTGCTTTAAGGTCACCTGCACGCAAAATAGAATATGATTCCCCAACAGTCATCGCCTGCGTGTTATACAACACAAACAAGTTGAAGACAGCAACCGATATCAGAACTCCAACTAGCAGATATGTCTTACTGATAATCTTCAACTTTAGTATCCGTGGGTCTGATAGAGTATAAAAAGCTCGATCAAAATAATGTTAGTAATTGTCAGAGGAATTCTTACGCGTGGCACGACAAGAGGTAAGTGACGACATTTCAGCAATTGGAAATCTGCTCAAGGAGTGCTCTGATGATTCCTCCACACACAAAAAAGCTGCGGAGATAGAAAAACACGTTCACAAAATAAAGGGCCTGGCGCCAATGATGCACCAAGAACGAATTGGTCGTATCGCCGAAATGCTTGACAAGTTACTCAAGGCAGCAATGTCTGGAAAAACTGTTTCCGGCCTTTACCAGACAGCAAAAAAGTCATGCGAATTCATGCGCTCTGAAATCGATGGGTCGCAGACGGATTTTGAGCGCCTCGCCGCTGAAATAGAAAAAGACCACGCAAGCTTTCTTTGATGATAGAAATTTTGATAAGACATGCGGTATTGATGTGGGTATGGCGCGTGTCATGATTGCGGATGATTCTGACGCAATCCGACTGGTCTTGCAAGACATTCTTTCTATTGGGAATCATCAAATCGTGGCCGAAGCTGTAAATGGCGAAGAAGCAGTGGAGAAATTCTCCCAAACCACGCCAGACGTGCTGCTCTTGGACCTTGCAATGCCAAAAAAAGACGGATTGACTGTTCTAAAAGAGATAATCTCAAAACATCCTGGCGCCAAAATCATCCTAATTACCGCAAGCGACAACCAAAACATAATAAACGAATGCCTCAAGATAGGCGCTTCATCTTTTATATCAAAACCGTTTGATTTTGACCATGTCTTAAAGACAATTAACGAGACTGTGGTCAAATAATCATCTCGACCACGTGTATCCTGAGCTTGTCAGGAGTCTTGCGTGCTCTAATGTAAACTTGTTGTTGCACTTTAAACACAAATAATTTGTCAGAATCTCAGCAAAAATCTCGCCACAATCGTTGCACATGTAATAATTTTCCTGCACTCTGTAGTCAACACCAAATACCTTTATGGTTTCGTGACACTTTGGGCACTTGTCGTCAAGATATGAGGAAGCAGATGAGACATTGCCGCATTTGTAGTGTTCGATTATCTTGTCCTGCTTGAAGTTCGTGCCCCTGCACTTCGGACAATGAAATGTCTGCGTGACGCGCACAGCGCTGCATCGTGGGCAGCCCACCTCCTTTATGTCGTTTATTTGCATAATTTTCTTGTCTGATATGAGGCGCTTGATGTAAGGCAGTATCTCTGATTCTTGTTTGCCAAGATATTGTGAAATCCTCAAAATGCTTATCTGAGTTGTGTTCGAGATTAATTTTTCTATGGTATTGCTTATATCGTCGTCCATGGGATGAGATTCTTCAGCTTTGAGCGTTTCAATTATTTCCTTGAGTCTTTCTAGTCTGATGGGCTTTCCCAAGTATTGGTACGCCCCTTGGGCAATCACATCTTTTATCGAGTCCTCTGTTTTGTCGCGAGCTGTCTCTATGATGACCTTTACGTCCGGCCTTATGCTCAGCATTTGGGTCATGATTGAATAAGCGGTCATGTCTGGCAGATTGTAGTCCAAAAAAACCAAAGGCAGGTTGCCAGACGCTACAAGTTCTTTGAAAGTATCAATTCCGGTTTTGCCATTTTGGCAGTAATGTATTTTCTTGAGACCTAGCTTACCAAGGAACTCTTTTAGAATGATGCCGACGGCGGGGCTGTCTTCTATTACCAACACATCTTTTTCCTCAATGCCAGCCAACAGCCTTTTAACTTTTGATCTAGTATGAAAAGTTTAGTTTCTCATTAGTTATGATTAATAGTCCGACGACAAGTTTGTAGCTATGTCAAAAATAGTCGTGGACACAAGTGTGATAATTAGTGGATACCTGACAAAGCAAATCGAATCAAAAAGCCTCCAAAACACCGAGATTATCGTCCCTGTCGCAGTACTCGATGAACTACAGGCACAAGCCTCGCAGGGAAAAGAGCAAGGCTTTGTTGGATTGGATGAAATTAAAAAAATAAACAAACTCTGCCAGGAGAACAACATAACGCTGCAGTTTGTAGGGCAAAGGCCAAGCATTGAAGACATACGACTTGCAAAACACGGCAGAATTGATGCCATAATCAAAGATGTGGCAAAACAAAACAATGCCACTCTGTACACTGCAGACTACGTGCAAGGACTTGCTGCAGAAGCAGAAGGAGTATCTGTGAACTATCAAAGATCAGAAAAACCGCCCACGACACTGGAATTTCTTAGATTCTTTGATCACGCCACCATGAGTGTGCACCTCAAAGAAGGCAACACGCCATTTGCAAAAAAAGGAAAACCTGGCTCATTCCAATTGGTCAAGCTGGAAGACAAAGTGCTGACTGGAAAATATCTCGAAACGATGACAGCTGAAATCCTCGAGGCATCCAAGATCTCAAATGCTGGAACTATAGAAATCTCAAAGCCTGGTGCCCTAGTTGTACAATATCAGGATTACAGGATTGCTATAACTAGGCCGCCCTTTTCCGAGGCACACGAAATAACCATCGTGCATCCAATCACAAAAATGACGCTTGAGCAGTACGGGCTTTCGGCCAAACTCATGGGCAGGCTCTCCGGCCAAGCTGAAGGAATAATAATCTCTGGACCTCCGGGCTCCGGCAAAAGTACCCTTGCATCAAGTATTGCAAATTTTTACTCGTCAAAAGGAAAGATCGTAAAAACATTCGAATCGCCAAGAGATCTACAGGTGGACAACGAAGTGACACAATACACCAAACTTGATGGCAGCTTCGAAAACTCCGCAGACATTTTGTTGCTTGTTAGGCCGGACTACACAATATTTGACGAGGTGCGCCAGCGCGAAGATTTTAGGGTATTTGCGGACCTCAGACTCGCCGGCGTCGGCATGGTGGGAGTAGTACACGCAAACATGCCACTTGACGCAATACAAAGGTTCATCGGCAAAATAGAGCTTGGGATGATTCCAAGCGTCATAGATACAGTCGTGTTTGTAAAGGATGGAGCAATCTCCAAGATCTACGACCTTGAGCTCAAAGTAAAGGTGCCCTCGGGCATGGTGGAACAAGACCTAGCACGCCCGGTAATCGAGATTCGAGACTTTGAGACAGAAGAATTAGAGTACGAAATCTACACATTTGGTGAAGAAAACGTAATTGTGCCGGTTGCCGCTTCAGAGCAGACGAAATCTGGAATACACCGCCTCGCTTCAGAAAAAATCAAAGAGACAATTCGCAGATTTGATCCAAATCCGCAAATAGAGATCCTGTCTGAAAACAGCATCAAGATCAAAGTCAGAAAGGAATCAGTCCCCTCACTCATAGGGAAGGGAGGCACCACAATAAGCGACCTTGAAAAGATCTTACACGTACATATAGACGTAGAAGCAAAAGAATCAGACGACGATAACTCGGTTAGCCATCAGCGTGGCATCCAATTTGACTTTTCAGAGTCAAAGAACTCGCTTTTGTTTGCGGTCAACAAAAGATACAGTGGTGCGTTGGCGGAAATACATGTCAAGGGACAATACGTCACAAGCGCCAGAGTCGCAAGACACGGAAAGATCAAAATCTCAAAGCGTTCGGATGCAGGCAAACTGCTGATGCGGTCGGCCTTCTCAAAGAGTGACATTGAAATATTCGTTAAAGACTCTTAAAACCCTCAAGAAACTTTTGGTTCGACTTGAGGTAAGTCAGGAACTTTCTTAGCTGTTTTATTGTGCGTGGGTTGAGGTGGTGTTCAATGCCTTCCACATCCTGGTTTGCAGTTTCATGTTCTATTCCCAATATCTCGAAAAACTCCAGCAATATGCTATGCTTTTGTCGTATTGCGTCTGCCAGGTTTGCCCCCTTGGAAGTCAAGTTGATGCCCTTGTATTTTTCATATTTGAGATAGCCGTTCTCGTCTAGCCTCTGCAACATCTTTGTCACACTTGGGGCGCTCACGTTCATGTATCTTGATACGTCCAGCGTTGTCGCATAACCTTTCAGCTCAACCAGCTCGGCAATCACCTCCAGATAATCCTCAATGCGTGCCATCTGTGGTCTCGCAGATTTGTGGGCAGCCTTTATGGACTCTAATCTGATTTCGCCCTTTCTCTTCAAACTAACTTGTTAGAACACACGCGCCTTATATTCTAGTCCGTTATGTCATTTGATCTTGACTTGAAAGTATTAGTTCATTGCGTGTGTCTCTTAACTAATTTTGCCTCAAGGTCTCTTGAGCATGGATGCAATGTTTAGGCGTATCGAACAGATAAAACAAATCTCTGCCTCAATAAAGAGACGACACGCAGTCTACTCTGATATTGCCAAACTCGACGACGCAAAAACAACAGACTCTATGAAGGCACTAAGAAAGGCGCCAGACCCAGGTGGCAAAATCCAAAAGATAGGGTTTATCATATTCTGGATCCCAGAACCAACAGGCATCACAAACGCAATAGGCGCCCCAATGATTCTTGCAGGAAGATTTCTTGAAAAAAAATACAACGGCGCCACCATTAAAGACATCGGCAAAGCCGCCAAAGACAACCAGCAGATATTCTCTCACTTTAAAGACACCGTAATGTGATCATGCGTTGGTTTTTAACAGCCAACATAACTGCTAATTTTTGTGGCAACGAGAGCTCAAGTCTTAATTCCGATTGCGATAGCGGCCACAATAATCGGCGTAGTTGGAATACTGTCGATTCCAAAAGACGTCAAGCTTGAACAAGCCGAATTTCCAATGGGCGTGATCAAAATAGACGGCGTAACACTCCAAGTTCAGATCGCTGACACAAAACCGCTTCAGACAAGAGGTCTCATGTTCCAGGAAAAACTGCCATATGACCAAGGGATGCTGTTCGTTTTTGAAGATGAAGGAGTTCGCTCTATGTGGATGCTAAACATGCAGTTTGCTCTTGACGTGATATGGCTCGATGCGGCAGGCAAAGTAGTCCACATTGAAAAAGATGCCCAACCATGCAAATCTGCGTTGGAGACAATGGCATGCACATTTACAAACGGCAACGGCAAGCCAGCAAAATACGTTCTTGAAGTCACATCCGGCTTTGTGGATAAATTCAACATAACGGAGAACTCTAAAATGGAGATAATCTCTATTTGATCATGCAGAACTATTTCAAGAAAGGCTTATCAGTAGTAACAAGAAACCAACGAAAATGATTGACAAAAAAATCATCTACGGTGCAGCAGGTGCAGCTGCCGCAATCATCATGGTCGCCTTGTTTTTGACTACTGGACAAACTCCACACACACAATACCTCGAATACAACTCTCTACTCAAAGAAAAACTGGCAGACAGGCAGATCTTGATGTCCTCTCCAATAAGGCTACAAAAGCAAGAAGACGTTGAAAAATACTGCACATTCTTCACAAGCCAAGATCTGCAAAAACTCGCAGAATACTGCACGTCAACCGAAATAAAAGATCATTCGGGAAGATTTCTTGGCAATATCCACATGGTCGGTTCGCCATACGAGCCGAAAGTTATTCTGACCCTCATCCAGACCGACCCCCAGATGACCCAAATCGAATCAGTCAAGACGATCTTCGAAACCGTGATACAAAACACAGTGTGTAACTGCTGGGAGAAAGTCAAGCCTGACGGCATGGCTAATGTGTCACAATGGGTTGAAGGGATGCGACAATTCCACCAAGGTGACACGCAGCATCACAGCAAATCAAAGCGTCTTGTGCTGGAGTCCAAGGCAGTCCAGATGGAGCTTACCACAAACAAAGACGGCTATCTGTGGCAGCTCTTTATATACAAATAGTCTGTTTGTTTCGAACAAACAGCCTGTTATTACCCAAATCGCATCACAATTGTTGGCTCTTGGGGGAATCATTCTCGTCATTGGATTTTGAACAAAGTGTTCCAAAAGAGATTCTTGAAAAAATGCGAGAGTTAGAGCTACAAAACAGACAACTACTCGAACAAAACAATGACAAGCAAAGAACACTCATAATGCTTGAGAGAAAACTGACCAAGTTCAACGAGATAAAAGAACAAAGAGACTGGCTCCTCGATGAGATGACAAAAAAGATAAGCGAGCTGAGCCGTTTCCAGTCGGATCTATTCAAGGCCGAACGCCTGTCTGCCATAGGCGAGATGGCCGCACGGCTAGCCCACGACATACGCAACCCTCTTGCCATAATCAAAAACACCGTTGAAATTGTGAAGCTAAAGCACTCGGCAAACACTCCTGCCGAACTAATGAACCTGTTTGCGTCTATAGACAATGCCACATCGAGAATCGTCTTTCAGCTGGACGAAGTGCTGAACTTTGTACGCAGCTCGCCATTGAGATGTGACCTACATTCGCTTTACGAAATAATGGAATCAGCAATATCCAAAATTGTCATACCTGATCAAATATCCATCCACAAACCTACACACGACATTTACGTTTTCTGTGACATGGAAAAAATCGCGGCGGTCTTTACAAATCTGATAATGAATGCGATTCAGGCAATGGAAAACAACGGCGACATCATCATCAGATTTGATGAATCCGAAGACGCAGTAACCTTTAGCGTTCAAGATTCAGGCCCTGGAATACCTCCAAACCTGGTGGAAAAAATATTTGAGCCGCTGTTTACAACCAAGTCGCGTGGAACAGGACTTGGGCTGCCAGCAGTCAAGACAATCGTGCAGCAACATCAAGGCACCATAACTGTGCATAACAACCCTACAGTCTTTTCTGTGTCACTGCCAAAAAATTTGACCACCTAGAATAAGACAAGATTCAATACCTATCTGTCTGATATCCTAAAGATGTTCGAAAACATATGGCTGATCCCGCTTGGGTTTGTGGCTGGAATTGTAGGCTCTATAATCGGGCTTGGAGGCGGAATAATCGTGGTCCCCACCCTGACCTTTCTTGGCGTTCCGCCGGCTCTTGCATCCAGCAGCAGCCTTTTTGCAGCATTCAGTAATTCTATTGCGTCCACCGCATCTTACGCAAAACAACGACGAATAGACTACAAAACCGGCCTCAGGCTCGGACTAATGTCGATCCCAGGTACGATTCTTGGCGCATTTCTCACAGCTGAAGTCACGCCGTCCGCATTCAAGATCTTATTTGGAGCAGTGCTGGTAGCATCATGCCTGTATCTGTTCTTGAGACGAAATCTGAACCAAGAACAAACAGGTGTGGCAAAGCAGGCAATAGTGCTGTCTGCCGCAATTAGCTTCTTTGCAGGAATACTGTCTAGCTTCTTTGGAATCGGCGGCGGAATAATTTTCGTGCCCCTCATGATAATAGGCCTTGGGCTGCTAGTGAAGAGAGCAACGGCAACATCGCAACTAATACTGTTGTTCTCATCGGCTTCTGGCCTCATCACTCATGCATTTTTGGGGCACGCCGACTATGCATATGCGCTTTTCCTCTCATCAGGCGCATTCTTTGGCGGCCTGGTGGGGGCCAGACTGTCAGTAGAGATAAAAGAAAACAGCATTCGAATCATGATCAGCGCAGCAATGATTGGAACTGCAATCAAGCTGTTCTTGGATGGAATATGGCCTACAAATACCGGTTAAGGATATAATCGGGCACAGCATCTCCAATACATGGCAAAATTTGACGGAATCAGAATGCAGGAACTAATCAAAGTTGAAGACCCGGACAAAGACGGCGGAATAACTCTTGTTTTCCAAGATAATCGCTACTTGCACATAAGAGTCAAAGACGGCAAACTGGAGACAATCTCGGTGCCGGAATAGTTACCTCGGCGGCTCTTTTTTTATCCTGTATAGGTTGCGTTTTGCAACCACGACTACGTCTCCATTTTCTTTCTTTCCTTCAAAATCAACTGAAATCATGCCGAATTCATCATCGAGATCTTTTTTGTCAGATATGGTGAATTTTATTTTGAGAATCTCATCCACGTGGAGCGGCTTGAGGAATCTGGTGTGCCGATTCTCCCAATTTGGGTCTCCATCCATCCCGTACAGGAGGATCATATTGCCGTAAATCTGACTCAGCCTTGTAAATTCACCTTCCATCCTCGCAATTATTGCGCGACCTGACACTATGTTGCTGTATTCCTCATCGTCGAAGATCGTGTTCTTTATCCTGGAAAATCCAAGGTACGACTCTAGCTCTTTTTTAGAAAAGGTACAGGTAGAAAAAAACTCCTCTCCTACTTTGAGGTCTGCGAATCTTTTCATTTACTCTCTTGTCTCGTCCACGCAGAATGTGACTTCTGACGAGCTTCTTGACGCATCAGTGACAAAGTAGTTGAGTGCACTCGCGATCTTGTTGTTGTCAGGTTCCTTTCCGTCTATGCTACCTGGGAGAACTAGGAATGACCTTATTTTTGATTTTAATACGTCGCTGAGCTCCTGATTCACCGTAGTCGTAAATGGCCTGAGTGCTCCCCTGAACACCTCTACTCGGGCCCTGTCCGCACCAGATATCTTGGCACCGCTTGGCAAATCGGGTCCTATTACCACCGCAGTGCCTGCAGCGTTTTTGTACAATCGAGGATCTTTTCTTCCCCCCGGAACGAAGATCTCAAATGCTGTCTGGAGCACGGTCGCAGGCGTGTTTATGAATTTGTCAACCAAACCGTCCCATTCTTTTCTTGACAGCTCCGTGATCTTAAAGTTGGCCGGAACCTTGCCTGTGATGTACACTATTGTGGACAGCCTGCCTTGTGTCTTTGCCGCAGTAAGCCACCTCTGAACCTCCTGCGGGTTTGTCAAATCTACAACATGCGAGTGGAACTTCGAACCGAGTGAGTCTTGGTGCTGCTTTGACATGTTTTGTGAGACGAGGCATACTGCTTTGCCGCCGTTTTTCTCTATGTGTTGCGCAAGAAACTCGGCTCTGCGGACATCAGAGTCGTCTGTAGCATCAACTGCAAAGACGACTACCTCGGACGAAAAATTAGGAGAGGTCAGCGGGGTTGCACTGGCGACATGCGGCTTTACTGGGTAAAACACTCTGTCTCCAGGAATCACTTTTCCGTTAAGAATCCTTGCAATGTCGTCGTCAGCCAGTGTGAGCACAGTCTGCGCCACTTGAAGCTGAGATAGGAACTGCCTGTCCGCAATCATAAATGATGTGTTTTTTTGCACTTTTTCTGCTATCTCCTGTATCTTTGCTAACAGTCTCCTTAACGTCTCGGAAATCTTTTGCGCATCTCCACCTTTCATCTTTACGATGTTTTGTGCAGCCTTGCTTATGCCATCGTTTACAGCTTGCTCGTTTTCTCCAAGCAGGCCAACTATGTCTTTGTTTGCCACTTCTACTTCGACAGGGCTTAGATCCTCAAAACCGCTCACCCTCAAAAACTCTGCAGCAGCTTTGGGATATACTGTTTTGTAAATCCTGTCAGAGTGAACCGGTCCTGGGTTTGTCGCAATGGATATAATCCCTTTCTCAGTTAGCTCCCAAGACATTGCCTCGGCGAGTCTGTTCTTTGCGCCTTGTGCAGCAGTATATGGCGTCCTGAATCTGTATGGTCGCTGCTCGTATGGTCTCTCTTCTGTGAAAAATGTCGAAATCGTAACTATCTTTGCACCCGGCTTCATGACTTTCAGTGCTTGAACCGATGTCCAAAATGTGCCTGTCAGGTGAATTCCAACAGCGCTCTTGAATTCATCAAGAGGCGCATTCGCAAAACACGTAACGGGTCCAGAGACGCCAGCGTTATTGACGACAACATCTACACTGACGTTCAATTTTTTTAATTCATCAAACATTTCTGAGACGCCTGCTTCGTCGCTCACATCCACCCCAGCAAACAACCATACTCTGCCGTTACTTTTCACTCTGGCAATGATCTCCTCAAGGATCTTTTTTGTTTCCTCCAAGGGCTCCTTTCTTCGTCCCAAAATGATTATGCTTGCGCCGTTCTCTGCGAATAACTTGGCAACGGTCTGTCCAATGCCCGTGCCGCTACCTGTGACCAGAACAACTTTGTTTTGAAATTTTAACATAGAATTGCCATTTGATTTGTATTATTTAATCGGATCACTTGCAGTGTCAAAACTTTATTTGTGGGTGGCAAATCACCAAAAAACATGCATGATTCCGAGTCCGACACTTTTGTCTATGAGACATGGCCACAAAAGGTCTCGCACATGCTCAAAGACATAGGTGTGGATGCCACACCAAAAGAGATCGGAACGGATCCTGTGGAACGATCCAAGGACTACTACGGCAGAAATTTTTCCCAGACTCCAAGGATGGTAACAAACCGAGGCTGTGTCGAGCTACATAACTCAAACATAGACCTAATCCAGATCATTCAAAAAGGGTAGAAAAAGATGCAAGACGCCACAATATCTCACTGGGGTGCCCAAGATCGATTCCAGGCCCACTACATCGTCAAACTTGATGCAGTGCATCCATCAAAATACGTCGCAAAGACTGTGCTCCAAACAGAAGGTCACTTTGGAGCAAAAAAAATCAAGTCAGTCAGATGGGTTGGAGGTATTCTTGCAGACGAGCTAAACAAAGACACAGAATTAAACGAGCTTATTGCAAAACAATCGATCAAGGACGCTACGATCTTTGTAGACCCGACAATAAAGGAAATAAGAATTTACAGCAAGTGGAAAAACGCCCACGACTTTAAGATAACAAAAGACATGTATGCAATCTACAACAAGATTGCAGAACATGTAAAAAGAATCTAGGCCCTCCACCAATCGAGCGCCAAGTAATTCACTTTGTCTCCGTGCGGTATTGCTAAAATAAAATTTTTCTTGACGCTGGTGGCAAGTCTGCCGGCGAGCACCACACTTGTGGATGAGATGGTGTCTGTTTTGTTGTACACCTGAACCAAGTATGGTGCATGGTCTATACCAGGACCTCTCTGGTACACAGCAAAATCGCATCCAAATTTTATTCCTGGATTCACAATGTATTTTTTGTCTCTAAAATCCTTGTACACCTGGTATTTTTTGTCAAAGTTGTGGTATTCCTTTCTGCAAATCTCCAACAACTGCTGCCTACTAATCTTCTTTTTTGCTTTGAAAATTATCAGTTGTGATCTTTCTTGCAAATATAATCCCTCAATCAAATCCAAAATTAGGGGAACATCGATCTCCTCTGGTTTTGGCTTGGCTATGCCGATTGGCTTGCCGTAGTATGATTCAGAAAATATGGCTTTTGCGTCTTCGGCACTCCATACCACAATTCTGTTTTCCACAATCTCTCCGAGCATTACACTGTAACTGCGTCGGCACTACAAATTATTTTGCATTTGTGGCTCTAACAATAATGAAAAATTGGGTTAGAGGCTTAATGCAAGAAGAATGAACGAGTCAGACACCTGCTGGCATTTGTCTGCCATCTCTTCAATCCCTTGTATTACGTCTTTTACGAGCATGAGTTCTTTTGTGTTGCTGATCTCGTCTAATGCTTTGATTACGGCCATGCGGTACTTTATGTCTATTTCACGCTCTATTTTCTGGGTCTCCTGAGCAAGCTCGATTGCATTTGCGGTGTTTGTGTTTAGCCCTCTCACTATCTCATTTAGCTTGTAGACTTCGTCTACCAGCAATTCGACTAGTGCGGAAATGTCCTCGTCGAGTTTTGAGGCCTTCAATGTGGATGGTTTGATGTTTGAAAGCTTGAAGGCAATTCCCGTGATGTATCCTGCAATCTCGTCCATAGTGTAAGCAGTGTTGAGCAGGTTTTCCCTGTTCATGATGAGTCCGCCAACATCGGCGACTTCGCGAGTTATTTTTCTCCTGAGATTTTCAACCTCTTCCTCAATACTTGAGATCTGCTCATTTACTGCCTTGATGCCTGCCTTGTCCTTTTTCATGACCAGATTGGGCAGTGTGGCAAGCTCTCTTGCTGCGTTGAGGATTCGATTTATCTCGTCTTGTAAAACTGCAATCGCTTTTCGCTTTGCTTGGACCTCTAGTTCTCCACTATACATCCTTCTGTATAACTTGGGCAGGTATTAATTAAGGTTCTATTGTCGTGTCGATATTACAAATGTGATCTGGAAAGCCAGAACCCTTGGGTATGGAGTGTGTCAGATCTCGGAAACGGTCTGAGTCACCTTTCTCTGGCTGCGATACAAAGCCACCACTTCGTCGTTTGTGGTTGCGTCCTCAGGCGCCTTTTCAGTCCTTATCTTTCCTGTGAATTTTGGGAATCTCAAGGCAAGGCCACTTCCTTTCCGAACTGCGTCTTTTGCGGCCGTGTGAACCGGACTGAGCGTGATCTCTGAGGCAACTATTTCGATGACCATCTCTGGCTCAAACCAAACATCTGCCTCCATCCCTGAATTTATTCTGGGATTTTTCTTTATGGTTACTTTGCTTGACAAAATCTGGTAGAGCTGATCTAAATGCTCGTCAGTGAACCCGGTGCCTACCTTGCAAATGCTGTCAAAGGTATCTTGATCTTGGTTGTACGATGCCAACAACAAAGTTCCATACTTGCCAGTCCTCTTACCTTTGCCAAAAAATGCGCCAATCACTACGAGGTCCAAACTGTCTCCAAGCTCGTTTCTGTACTCTCTTTTCAATTTGAGCCAGTTGCTGCCGCGCGCGCCGGCTCTGTACGGCGCGTCCAAGGCCTTGAGCATGAGTCCCTCACATCCTGCATTTATGGCGTTTTCCAAAAAATCCTCGATCTCATTTTCTGAATGGACCAGAACCTTCTGAATCACCTTGACAAAATCGTTCTCAACCACTATTTCTTCTAGCTTTTTCCTCCTTGTTTGATAGGGCTCATTTAGCATCTCTTTGCCATTAAGATACAAAATGTCAAACATGTTTACCGTGATTGGGTATTTTGCGACCATCTTGTCTATGTCGTATTTTCTCCTGCGGTGCATCAGCTCCTGAAAAGGCAAAAACTCACCCGTATTCTCATTAATTGCGACAGCTTCCGCCTCCAAGATTGCTTCGGTGGTTTTCAACGCCTCTGGGACTTTTTCGACAATGTCTGGGTAATAATTGGTGATATTTTCAAGCCTCCTTGAAAACAGCACGACTCGGCCGTCCCTGAGGTGAATCTGCACGCGCTCGCCGTCGAGCTTGTATTCTGCTGCGAACTCTCTTCCAAGTTTTTCAACTGCCTCTTGCTCGCTTTTTACTCGCTCCGCAAGCATGGGTCGTATTGGGTTGAACACGTTCACACGAAACTCCCTGAGGCCCTCAAGGCCATTTCTGGCAAGAAGCTCCGACACCTTGCCAAGGTCCGAGGATACATTGTATGCTTCTTCAAGCTTAACCCTGTTCTCTTTTGAGCCAGTGAACGCAATTGCAAGCGCGTCCATCACGGTGTTGTCTGCAATGCCAAGACGCAAGGTGCCCATCAATATCTTGAGAATAAATTTTGCCTCCTGTGGAGTCGCATCGTTGAGAAGGCTCGAGACATACTTCATCTTTAGGTCCTGGGATCTTGTCCCCTCCAACTTTGCAATCTTGTACAACGTGTCATAGACCCGTTCAACTGTGATGTCTTGCGCCAAGAAGGTGGTCTGCTTTTTTTGCTCCAGAATTTTCGCGGCCGCCCTGCCCAAATCGCCATCCTCGGAGTATGCCTCGTTTATCTTCTTGATTGGAATGCCGGATGATTTTGCGATTGCATGTATTGCGAGTTTTTCCGCAAGTCCAAGCTCCACGCCCTCAAAATCCGGCCTAAGCTTTCCCTGAATCAAATAAACTATCTTTGAGATGCTGTCTTTTGGGGTTGATTTGAACAAATCCACCAAATATTGAGTAAGCTCCAGCCTCTTGGTGGTGGATTCCATCTTCTCAAATGTGTCGGAGACTAGAGAAAACTGCACAATTGAATTGTAGACAGCTCTAAGATAAAAGTAAGCCGCACAAAGTCATGCCAATCTGAGATGTGTTTTGATCTTTAGCATGATTTCGTCCCGTCTTGCAGCTAATCTGGAGTAAAAATCGGATAATTCGTCGTCGTTGAGGAATCTTTTGTTTTCTAAAAGAAACTTGTCAAAAAACAACCCAGAAATATATCCGACATAAAGTCCATACGCAAAGTCTGCAGTATTGCGCTGCAGACTGCTTTTCGTTGCAGAAAGAACCACGCTTGGGTATTCCAACGCGTAATTGATGATCTCATTTAGGTTTTTTTCCTGAATTACATCTAGTGGCATTTTGTTCGTTGAAATTGTTTGTTATTTAGAATTTATGCTTGGACGTTCTGAATAACTTGTAGGCAAATACCAAATACCAAAAACCAACTAATCCTGAGTCAATGCGAGTTGGTTCAAGAACATGAATCAGCCTGATGGATCTTTAGATGTACCTGAAGATGGTCTTCTTGTCTGATTTGGGCGAGTCTGATACCATGGCAAAGTTGTAGAGTGGGTAGTCTTTTTTGTACTGTTTCATGAAGCTCCATGCAACATCATGGTTTTTGAACTCGGTGCGCAAGCCGTCTATTGATATCTGGTTTCCAAACACGTCGAATGTGATCACAGAGTAGTTCTTTGGTTTGTTGTGCGGCCTTGCACGCAGAAACCAAGTAAACGCAAACACAAAGACTAACACAAGCATCAAGACTCCGCCGATCTCCTTGAAGAATCCAGTCACCGCCTGCGGTATTGTCTGGCCGAAAATGGTGATTATTATCTGTGAGATTGACGCACCGCCGATCCCAATCAAAGACAGCTGTGCAAAAACCCACTCGGGAACTATTTTCATTAATGAAAGCTACTCGTCCTTACTCTTAACTTTATTGCTGTTTAGTTCAGAATTAGTCTGGGTCTTCGTATTTCTTGCTGCCAGCAACTTGCTTTGTTTCAAGAGGCTTCATCTTTTTGTGCAATCCTTCGATCACCGCCTTGTAGCCTTCAGCATATTCAAGCTCAGCTGGGACGAGTGTGGCGGGGTGTATGAAACCTTGGCTGCGCATTGCCAATGCTTTCTGTGTGGCCACCTGCCTTACATAATCCCAGTCTGGGGTTGAAAATCCGTCAAACGGACCTGTGAACTTGCCATTATGCATTGAAAATACGAGGGCTTCAACAATCGGAATGCAAAAATCAATCGAGGCTGCAGTGTTTATCTTGACTGGCATGAGTGGCATGTGGTGAGAGCCTCGCGTGTTGCCTGCGACATAGTGCGGGTTGTTAAAGACACTACCAAGCTCTTCTGTGGCCGGAAAGTTCTTCTGGGTCCTCACAATCGCAATCGGATCGTCTTTTCCTACATAAGTGCCAGCTATGTTGTGGAGTCTGTCTGTTGATGAAGCAACTATTGGTTCCCCGCTCTTTGTGTGCACGGCAGATATTACATACCTGCCAGGATACATCAGGGCCGCCTCCAAGATCGGCTTGTCATGCCATAGCTCCAACTCAGCCACCTTTCCTTCCTCGACGTCCATTATGCTGAACTTGACTCCGGCCGCAAGTGACTTGTTGACAATGAGGCCTGTGTTGCTCAATGCGTCGACAAACAATCTGTAAAACGGATAGTTGAATGCGCCAGGCTCCGTCTTGTCTGCAGCAAGTACGGTGAATGCTTCATTGGGTCTTTCCTCAAACTCCAGCTCGGCAACTCCTGGACCCATCCCCTTGACGTTTCCAGAAAAGGAATCCTTTAGCAGATCCTGTCCAGCTCCGTAGAGTCCTTCTGACTTGGCAACTTTGGTGCCTTCCTCGAATGCCTTCCATGCCAAGCCATGTATATCGGAATTGTCTGTGCCTTTAGTGTGAGACATCACAATGTGCACGTCGTCGCCTGCATAGCCTACATAATAATCGAGCAAAAGATTCGACGCTCCCTTCACAGTCCGCCTGACTGCATCGAGAAGTCCATCGCTTGGCCTTGTGTGACCGCCAATGCCTCCGACGTCAGCTTTGATTGCAGAAATTGTGATCTTCATGGTTTTTTTGGCTGTCTACTTTGATTTATGTCTTTGATAGATGATCAGGTTTTGTTGTCCTACAAACGGTGTCCCAATCTAAAAACCATGGAATTGCCCCCTGATCAAAAAAATCTAAAAAATGAGAAAAAGTCTTGAAAAAATCGTAACTCTAATAAACCCCTCACAGCACGAAAAGCCTATGGCAACTAAACCACACTTGAACTTGATCGTAACCGGTCACATCGATAACGGCAAGTCAACCACTATGGGTCACTTCCTGATGGATATGGGACTCGTAGACGAAAGGACGATCGCAGCACACGCAGCCGAGTCAGAAAAGACCGGAAAAGGCGACACCTTCAAGTACGCGTGGGTCATGGACAACATTAAAGATGAACGAGAAAGAGGTATTACAATCGATTTAGCTTTTCAGAAATTTGAGACTCCAAAGTACTTCTTTACATTAATTGACGCACCTGGACACAGGGACTTTATCAAAAACATGATTACTGGTGCATCTGAAGCAGACTGCGCTGTATTGGTTGTTTCAGCAAAAGAAGGCGAAACAGACACAGCTATTGCGCCAGGCGGACAAGCAAGAGAACACGCATTCCTGCTCAAGACACTGGGCGTAAACCAACTGATTGTCGCAATCAACAAGATGGATGACAGCAACTACTCCGAAGCGGCGTTCAAGACTGCAAAGGAAAAGGTAGAAAAGCTGATCAAGTCAGTCGGCTACAAACTAGAAAACGTACCGATTATCCCAATTTCGGGATGGAAGGGTGACAACCTAGTAAAGAAATCCGAGAACATGCCATGGTGGAACGGCAAGACACTGCTTCAAGCATTTGATGACTTTCAAGTACCAGAAAAACCGGTGGGCAAACCGCTCAGACTGCCAATTCAAGACGTTTACTCTATTACCGGCGTAGGAACGGTGCCTGTTGGCAGAGTAGAGACAGGCAAATTCAAGGTGGGAGACAAAATCATCATCATGCCATCTGGCGCAACAGGTGAAGTCAAATCAATTGAAACTCATCACACTCAAATGGAGTCTGCAGAAGCAGGAGACAACATCGGCTTTAACTTGAGAGGCGTTGAAAAGAAGGACATCAAAAGAGGTGACGTGGTTGGACACCCAGACAATCCGCCAAAGGCCGCAAAAGAGTTCAAAGCGCAAATCATAGTAATTCATCACCCAACAGCTATTGCACCTGGTTACACTCCAGTCATGCACGCTCACACCACACAGGTTGCTGCAACAATCACCGAATTTGAGGCAAAAATAAATCCAGCAACCGGTGCAGTTGACGAGCAAAACCCAAAATTCCTCAAAGTTGGCGACTCGGCAATTGTAAAGATCAGGCCAGTCAGACCAACATGCATTGAGACATTCAAGGACTTCCCAGAGCTGGGAAGATTTGCACTCAGAGACATGGGTGCCACCATCGCAGCGGGAATTGTAAAAGAAATCACCGAAGAATACAAACCCTAAAGCTGGTCTATCTTGACTCAATCTGCCCGCATCAAACTGACAAGCACCAGCCTCCCCAAATTGGATGGAGTCTGCACAGAGATCATGGGCATTGGCAAAAAAACAGGCGTCAAAGTAAAGGGACCAACACCACTTCCGGTAAAAAGACTGAATGTAGTGACGCGCAAGTCGCCGTGCGGCAACGGAACCGAGACGTATGAAAAATGGGAAATGCGAATGCACAGAAGAATAATCGATCTCAGCGCAGATGACAAGGCAATCAGGCAGTTGATGCGCCTCAAGATCCCAGACGATGTCTACATAGAACTGTCGTTAAAGTAGCCTTAAATTACAGAATCAAGACAGAATCTACATGTCAGAGCAACCTGCCGAATCTGCACCATCAACAGAGAAATTCGACGTAATTTACAAGTGCCTCAGGTGCGGAACGAGTGTGACAAATTCTGAGCTAAGCAGGCTGCCTGAAATAAAATGCATATGCGGATTTAGGGTCTTTACCAAGGTAAGGCCGCCAATAGTCAAGACACTGCAAGCAATCTAGGCTTTGTAGCTATGAGATCTCTGCAGATGCGTCCTCATATCTTGCATGTTTGAAAAACTCTGGTTGCACGCCTTGCAGTCGTACGGCCGGTCTTTGCCGTGGACTATTTGTTTGTGCTGCATGAGTTCCTCGTCTGACACAAATCTGCTACTGCATTCGTCACACGTTGCCTTCTTGAAGAGCTTCATTTGTGGGCCGCCTTTTGTTCATCCCAGCATTTTCTGCAAAGCTGGCCTTCTATCTTCCAGTTCGCCTTTGGGTTGTATCTGAAGAAACTAAGCCTTGTGCCACACACACCGCAAAAATCTTTTTTATGGTTGAATTCGACTTCTTTTTTGTCAAAACACGACTTGCACAGCAGGCCTTCCATTTCCCACTGCCACCTCGGCTCCCAAAGATCTGTTATCTTTTGTTCCGCGCCGCAGGTGACGCATTTCTGCTTGTAGGTGCCAGAGTAATACTGCTCCAGCGTCCTCATATAGCAATCAGTGCAAAGTGGATACTGCAGATTCCATTCTTTTTTTGGCTTGTGTTTGTGTGTTGTTTCTTTACTGCATACAGTGCACACTGCAGGCTTTTTGCTAAATAGACCCACAAACCTAATTGATGGCATCATCTAAAAAATGTAATTGAAAACAAAAAATTAGATCTCTTTTAGGATCTTCTCGATTGCCTGGCTTGCATTGACCATACCATTCATCTTTGCAATCTCGGCAATCTTTGCATACTGTGCCGGAGTCATGCACACTGGCATCGTTCTTTTCGTCATGAGCGAACTTGACTGTCTACTGTTATATCCTTTACGCTGATTCACACGATCACATGGATAAAATATTTGAAAGCGCCGGTGAATCACTGATGCCAAAGCGACGCCAGATCCTAGTTATAGGCAACAATGAAAACGGCTGCACACCTGAGCTTGAGAAACTGGCATACGAGGTAGGCCGCGAGGTGGCAAAATCAAATTCCGTGTTGATCTCGGGCGGCCTGGGAGGAGTGATGAAAGCTGCGTGCCATGGCGCCAAGGATGCACACGGCCTCACGGTTGGAATAATCCCTCAAGACAACCCGTCGTTTGCAAACGAGTACTGTGATATTGTGATCCCAAGCGGACTTGGCCTTGCCAGAGATTTTCTTACTGCGCTCTCGGCAGACGGCGTCATTGTAGTGGGCGGGGGGTCAGGAACACTATCTGAGATGTGTGCTGCATACATGCACAAAAGGCCCATTGTAGCACTAAAGGGCTCTGGGGGCATGGCCACCAAGTTTGCAGACCAGTTTCTCGATCACAGACAAAACGTCAAAGTTGTCGGAGTCAACACGCCGCAGGAGGCAGTGGAATACCTTCTGAGACAAATCACTGCATAGATAGCAGCAAGGGATCCGGCTCGTAAAAACTTCCGTACTTTTTTGCAAGCTCGTTTAGCTCACTTAGGATGTTTTTTATCCCAAACTCTTTTGCTGTCTCAAAAATGGGCTTCTTTAGGCCAAGTCCAAGCTGAGCGGCCTTTTCGATTTCGGCGACATCACTTGCCTGGTTGGTGACCAGCCATGCGGCGTTGTTGAGGATGTTTGCCACAAGCTGGATTGGGTTGCATTTTTTCGCCAAATTTTCGTCAAGTTGGACCCGCTCGTACTTGTCGTCAGAGTACTTGTAGAATCCTTGGCCTGATTTCTGGCCAAACTTTTTCTCGTTGTAGAGTTGCTCTACCTGTGGGTGCGGAAAGATCACCTTCTTGTCCCTCAGATGGAGCTCAACTGTGGCCTTGTGAATCACATCCATGCCAGTAAAGTCAGCAAGCTCAAAAATTCCCATCGGGAAACCCATCTTGAATTTCACTGCAGAGTCTATCTCCTCAAGTGTGTAGCCTTGCCTTTGCTTTAGCCAGCATGCTTCGTGTACAAGTGGGATAAAGAGTCTGTTCACTATGAAGCCAGGTACGTCTTTTTTGCAGATGACTGGCTCTTTTTTGACCGACCTGACATAGTTGACTGTGAGGTCAACTATCTCTTTTGCAGTCTTTTGGCCTGGAATCACTTCGACTAGCTTCATCAGCTGCGGAGGATTAAAGAAATGAATCCCAATAAACTTGTCTGGCCTACTCGTTGTATTTGCAATTTCTGTGATTGGCAATGTGCTCGTGTTTGACGCAAAGACGACTCTTTTGTCTGCGACTCTGTCAAGCTCCGAGTAGACCTTTTTTTTGAGGTCCATAATTTCGGGAACTGCCTCAATAACCAAATCCGCAGAACTCACCGCCTCTGCAAGATCGATCTTCGTCTTGATTCTAGATAAGATCGCGTCTAATTCCGACTGTGTGATCTTTTCTTTTGAGACGAGCTTTTCAAGGCTCCACCTGATCTTCTCCATTGCCTTGTCAAGAAACTGCTGATCGATGTCACGGAGAACCACATTGTAGCCCGACATGGCGCTAACTTGAGCTATGCCGTGGCCCATGACGCCTGACCCAAGAACCGTGATGTTCTTAATCGACAACATCTTGCCAACTAAATTATCCTTTATATTTCGTGTCAATTTTTTCGGATGGCCATCATTGCAAAATATATGCAAGAATGCGTCCACTCAAAGTGGGATGGACTGCGTATTTTGCAAAATCGTCCGAGGCGACATAAAGGCCAAGGTCGTAATGGAGACTGAGAACTCGCTTGCGTTTCTCGATGCATTCCCGCTGACAAAAGGACACACACTGGTGATACCAAAAAAGCATTATGAGAAAATACAAGAGATGGGGTCAACTGACAACAAAGACCTCTTTGAGACGGTGCACAAAGTAATCGCAAAGGTGGACTCGCTCACTGGCGCCACCCTGCTCGCCGTACACAACGGGAGAGGTGCTGGGCAAGAGATTCCTCATGTCCATGTCCACCTTATACCGCGCAGTAGTGAAGACTCTGCATCTGCAGTTCATAGCATGTTTGCAAACAGGCCAAAGCTCTCAGATTCAGAATTTGAACAGATTCTCTCCAAACTGAAGGGCTAGTAGGGGTATAGTCGCCTTCCAGTGTCTTCTTCGTCTACATTTATTGCCTTTGTGGGGCATGTTTGGGCCGCGTCCATTATCTTATCTTGTTTTGCGCCCTTTTGATTTACTACATGCGACTTGGGGTTCATCTTTGAGTGCTTGTCGACCCAAAACACTTGTGGTGCTATGATCTCACAACTGCAGCAGCCGATGCACTTGCTGTGGTCCACACCGACTAGGAGATCTGGTTCCTTTTTTGTCTCTTGTGTCACCTCAAAGTCATATGGGTCATATTTTTTGTTGACGCGCGACTCATACTCGCGCCAAAATTCTGCAACGTAGCTTTTCCAAAAGAACGGATCGTTTTGCTCTGTCTGCCTTGTATATCTCTCCCAGTCTTCCTGCGGCGGAGAATCCCCTGGGCGTGCTCCCCAGTTGGTTCGAGAAAACGATTCGTCTTTTTTTGCTCTGGTGTTCGTGTATTTTGTTTCTCTTGCTTTTGAGTTTGCAACCTTTGCGCTGTTCTTTAAGAGGTGGTATGCCTCTGTGATCTGCTTGAATCTGATGCCGTCCCTTTCTGCGGTGTTTTTGTCTGGATGGAGCTCCAGCGCAAGCTTCCTGTACGCATACTTGATTTCGGTAAATGACGAGCCTGGCTCTAACTGCAAAACCTGGTAAGCTTGTGCCTTATCCAATGCATCAATATGTGCAAACTGTTTTAAAAATATGCTAGTTTGCTAGTGTGCGCCTTCCCTCATTTATTTCCATGATTGTCTTTACGATCATGCTGGAGCAGAGAATCTCCTTTGGGACCAAAATCTTGGCGGTGATCTCGTTTTTGTTTATGTAGACTTGGGCCTTTTGAATTATCGACTTGTAGAGCAGGGCGCGCCTTCCCTCAAATGTCTCTGACATGCCAGTGGGTATGACAAAGCCATCATCAATAAGCTGCTTTACCTTCCTGTATCCAGATGTGTTTGGCAGATTGCACAAACTCAAGATCCTTGGTATCGTCTCAGGCCTGTTTCTTGTAAAATCCAAAATCATCTTTTTGTCTTCGTCCGCAAACGTCTTCAAGACGAGCTCAGTTAAGGCCCTGTTGCCTATCACAAGCCATGTCTCAGAGTGCTGCTCCTCAGTGGTAAGAAAGTTCTTGAGTATGACATCCTCAATTTTCTCAAAGTCGTGCTCAAACTCGAAGAGACTTTTTCTCAGCTCACCGAACCTGCTTAGCATCTCTGATACCATGAGACCATGCCCGTGTAAATGCACCTCGATGCGCCTGAGTCTTTCTTTATCTAGGGTGTCTTGGATGGACTGCAGCACTGCTTTGTTTAGAAGTACGTCTAAACTATTCACTGAGTATGGTGATTCCCACAGCCAATTTAAATTATAAGCAGACTATTCAGTTATTGTTTCATCCTCCTGTCTCCATGCAGGGTCCACTATACACAAAAACTCAAGGGGGGTCTCTCCGGTGTTTTCAACAAACTGTTCCGAGTGCGGCGGCACATACACAGCCTGCCCGCTTCTCAGCTCGCAGCTTTGGCCGTCCACATGTAGGATGCCGCTGCCGCCTGTGACATAATAGACTTCGGCCGACTTGAGTGTGTGTCTTTTTGTTCTCGTGTGTTGCTGCATGACGCATCTTGCAATGCTGAATCGAATTCCAAGCATGGTGTTGTGCGGATGAAATATCTGCCTAATCTGCGTCCCCTCTCTGCCCTCCACGGGACTTAAGGAGTCCACGTCGACACATAACATGACGTTTGTTTTTTGCACAGCTATTTTTCTATATCTAAAGAGACTCTGAGAATCTTGTAGCAGCCTCAATAATGGCCTTGACATCGGATTCAGAATGCGCACCAGAATATGCGCCAAGCTTGCCAGGCAGGAAAAATATTCCGTCTCTTGCAATCATCTCAAAGTGAAATCGCTGCAGCATTTTGGTGTCGCATCTTGCAGCATCTGATGCATCCTTGACCTGGCTTACTCCATCTGTCACAAAATGCGTCATAAACAGAGATCCAAGGCCTGTCGTGATTACCTTTCCGTCAAAAACCTTGTCTAGTCCTTCTCTGCTTTGTTGTCCGAGTTTTCCGATCTTTTTGTAAATCGAATTGTTTTTTCGTAACACGCTTAGTGTTGCAGAACCGGCACACATGGTTGCAGGGTTTGCAGAAAAAGTGCCGCCACCAATGTAGGCCCTCTCGGTTTTTGCATAATGCCGAGTGTTTGCATGTTTCATTATCTCATTTTTTCCGCAAATCACACCAATGGGGAAACCACCACCCACAATTTTACCCAGAGTCACAATGTCCGGATCCAGTCTCATGGTTTCATATAGGCATCCGAACCTAAACCTGAATCCTGTTACTATCTCGTCCAAAATGAATACCGTTCCGTTCTTTTTTGCAAATTCTTGTATTCCTTTGAGGTAGTCCGTGGTGGCAGGTATGCACCCGCCTCCACCAAGAACCGGCTCAATTATCACGGCGGCAAGATCCTTTTTCACTTTTGTCAAAACCTGCAAAGACTTTTCCAGGTCGTTGTAGGGGATGGAGACTATGTGCCGCTCATCTGTGAGGCCGCGGCTTTCAGATTCTTTGAAAGGCCAGTTGACAGTTTTGAGCAAATCGCTGGTGTACCCGTGCCATCCTCCATCTATCTTTGCTACCGTTTTTCTTCCGGTCACAGCGCGAGCAAGCCTGACTGCGTACATGGTTGCCTCGGTACCACTTGTCACATATCGAATCTTTTGTGCGACAGAAACTGCTTTTGAAATAATCTCTGAAAGCTCGATTGTGTTCTTGTTGACTGTTCCGTGCATCCAGCCGTCTTTTAGCTGTTTTTTTATCTTTGTGAGAACTTGGCTTGGGGCGTGCCCTAAAATCAAGCTCCAGTGACCCATCCAGAAATCTATGTATCTGTTAGAGTCCACATCGATTAGATACTTGCCGCTTGCAGATTTTGTCACAAAAGGGTAAGGCTCAAAAAACCTGATGTTGTGGCTCACGCCGTTGACATGCATCTTTTTTGATTTTGCAAAGAGTCTTGCCGATCTTGGCGTCTTTTTTCGGTACAGTCTGCTAGCTTCCAATTGACACTTGCCACTTTATATTGCCGAATATATTTTTGATCGGGTTTTGGCGCCGTCTATGCAAAAAATTCTGAATGGTTTATATTGCTTCTTCCTTTCTTTTTCTTTTGCATACGCAACGCTATGGCGGCGCTTGTAATGAAGTATGGTAACATACCAGTTTGTGATTTACGGGCCTCCAGTTGCGCATACAAGATGAGGATTTGATCAAAAGATCTAATCTGATATGTGAAGATTGTGCATTCCGTCCAATTCCAATAAAAAATAAACCAAAATTCAGAATCCCGTTGATCCTGCGGGACCTGACTGCTATCGGATTGGTACTAAGCCATGCGAGTCGTTGTAGCAATACAAGGCAGACTGCTCAGTAACACGTAGTTAATCTACCCTATGGACGGGGATAACCTCGGGAA